>CAMARC010000109.1 GCA_945860405.1 Candidatus Kuenenia stuttgartensis | reverse complement strand
TTCCAGGGGATGACCGGGAGCACTTCGGCAAGCACGACGAACATCAATGCCAGGACGATGCTCGACATCTCGACGCTCACGATGTCGGGATCGAGTGCGTCGGTCAACGGGTGGTATGCCTACGGCCTCGGCACGAGCAACAAGACCGGGATCAACAACGGATCGTCGAACACCGGTGCCTTCTACCAGCTCGTCGATTCCGCCAGCCCCACCAACCGGGCCTTCGGCTCGCAGGGCGCCGGGGCGAGCAACGGCTTCTTCGGCGTCGTTCTCAAGAACACCTCAGGCGGGACGATCAACAACCTCTCCCTCGCCTACGACGCGGTCATGAACCGCAATCCGGCGACGACCCCCAATCCTTATCCGATGTCATACCGGGTGAGCTCGGCGAACGTCGTGTCGGGGAGCGCCACCGGCGACGGCACGTTCAACAACTCCGCCGGCTCGTGGACGAGCACCACCCTCGGATTCACCACGCCGTCGAACGGCACCGGCGCTCCCGGCACCCAGGCCGCGATCACACCCCTGTTCACGATCGGCAACAAAGCGGGAAACCTCACGGGGGTGAATTGGGCAAGCGACCAATACCTCTACATCCGCTGGAACGACGCCGACGACGGCGGGAGCGACGCCATGGCAGGCGTCGACAACTTCAACCTCTCGGTCCTCAACGCCAAGGGCCTCGGATGGGATGTTGCCGGCGGTGGCACCTGGGACACGACCACGGCCAATTGGACCACCGGCTCGAGTACCTCCACCTTCACCGACGGCGATCAGGTGACGTTCGGCAACTCCGCCGGCGGCACGATCAATCTCTCGGGGGCCCTCGCTCCCTCGTCGCTCACCGTCTCGGCCGCGGCCGGCAGCTACACCTTCAGCGGCGCGACCGCCGGCGACAAGATCACCGGCTCGACGGGGCTCGCAAAGACCGGCGCCGGGATCCTCGCCCTCTCCAGCGACAACGACTTCGTCGGCGGCACGAATGTCTCTGGCGGCACCGTGCAGATCGACGGCGCCGGCCGGCTCGGCTCCGGCGGGATCACGCTCTCGAGCGGCGCCACGCTCCAGAGCACGGCCGGCTCGGCCATGGCACTTCCCAACGATGTCGTCATCGGCAGCGGCGGCGGCACGATCGACACCGGCAGCCAGAATCTCGCTGTAGCGAGCATGTCGTCGCTCTCGGGGCTGCTGACGAAGTCGGGGGCTGGCAATCTGACGGTCAATGGAAACTTCGTTCCCTCCTCGGGGGGCGGAGTGACCGTGGCAGCCGGCAACCTCGTCCTCGGCGGCGGGCCGACCGCCACCGGCATCTACAACCTCGCTGCCTCGGGCGTGCTGACGGGCAACCTCGTCCTCTCCGGCACGCAGCGGATGAACGTCAACGACGGGGCCACGCTCTCAGGGAGCGGCCAGATCCAACTCCCCACCTCCGGGGCCCTGATCTCGAACCTCTCCGGCAACACCGGCGGCACCGTCTCGGCAGGCATCGGCCTCAATTCGACCGGCCAGTCGTTCACCGCCGGATCGTGGACTGACGCCACCTACACGCCAGGGACTTTCACGAGCACGATCGGGGCGACAAGGGGGCTGAACACGAGCACCACCGGCAACCTCACGATCTCCGGCGTGATCAGCGGCGACTCCGATCTCGATCTCTCCAACAGCACGCTGGGGGGTGGCGGCGGCGGCATCCTCACGCTCTCCGCCCAGAACACCTACACCGGCAACACGACGATCAATGCCAATGCCCCCGACGTCGCCGGCACCGCCTCGATCAAGCTCGGCATCGCCAATGCCCTCCCCACAACAACCGGCGTGATCGTCGGCACGAAGACCGGCCTCGGTGCCGCTCGGCTCGACATCAACGGCTTCAATCAGCAGGTGGCCTACCTCGCCGACGGCGCCAATGCCACGGTGGGGAGCGCGAAAAACCTCTCGATCGTCAACAACGGTCCCCAGGATGCCACCCTCACCCTCGGCGGCGCCACGACCCCCGGCAACGGTTTTGGGGGCGTGATCGGCACCGGGAGCCAGATGATCAACGTGGTCAAGACCGGCGCTAACACCCAGACGCTCACCGGGGCCAACACCTACACCGGCTCGACGACGATCGCGGAGGGAACGCTCGCCCTCTCCGGGGCCGGCTCGATCAACGCCTCGCCGACGGTCACCGTCGCCTCCGGGGCGACGTTCGACGTCGCGGCCGTCGCGGCCGGCTACACGGTTGCCAACGGCCAGACGCTCGGTGGCTCAGGCACGGTCAGCGGCGCAGCGACCGTCGGCGGCACGATCGCCCCGAACATGAACGCCATCGGCACGTTCACGATGGGGGCGACCACGCTCGCCGGTGGCGGCGGGCTCCATTTTCAGATCTATGACGCCGCTGGAAGTGCCGGCAGCGGCTGGGATCTCCTCAGCACCACAGGCGACATCACCGTGCCCGGCTCGGGCTCGTTTACGATCCGGCTGGCCAGCGCCTCGAGCGCCGGCGGCGCGGCGGGGACAGCGATCAACTTCAACGACAGCGCCGCTAACTCCTGGGCGATGATGACCACGGCCGGGAGCCTTTTCGGCTTCGACGCCAACCGCTTCACCGTCGACGCCTCCGGGTTTGCCAACAATCTTGCCGGCGGCACGTTCACCGTGAGTGACACCGGCGCATCGGGCACCGGCCTCTATCTCGTGTTTACCCCGGGGAACGTCTCCACCTGGGACGGGGGCAGCGGGACATGGTCGGAGGGTGGCAGCGGCTGGTCGAGCGGCACGTGGGATCCGTCGCGAACCGCCGTGTTTGCAAGCCCCGCCGGGACGGTGGCCGTCGACGGCGTCGTGCAGGCCAACAACGGAATCCAGTTTGAGGTCGCCGACTACACGTTGGCCCAGGGCGCTCTCCACCTCGGCGGCGCGAGCACCCCGGTCAACGCTATCACCACCGCGGCTGGCACGACGACGATCGCTTCCGACGTTCTCGCCCTGAATGGCTTCACCAAAGCCGGCCCCGGCACGCTCGTCCTCGCCGGCAGCACCACCGCCTCGCAGGTCGCGCTGTCCGCCGGCACCCTCCAGGTGGGTCAAGGGGGAACCAGCGGTGATCTCTCCGGCGATGTTTCGCTAGCGGGCGGCACAACCCTGCTCGTCAACCGGATCGATGCCGCGAGTCTGACGGGCAACATCACTGGGTCCGGTTCGGTGCGCACTGCAGGGGGCGACCTCACCCTCGCCGGCTCGATCGGCGAGAACGTCGCGGTCACCAATGCCGGAAGCGCTGTCGTGACCGTCGCCGGAAGCCTCACCGGCGCGGCCTCCCTCACCAATACCGGCCCGGGTCGGATCGATGTGACCGGATCCACGGTGACCACCACCGGCGCGATCAACGCCTCCGCCGGCACGATCGGATTCGGCGACGCTGGCCTGGGGAGCGGCCCCGTGAACCTCTCCGGCGGCGGCAAAATCGCGTTTGACGGCACGGCGACGACGACGATCTCCAATCCGATCACCGTGGCCGCCAGTGGCGGTGGAATCGACGTCGCCGACGGCGGCACGCTCGCCCTCAGTGGGCTGCTGACGCGCAACGGCCTGCTCACCAAGGGGGGAGCGGGAACCCTTTCCGTGGCCACGCTTCCCACCTCCAATCTGGCGGTCGCCGCCGGCAAGCTCGAGGTAGCGGCCACCGGCACGTTGAACGTGACGACGGATCTCCAACCGCTCTTTGCCGGCGGCAAGGTGGCGTTCACCGGCGCGAACGTCCGCGTCAACGTCAACTCGGTGCAGACAGGCACCGGGGCGATCGAGTTCACAAAGGGAGGGCAGTCGGTCGCCGTCTCCGGCGGCAGCGGCACGCTCTCCAATCCGCTCGAACTCGCGCTTGCCAGCGGAGCCCTGAACATCGGTGCCACCAGCGGCAACACGCTCAACGTCAACGGCCCGATCACCGGGACCGGCAACCTGAACTTCGCCGTCGGCGGTTCCGGAGGCGCCGGCGTCACCAATCTCAACGCCCAAAGCACGTTCAGCGGCGACGTCACGGTCAACAGCTCCGCGACCGGCGTCCACAAGCTCGGCGTCGACAACGCCCTGCCGACGACGGCCGGCGTGACCTTCGGCTCGACCGCCGGATCGATCGATCTCAATGGCCATGCCCAGCAGATCGCCTTCCTCGCCGGCGCGAGTTCCGGCGTCGGCGGGATCGTGAACTCCGTCGCGGGGATCACCTCGACTCTCACTGTCAGTGGGACGGGGAACGGTAGCTATGCCGGCCCGATCGGCACCGCCGGCAAGGCGAACATCGCGCTGGTGAAGGAAGGCAGCGGGTCGATGACGCTTTCCGGAGCCAATCCATACTCCGCCGGGACGACCATCGCGGCGGGCACGTTGATTGCAGGGGGTGCGTCTGCCTTCGGAACCGGGGCGGTGACCGTCGGCGACGGCGCGATCCTCGATCTGGCGTCGCTTTCGGTCGCCAACACCCTCGCCAACAACGGTGGCACGATCCGCAACGCCGAAGGATTCTCCGGCACCCAGACGCTCGCCGGCACGTCTTCTTACACGGGCTTTGTCGGTGGCACGCTCAATGTCGAGGCCAACGGCGTCGTCAAGGGGGACGGGGTGACCTTCACTGGCCCGGTCACGATCGGCCCCGGTGCCATCCACTCCCCGGGCAACTCCCCCGGGCTGCAGAGTTTCACTGGCGGCCTGAGCTACGCCGCCGGCAGCACACTCCGCTGGGAGTTGGCGGCAAGCACGTCTGCACTCGCCGATCGTGGCATTCTCTACGATGCTATCGACGTGCCGCTGGGTGTCGTCACGATCGACGCGGACAGTACCCTCCAGCTCGTTTTCGACGAGGTCGGTTCGACGGTCGACTGGACCGATCCCTTCTGGTCAGCCCCGCAATCCTGGTTGGTGATCGACGCCACCAGCGCCGACGGCTCGACAGGTCTGTTCACGGTGGGCTCCCCTGGGCCTGACTCCCAGGGCGCCGGCCTCGCCGACATCCGCCCCGGCGCGGCGTTCCGGGTGGGCCGCAGCGGTGCGAACGTGATCATCGATTACACGTTCGTCGCCGTGCCCGAACCGGCGACGCTCCCGCTGGCGGCCCTCGGTTGCCTCTTGCTGGGCTATGGAGCGACAAGACGGCGGACGCCTCGGGCTGCGGATCTCTCCGCCTCGGCCCGGCGGAACCCGTCGACCTGACCGCGCTGGGATCCGGCCGGCCTGGCCCCTCCCGGGGGCTTTAGGACCTCCAGATTCCGCACGAGGCCCTCCGGCCTGATGGCCGGGGGGCCTCGGTTTTTCGATCCTCCACCCCGCCCCTCGGTCGCAAACAAAGCCGGGTTTTGGTCCTTTTTCGAGGCCAGCAGTCCCTGTCGGCTGCTGTCGGGATGCCGTCGGAATCTGTGGGCAACGGGGACTCCCGTTCCCCGGCCAACATTGCCACACCACGCCGTCACCCCGTTTGGGCGCGCCACACACCCTCCGGGCACCGCGAAACCACGTTCTGCGACTGCCATTCTCACGGTCGACCTTCGACCTCTAGCCCCCCAAACGGCCTTCATTCGTCAGCCTGGCAGCTTTTTTCCGACACGATTCCAACGCTTCAATCGACATCACCGAAAGCCGAAGAAACCTGTTTTCCTTCGTGTTTTTCTGGGTCAATGGAGCCATGGAAGGACATTTGTCCAGCCTTTCGCGTCGTTTCGCATAATGCTGGTTTTGCTGATCTTCTTGTTTCCCCTCCTTCCTTTCTTTCATCCATGAGGAGAAGAAAAAGAGGGAAGGATCTGGGACGGAGTGGGGAGTGGATCGGCGGGGGTTTCTGTGCCCGCCGGGTCGGGTACAGTAGGGGTTTTCCGTGGCCGGGTTCCCGGGCTGCGAGGCGGTTCGTCCGAAGGGGTCCGACATGAA
Organism: Candidatus Kuenenia stuttgartensis; assembly: GCA_945860405.1. Lineage (GTDB taxonomy): Bacteria > Planctomycetota > Planctomycetia > Pirellulales > UBA1268 > QWOP01. The sequence goes on along the minus strand of CAMARC010000109.1, from coordinate 5,595 downwards.
AGTGCGATGTGTGCGCGAGCCGCTCCTTGCGGCTCTCCAGAGCGCCCAGGCTGTGGTTCCGGCCCGGTCGCCGAAGCCGGTTCTCACCAACGTCAAACTCGAGGCCGATCGGGAGACAGCCGTGCTCTCGGCCACCGACCTCGAGGTAGGAATCCGCATCAGCATCGATGGGGTCGAGACGTCAGCGCCCGGGGCAGTGCTCCTCCCCAGTGCTCGACTGGCGGCGATCGTCCGTGAAAGCCCAGCCGGCACGGTGTTCGACATTCATACCGACGGCACCGCCACGATTGTCAAGGCGCCGCGGAGCGAGTTCCGCTTGCCGGCCGAAGACCCGCTCGAGTTTCCCGCCGTCGCCAGCTTCCCTTCCGACTCCGGCCATGAACTCTCGACGCCGCTGGTCCGTGAACTCGTCCGACGGACGGTGTTCGCCACCGACAACGAGTCGAGCCGCTATGCCCTCGGGGGAGTCCTCGTCGAACTGGGTGACAAGCAGGTGACGGCGGTCGGCACCGACGGCCGCAGGCTCGCCAAGATGCAGGGGCCGGCCGTCGCCACCGGCGGAGGAGCGGCGGAGGCTGCGCCGATCGTCCCGGCGCGGGCGATGCAACTGGTGGAACGCTGCCTGGGCAGCGCCGACGTGCCGGTGCAGATCGCGGTCCGCCCTAGCGAGATCCTCTTCCGGAGCGGATCGACGACGATTTCCTCGCGGCTTGTCGAGGGGCGTTTCCCCCGCTGGCGCGACGTCTTCCCCACCAGGCCCGATGCGATCCGCGTGAATCTCGTCGCCGGGCCACTCCTCGCGGCGGTCCGTCAGGCGGCGATCGTCACCAGCGAACAGTCGAAGGGGGTCGATTTCTCCTTCGAGGCCGGGCAACTGGTCCTCACGGGACGATCGTCGGAGAGTGGTGAGAGCCGGATCGAATTGCCGATCGACCACTCCGGCGCGACGGTGCGCATCAAGCTCGATCCTCGCTTCGTGAGCGACTTCCTCCGCGTCCTCGATGCCGACACGGCGGTGACCGTGGAGCTCACCGATGCCCAGAGCGCAGCCGTCTGCACCACGACCGATGGCTACGGCTACGTGATCATGCCGCTGGCCGCCGATTGACAGGATGGTCGATGCCTTCGTGATCCGTTTAATGCTTGCCGTACTCCCTGTTCGCCCCTGTTCCCCCCTGTTCCATCCGCCACGTTCCCAATCCCCCTCCCGATCCCCGCATGCCGAACGACTCCCAGCCTGCAGGACCGACGGCCATCGGCCGGCTCATGAGCCGCCTCTTGGCCCGCACCGGTTACGACCGCGAGCAGGCGGCCTCGGGACTCGTCGACGCCTGGCAGCAGGCCGTTCCAGAGCACTTCCGGGCGGCATCGCAGCCAGGGCTCGTCCGGCGTGGCGTGCTCGAGGTCTTCGTGACCCACTCGGCGCTCGTCCAAGAAATGGGATTCCATAAGCGTCAGGCTCTCAGCCGCCTGGCCGAACTTGTGCCGTCGGAGGGGATCACCGACATTCGCTGCCGCCTCCTTTCCGAACCGATCGATCGCGCTGAACCACAGTCCACCCTTGAATCGATGCGGGCCGAAGCCTCCCAGCGCTCAGGCCCAGCCCCGTCATCCCCGGAGGAGCCTTCCCATGGCTGACGAGCCCCGCACACCCGGATACACATCCGAGGATCTGCTCCATCTTTCCGACCGTGATCATGTTCGCGAACGGTTCGGCATGTACATCGGTGACAACACCGCCCGCGGCCTCCACCACCTCGTCTACGAGGTCGTCGACAACTCGATCGACGAGTGCATGGCCAACTACGCCAAGCGCGTGAGCGTGATGGTGAACGTCGACGGGAGTGTCACCGTCGAGGACGACGGCCGCGGCATCCCCGTGGAGAAGCATGCGCAGCTCTCCGAGGAGATGGACCGTGAAGTGTCGACCCTCGAGGGGGTGATGACGGTCCTGAAATTCGGAGGCAAGTTCCAGAAGGGCGCCTACCAGACCTCTGGCGGCCTCCATGGCGTCGGCGTCACGGTGGTGAACTTCCTCTCCGAATGGTGCGAGGTGGAGGTCTCGCGTGGCGGCCACCTCTGGCAGCAGGAGTACGAGCGCGGCGTCGCCACGGGCTTGGTCCGCAACGTCGGCACCACCACCCGCACCGGCACGAAGACGACCTTCAAGCCCGATCCGCAGATTTTCCCGTCGACGAAGTTCTCCTTCGATATCCTCGCCCGCCGCCTCCAGGAACTCGCCTTCCTCAACTCGGGCGTGAAGATCGTCTTCTCCGAAGCCGCCAGCGGCCAGACGGAGGAGTATTTCTACGAGCGGGGGATCGTTGAATTCGTCGAGTGGCTCAATCGCTCCAGCGACGCGATCCACGCCGACGTGATCTCGATCGTCGGCGAGCAGGAGGGAGTCTCGTTCGACATCGCCATGCAGTACACCGGCGAGTTCACCGAAAACCTCCACAGCTATGTCAACAACATCTCGACCACGGAGGGGGGGACGCACGTCTCCGGCTTCCGGGCCGCGCTGACCCGTTCACTCAATGCCTACGGCAAGAAGACGGGGCTCTACAAGGATCTCGTGCCCACTGGCGACGACGTCCGTGAGGGCCTCACGGTGGTGGTGAGCGTCCGCGTCCCCCACCCGCAGTTCCAGGGGCAGACGAAGACGAAGCTCGGCAACGGCGAAGTGGAGGGGATCATCAACTCCGCCGTCGGTGACTTCCTCGCCAAGTACCTCGAGGAGAATCCGAAGAACGCCAAGGCGATTGTCCAGAAGGGCGTGCTCGCTGCCGAGGCCCGCGCGGCGGCCCTCAAGGCGAAGGCGCTCCTCCGCGAGCGCAAAGGTGCACTCTCCGGAGGAGGGCTCCCCGGCAAGCTCCGCGACTGCACCAGCCGCGACGTGGCCCGCTGCGAGCTCTACCTCGTGGAGGGTGATTCGGCCGGTGGCTCGGCGGAGGGGGGAAGACACCGCGAGTACCAGGCGATCCTCCCGTTGCGCGGCAAGATCATCAACGCCTACAAGAGCCGGGAAGACAAGGTGCTTGCCAACGAGGAGGTGCGCAGCGTCATCTCCGCGATCGGCGCCGGCATCGGCACCGACGCCGATCTCGGCAAGCGGCGTTACGACAAGATCGTGATCATGACCGACGCCGACGTCGACGGCTCGCACATCCGCACGCTCCTGCTGACGTTCTTCTACCGGCAGATGTATCAGCTCGTCGCCGCGGGGCACGTCTATGTCGCCCAGCCGCCGCTGTTCCGCGTCCGCAATAAGAAGCAGGTCTACTACGTGCAGACCGAAGAGGAGATGAAGACGCAGCTCCTCGACCAGGGGCTCGGCGAGGGGGTCTTCCTCCCTGGCGACGGCCGCGAGATCTCCGGGGCGCCGATGCAAAAGCTCTGCCGCACCCTGGCCGGCCTCGAGGATGCCCTTGTCGCCCTGGAACGGCGCGGGATCAGCCTTCGCGATCATGCCGCCCGCCGCGACGCAGCCACCGCCAAGCTGCCGATGTTCCATGTCTATTTCGGGAGCGAGGAGCACTGGTTCTCCAGCCGCGAGCAGCTCGAGGCCTTCGTGAAGGGGAAAGAAAAGGCCGCCGGTGGGGCGCTGGCGGTGGGACGGGCCGAAGACGCACAAACTCACGCCACGGCGCCGGGCGTTGACGCGAAGTCGGTGGAGCATGAAGACCAACTCGTGATCGTCGATCTCCACGAGGTGCGGAGCATCAATTCCGGGCTGGCCGAGCTCAAGGAAATGGGCTTCGGCATCGAGTCGCTCCTTCCGGAGGACCGCACCGGCACCGAGGACGCGCGCTATTCGCTCCGCCGCGGCGAGAATGTCATTGGCCTTGAGGATCTCCGCAGCCTCCTCTCCGCCGTCCGCCGCGCCGGTGAGAAGGGGCTCTCCATCACCCGCTTCAAGGGGCTCGGTGAGATGAACGCGGAGGAGCTCCGCGACACGACGCTCGACCCCGCCAACCGCACCCTCCTCCGGGTGACGATGACCGATGCGGCCGCGGCCGACGATCTGTTCCGGGTGCTCATGGGGGAGAAGGTGGAACCGCGGCGCGAGTTCATCGAGCGCCACGCCCTCGACGTGAAGAACCTCGACGTCTGAACCTCGACGTCTGAATCAGGAGCGCACGATGCCCGCCCCTTCCAGCACCAGCCTCCCCCGGCTGTCGTTCGGTGTCGGTGACCGTTTCGCCCATCAGGCCGCCGCGCAATTGGCGGCGTTTGAAAGGCTCGAGGGGGAAGGGGTCGTCGTCGCCCCGGTGTGGAACAAGTCGAACCGCGAGCATGGCTTCGTCGGCAGCGAGCCGCCGAGCGTCCGGGCCGCCGCGGCAAAGGCGGTGGGCGAGCGCGGCTGGCGTCATCCGTGGTTTGTCGATGCCGACCACATCCGCCTCGAAACGGTCGATCGCTTCCTCGACACCAGCGACTTTTTCACGATCGACGTCGCCGACTCGATCGGCAAGCCTGCGCCTGCCTCCGAGATCGCCGCCTTCGTGGCCCGGCATCCTGAGCTGACAGGCACGCTGAATGTGGCGGGGGTGGCGGAGGCGCTCGTGCTCGACGCCGACGTCGTCTCCCGGATTGCCGGGCAGTATCTCCTCGCGGCCCGCGAGGCCGGCGCGATCCACCGCCACATCCAGGCGCGGAAGGGGGGGAGCGGGTTCGTGACGGAAGTGAGCATGGACGAGACCGACAGCCCGCAGACGCCGCGCGAGCTCCTCGTCATTCTCGCCCTGCTCGCCGACGAGCGCGTCCCACTCGACACGATCGCCCCGAAGTTCACTGGTCGATTCAACAAGGGGGTCGACTACGTCGGCGATCTGGCCGCCTTCGAACGGGAGTTCAACGACGATCTCGCCGTCCTCGCCCACGCCTCGACCACCTACGGCCTGCCGGCGGGGCTCAAGCTCTCGGTGCACAGCGGGAGCGACAAGTTCTCCCTCTATCCGGTCATCCGCCGCGCCCTCGAGCGCACCGGCGCCGGCGTCCATGTGAAGACAGCGGGCACGACGTGGCTCGAGGAGCTCATCGGCCTCTCCGAGGCAGGGGGGGACGGGCTGGCTCTTGCCAAGGAAATCTACGCCTATGCTCTCGAGCACGTCGACGAGCTCTGTGCCCCGTATGCGACCGTGATCGACATCGACCGGGCCCGGCTCCCCGCGGCTGCGGAGGTGGCATCTTGGGAGGGGCCGCGGTTGGCGGCGGCGATCCGCCATCTCCCCGCCGATCCGCGATTCAATCCGCATGTCCGCCAACTCCTCCATGTCTCCTTCAAGGTGGCGGCCAAGCAGGGAGCCCGCTACACCGATCTCCTCGTGGCCCATCGCGACATCGTCGGCCGGCAGGTGACGGAGAATCTCTCCGAGCGGCATCTCCGGCCGCTGTTCGCTCCACAGCGGGGGCCGGTTGCATGAAGAGCGCCGTGACGGTGTGCCTCGTGAGTGAGGCGCGGCAGGGGCCATTCGTGTTCCATGGGACCACGGCGGCGGAGGCGTTGCAGGTCGGCTGCCGGCGGGCCGCGGAACTCGGCTTCGATGCGGTGGAGGTGTTTCCGACTGGCCCAGAGCAACTCGCCGACTGCGG
>CAMARC010000108.1 GCA_945860405.1 Candidatus Kuenenia stuttgartensis | reverse complement strand
GGTCGGCTCGGCGGCACGTGGGCCCTGAGTGACTGGGGTCGCCTCGTCGTCAGGGCGGGTCATCGAAGCCGTCGTACCGCTGCCGCCGCCAGAGCCTCCGGTGGCCGGCCCCTGCGTCTGGCGGTAGGCATCGAGGGCCTTGAGCATCCGTTCGAGGACTGCCATCGCCTTCGGGCAGTTGACGTCGATCACTTCGCGGAAGTGGACGAGCCGGACGCACGTTTCCCGGAACTGCTGCTCGACGACCGGCTTCCAACGGCGGACGGTGGCCTCCTTTTGCTCGGCATACTCGAGCCGCTTCCGCGCCTTGTCGAGATTCTTCTTCTCCTCGACGCAGGAGGGGGTGTTGTCGCCAACCTTCTTGAAGGCCCGACAATGCTCGAGATCCTTGATCGCCTTGTTGACCGCGTCTCCCGCCCGTCGGACTTCCGTCTTCCAATGGGCGGCCCGCTCCATCGTGACGTACTCGACCCCCCGCCGCCCTTCGAGCTCGACCTCGCCGAGGGCTTGGCCAGCCTCGTGCGCGAACGACGCCAAGGCGGCCTTCACGAAGGCGAGGGTGTCGATCGATTTGACATCGGCCTGACCGGACATGCTGCTCCCCCCCGTCGGCGACGGCTCACCGCTGCTGCTGGTATTCCTCGATCCGTTCCGCCTTGCGGATGAGGTACGGGACATATTCGCCGGTCGATTCGACGAATCGGCCGAATTGGTTGAGCTGCTGCTCAAACTCCTCGCTGAACTTTTGATGCTCGCCGTCGCGCCACGTAGCGCCGAGCGCCGAGAGCTGACGCTGGACGGTCTGCATCTGGGCCATCACTTCGCCGCTGAAGTGGCGGAGCCGGGCCGCGAACCGGCGGAGTTCCTGCGGATCGACGATTGCCTGTCCCATCGGATGATCCCCCTTCGAGGGCCGGTGACGGACTGCCCCGGCTGTGGGCATCTTACACGCTCCGCTCCGAAGCCGGCTGGGCGGGGGCGGGGCGTGGTTGGTTTTTTTCCACGGCAGGTAGACTCTTCCCAGAGTTCCCACAGCCTGGAGTCACGCCCGCGATGTCGCGCCCCGATCCCGCCCCGCAATCTTCTGCCCCTTCGCCCCCGCAGCATCAATCCTCCCCATCGGCCGGTGGTGGAGGGCGGCCCGAAGGGGGAGGCTACGGGGCACCGGCCCACGCTGCCGCTGGCTCGACGATGTCGTTTCAGCCGGAGAAGGGCTGGCACTGCAGCCACTTCTTTTACACGTTTGACCGGGCCAAGCTGGCGACGATGCCGGCGGCGACGATCGAAGCGGGCCGTCGAGCGCTTGTCGCCACGCTCGATCCGGCGGCGGCCGGGGCACCGATCCGGCTGCAGACATGGATCGTGCCGGGGCACAAGGCCGACTTCGCCGTCATGGCCATCGATCCCGATCCGCTCGTCATCGACGGGCTCCATCAGCGGCTTCTGGCCGGTCCGCTCGGGCCCGCCCTCGTGCCGGGCTACTCGTTCGTGTCGCTCACCGAAGTGAGCGAGTATGTTCCGACGCCTGAGCAGTTCGGGCAGCGGCTCCTCGAGGAAGGGGAGACGGCCGACAGCCCCACCTACCGGGCGAAGGTCCAGGGCTACGCGGCCCGCGAAGGGGCGATGCGGAAGAGCCGCATCGAGCCGGAGCTTCCCCCCTGGCCCAACGCCTGCTTCTATCCAATGAACAAGAAGCGGAAGGTGGGGGAGAACTGGTTTACGCTGCCGTTTTCGGAGCGGAGCCGGCTGATGGCCGAGCATGGACGGTCGGGGATGTCGTTCGGCGGCCGCGTCACGCAGCTGATCACCGTCAGCGTCGGCCTCGATGATTGGGAGTGGGGAGTGACGCTGTGGGCGCGGCATCCCGACTTCCTCAAGGAAATCGTCTACACGATGCGCTTCGACGAGGCGAGCGCCCGCTACGCCGAGTTCGGGCCGTTCTATGTCGGGTATGTCGCCGACGCGGCGCGGATCCTCGAGCACTGCCGGGTCGGCTGACGTTCCCTCGGCGGCTCACTCGGCCGCTGAGAGGATCATCTCCACCGGCGTCTCCCGTTTCGGCACGCGCTCCTTGAAGACCTCGAAGAGGAGGGCCTCGTTCGACTGGGAGCTCTCGATGGGGAGATCGAGGGTAGCGGTAGGGAAGTTAGAGACGCAGACGAGATCGCCGCCGTCGGCCTGGTAGTACTCGCGGCCGTCGGCGGGGTCGGTCCAAAACGCGCTGCCGGCAAACACCCAGTCGGTCTCGAGGGCCTTGCCCGTGCGGGTGTTGCGGATCCAGCCGCGGGCATCGGCTTCCTGGACGGCGCCCTCGGCGTCCGTCCAACGCATCGTTACCCGGATCCGTGGCCCCGTCGCCGGACGGTACTCCGGATCGAACGACACCGGCTTCCCCGGCTCGAGCCCGACCGCCAACAGCGCCGCATGGACGAGCCGGGCGCTGGCGGCCACGGCGACGACCGATTCATGCTCCTTCGTCCCCGTCGGGCAGGCGAAGAACTCGAGCAGCCCGTCGTCGAGCGCCACCCTCCCGCCCACCACCACATCCCCCCGCTCCCGGTCGATCCCCACCTCTTCCGTCGGCGACAAGCGGCGCAGGTCGGGGTGACGGTCGGCGGGCGCGGCGCTGGCCGTCGCTGCCGCGTCGGACTCGGCGGGGTCGTCGGGCTCGGCGGCAGACGCGCCGGCGAGCAGTGCCGCCGTGCAACAGGCCAAAGCCAGCCGGGTCAGCCGGGTCAGCAGGGGCCGCGGCGGCCGAGCGTGGCTTCCGGTGGTTGGGCTGCCGGTGGTTGGACGGATCAACGCCGCAGAATCGCCGGGGGAAGTCATCGGAGGAGTGCCCGTGGAATGCAGGGTGGTCGCTCCGCTACGATACCGCGCCTTGCCCGGCGGTACGACGTCGGCGGGCCGCTTCCTTGGCTCCGGTCGCGACGCGCTACCGGGGCGGAGATGGCGGGAACGGATCAGCGACACACTCGACGCTCGGGGAATGCCATGGCAAGCGGTGGGAAGACGAAGCGGAAACGGGCTCGGGCGGAGGGGGGCGAGCGCGCCCCGGTGAAGGACGCTGTCGGCCACGGTTCAGCGGAGGCCGTGACGATCCACACGCCGACCGATGCCGATCAGGAGCGGGACGCCCGACAAGGCGTCCGGCGCGTCGGCCGCAGCGAAGCGGCGGGCCATGTGGCGCGGATTGCCGCGGCGCTCCATCCGCACCAGTCCCCGGAAGTCTCGCTCCTCGAGGATCTCGCCAAGGAACTGGCCGCCGGCCGTCGCGGCGGCAAGGGAACCGACGCCGTGGCGGCCGCCGTGGCCCGCTGCCTCGATGAGGCGGCGCTGGGCCCTGACGCCGCCGGACGCTGGGCGCTCGACGAAGGGGCGGCCTGGAGCCTCGCTTGGCTGGTGCGCTCGAAACGCCCCGGCGCGGCGGGGCTCGTCGAACGGCTCGCCGCTGAAGGGGTGGCCGCCGCCGCCGCGCTGCGGAGCGGCGAAGTCGCCGCGGTGCCGTTCGTCGTCACGCTCCTCGGGCTCTTCTCCGACCTCCCGGTGGGAGCCATGAACGAGGATCTCGGGGCAGTGCTCGCCGCTGACCTCGCCGCGGTGACGGCGGCCGAAGGAGCACCGAAAGCGGGGCCGGCAGTGGCCTTCATCGCCCGCGTCCTGGCCTGGACGCGCGCCCGGGCAGCAGCGGAGTCGAGCGGCTTCGGCATTCCCTGGGATGACGCCACCGAGGCCCGCTGGAAAGGGAGCTGCGTCGCGGCGCTCCGCCTCCTTGGCGACCGCGGCCGCGTGCCGGGGCGCGGCGGCCCTGAAGCCCTCGATGCTTCTCCGCTCCTGAAGATTCTCGCCGCGGCCAACAGCCCGCCGCTTGTCCGCACGGCCGCGGCCGTGAAGGGGCACAGGCATTCCGCCCCTGCGGGGAAGACGGTTCCGCGCGACAGCGCCTCCGAGGGAGACTCGGTGGCAGTGCTCCGCACCGACTGGGGACGGGGAGCCGTCCGGCTCCTGCTCGACTTCAGCGCCCCGCGTCACCAGCTCGAGATTGCCCTCGGCGACCGGCTCGTCGTCGCCGGCGAATGGGGCTGGTCGGTGGAGGCCGACGGCGTGCCGCTGCTTCCCACTGGTCCGTGGACGGTCTGCTGCTTCGAGTCGGACGCCAAAGCGTCGTTCCTCGAGATCGTCGCCCCGCTTCCCGGGGGCCTTCAGGCCGAGCGACAGATCGTCCTCCTGCCGCGCGACCGGGTCCTGATCCTCACTGATTCGATCACCGATGCCGGGGCCTGTCTTCCTGCCTCGGGGCGGCCCGACCGGATCGCCTACCGCAGCCATCTCCCCCTCGCCGAGGCCGCGGCCAGTCGCGAGGCAGAGACCCGTGAGCTTCGCCTCAAAGTCGGCGACCGGCAGGCGTGGCGCGTGCTTCCGCTGGCGCTGCCCGAATGGCGGACGGCCACCGCGGCTGGCGCGCTCGAGGAGGATGGAGATGTCCTGCGGCTCCGCGGCGACGGCGCGGGGGGGCGATACTCTTTTCCGGTGTGGTTCGATCTCGATCCCGACAGGTCCGATCTCCCCCTCACCTGGCGGCCGCTCTCCGTCGCCGATCAGCGGCAAAACCTCAAAGCTCACGAAGCGGTCGGCTTCAGGGTTCAGGTTGGGCTCGAGCAGTGGCTCCTCTATCGGGCCCTCGACACCCCCCGCAACCGCACCCTCCTCGGCTGCAATGTGGCCTGCGAGTTCCTCGTCGGGCGGCTGCGCCGCAGCGGCGAGGTGTCGCGGACGCTGGAGATCGAATGACGCCCCGCGGGCGCCTCCGATGAACACTCAGGCCTTCCCCCCGTTCGAGTCGGCCGCGCCCGATCTGCAACTCCGCGACCGCTGCCGTGGCAACCTGGCCCGCGTCCGGGATGCCGTTGCGGAAGCGTGCCGACGGGCGTCCCGCGCCGCGGAGACGGTGCGAATCGTCGGGGTGACGAAGTATGTCCCGCCGGCTTGGGCCGCCATGCTCCTCGAGGCCGGGTGCGCTGACTTGGGGGAGAGCCGCCCGCAGAGCCTGTGGGACCGGGCGGCGGCCTTTACTGCCGCAGGCACCCCTTGGTCGGCCGCCCGCTGGCATCTCATCGGTCGCCTCCAGCGCAACAAGGTGCGGCGGACGCTGCCGGTGGTGTCGCTCATCCACTCGCTCGACAGCCGCCGCCTCCTCGACGAGATCGCGGCCGATGCCCTCGCGCAGCAGCGTCGTGTGGAAGCGCTCGTCGAGGTCAACCTCGACGGCGATCCCGGCCGGAGCGGGATCGCCCCCGAGGAGGTGGGATCGCTCCTCGACGCGGCAGCGGGGGGGGCGGTGGAGATCCGCGGGCTGATGGGGATGGCGTCGGCGCCAACACCAGGGGGGCCGACAGGAGACGACGGCAAGGCCCGCCGCCAGTTCGCTCTCCTCCGGGCGCTTCGCGACCGGCACGCGGCCGATTACCCCGGGCTTGTCGAACTGTCGATGGGAATGAGCGGCGACTTCATCGACGCGATCCTCGAGGGGGCGACGATCGTCCGCATCGGCAGCACTCTCTGGGAGGGCATGGAAGACGGGACGGACACGGCCGGCTGATCAGGTGTCCTCGAAGCGGACCTCGAGGATCTCCATCCGCATCGTTCCGGCGGGCACGGCGATGGCGACCGTCTCCCCGACCTTCCGGCCGAGCAGACCTTGGGCCAAGGGGCTCGCAACATTGATTCGCCCGGCGTCGAAGTCTTCCTCGCCGGCGCCGACGAGGACATAGATCTCCTCGTCGCCGAACTTGAGATCCTTGACAACGACGGTGGCACCGAACACCACCTCGCCATTGGCCTCCTTCGGCCGCTCGACGATCACGGCGCGGGCAAGCTTGTCGGCGAGCATGTTGATCTTCGCCTGCATCATCCCCTGGCTCTCGCGGGCGCCATGGTATTCGGCGTTCTCGCTCAGGTCCCCCTCGCTCCGGGCAGCGGCCACACGCGCGGCGATCTTCGGCATTTCCACCGAGTTCATGTGTTCGACTTCGGCGCGGAGCTTGTCGTACCCGGACTGGGTCATGGGGATGCGGTCGGACATCGGATCCTCGGAAAATAAGGAAACGGAAAGAGAGGAGGAAATACGGCGGCCAAATCCGCGGGGGAGGGACGCCGCAGGAAAGGGGACGAGCCGGATCAGTCGGATCTGGAGGCGTACACCATGCGGCCGCAGCTGCGGCAGGGGACGACACGCCCCTGTGACAACTCCGCAACTGCATTCGGGGGGAGCTGCTGACAGCATCCACCGCAGCTCTCGCCGTCCAGCTGGGCCATGGCATCGGCCCCCTTGCTCCGCACCATCCGCCGGTATGACTCGCGGGATTCGGTGGGGAGATCCTGTTCGGCCCGCTCCAGATCGGCGGCGATCCGCGTTACTTCCGTGTCGAGGGCGCCGCGTTCGGCCTGCACCTTCCCCTTGATCTCCTCGAGCGCGGCCTTCGCCGCTGCGAGCTCCGCCTCGATCGGCGGTTGAGTGGCCTTGTGGCCGTCGACGCGCTCGAGGGCCTCGAGAATCTCGTCCTCGAGCACTTTCTTCGCTTCGTCGTCGGCGGCCATCTGTTCGCCGAGGAGTTGGTATTCCCGGTTGGTCTTGGCGGCGTTGCGCTTCGCCTCGCAATCCTTGATGCGGGTCTCCATGGAGCGGAGCTGGAGTTGCTTTTGGTCGGCGATCAGCCGGGACTTGAGGATCTCCTCCTGAAGCACGCCCAGCCGGGCCGTGATCGCGTCGGCATTGCGGCTGCGGGCGTCGATCGCCCGCGGGCCAGCGGCGAGCCGCGACCGCAGATCCTCGAGTTGACGATGCATGCGGTGCAGGGTGCGCACGGCATCGGCGGTGACGGCAAGGGCCATGGGAGCCTGATGGGAGAGAGATGGGGCGAAACGTCTCGAGCAGCTTACCAGACGTCTGCCGGCCATTCATCCGTCGGGCCTGACCAGGGCGGGCCGCGGCCTGTCGGCAAGCATGAAAAAAAGGGCGGGCCGGCCGCCGGTTGGCTCCCTGGGGAGCAAACCAGCACGGCCGGCCCGCCGAACGGTGCGGAGCGGTGCGCCGTGGGCGTCAGCCCGGTACGCCGCCGAGGAAGCTCTCGAGCTGCCTCGACCGGACCGGGTGCTGGAGCTTCTTCACCGCCTTGGCCTCGATCTGACGGACGCGCTCGCGGGTGACGCGGAAGATCCGCCCCACCTCCTCGAGGGTGTAGGTGTAGCCGTCGGTGAGGCCGTAGCGGAGGCGGATGATCTCCCGCTCCCGGAAGGTGAGGGTCTTGAGGAGCGAATCGATGCGGTCCTTGAGGAGGCCGTTGGTGGCCGACTGCGTCGGGCTCTCCGCCGACAGATCCTCGACAAACTCGCTGAAGCTCGCATCCTCGCTCTCCCCCACCGGCCGGTCGAGGCTCATCGGCTGACGCCCCATGTCGAGAACGCGCCGCGCCTCGTCGAGCGGGATTCCGGCGGCCTGCGACATCTCCTCGGTCGTCGGCTCGCGGCCGAGCTCGTGGAGGAGCCGCTTGGCGGTGGTGCGGAGCTTCGAGAGGACGTCGATCATGTGGACCGGGATGCGGATCGTCCGCGCCTGGTCGGCGATCGCCCGCGTGATCGCCTGCCGGATCCACCAAGTGGCGTACGTCGAAAACTTGAACCCGCGCCGGTATTCGTACTTGTCGACCGCCCGCATCAGCCCCGTGTTCCCCTCCTGAATGAGATCGAGGAAGGAGAGGCCGCGATTGCGGTACTTCTTCGCGATCGACACCACAAGGCGGAGGTTGGCGGCGGAGAGATTCCGCTTCGCAGTTTCGTACTCGGTCTGGAGCTTTTCGAGCGCCGCCACCCGAGTTCGCAGCGACCGGGGGCTCTCGAGGGTCGAGAGCATGAGGTCGCGGAGTTCCTTGCGGAGATCGGCCCGGTCGTCACGGGAGCCGTGGCCGTGGTCGAGGAGCCGCAATTCCTGCTGGAGCCGGTCCATGCGGGCCGACATTCCGCGGAGCACTTTGAGGAGCGGCTGCACGCGCCGGGTGCGGAGGCTCAACTCCTCCACGAGCGTCAGCGACTTGGCCCGGTCGCGGCGGAAGCGCAGCCGCGCCGTCCGCGCCTCGTCGGCGCTGGTGCGCTTGTTGACGAGGACGCGGAAGTCGGCCTTGCTCCGCTCCACGAGTCGCACGAGCGTGGCGAGGTTGTGCGGCATCCGCGACTGGATCTGTTCCTTCGTGAGCCGCTCGGTGAGCGACACCTTGATCGTGCGGTCGAAGGGGAGCTTCCCTTCGTGGACGCGCTGGAGGGTGTCGACGGTCGTCTGCATCGACCACGAACAGCCGAGGATCGCGCGCCGGAACCGCTTCCTGGTGACCTCGATCCGCTTCGCAAGCGAGATCTCCTCAGGCCGCGTCAGGAGCGGGATCTCGGCCATCTGGGCCAGATACATCCGGATCGGATCGTTGCCGGCGTTGGACGGCGCGCTGGTGATCGCCTCGTCGCGTCGAGGCGCCGCCTTGGCCTTCGCCGCCGGGCCCTTGACGGCCGCCACGATCGGCGCGGGGGGCTCGTCGAGGAGATCGATTCCCTTTTCCTCGAGAGCGACAAGCAGAGCGTCGATCTTCTCGGGGTCAACCGCCTCGTCAGGGAGGTAGGAGTTGACCTGATCGAAGGTCAGGTAGCCCTGGGCACGGCCGGTGGCGATGAGGTCGGCCAGTTCGTTGTCCTGAGCCGGCACCGGAGCTGCCGCCTGGAAGGGGAGGATGTCGGGCCCGGCCTCGGCGGAGGCGTCGACATGCCCGTCGACGGGCGCTCCACCATCGGGCTGCCGCGGCGTCGGGTCGTGGGGTGTCCCTGAGGACGGGGCCTGTGACATGGAGTCGTTTGACATGTGCATCCGGGCTGCCTGCTTCTTCATCGGTGGTCTCCTTCACCATTCTACCGTCACTCGCGTACCGCCCCCCGGCGCTTCCCGGCCGGGGCCGGGATTCGCCGATCGCAGTCAACGAGACGGGCACCTTCACCCATCCTTGGGATCGGTCATGCCCTGAGCTTCCCGCCGCGTGGCGACGAGTTGCTCCAGAAGTTGCGCCTCGGCATCGGCATCGAGGCTCGAGGATTTCAGCGTGCGGATGCCGGCGGCCACGTCCCGATTCGCGCGACGCTGCCGCAGCGCGTCCTCGAGATGGGAGAGGCGGTCGGCGGCAGTGGCCGCGTTGCTCGAGTGGATATTCGAGTCGACGGCGACCAGGAGGCTGTGGAGCGCCGGATCGGTCAGTTCCAGGAGCAGGCCTCCGAGACTGACCTCGCGCCCTTCGGCGTGCATCCGCCGCGCCGTCTCGAGCACGGTGCGGCTGGCGCGGTGTTCGAGATCGTCGGCGGGAATCTCGCGGATCACCAGCCCCGTCGCCTCAGGCACGCCGACGAGAACCTCGAGCACTTCCCGATCCCAGGCGGGGAGGCGGGTCGGGGAGACAGGGTGGAAGCGCTCGACGCGGGGCTCGCCATCCCCGTCGGCCTTTGGCATGCGGGCGGAGAAGTCTGATCGGAGGGCTGAAAGCCGGCCGAGGAGCGCCTCGCGAGACAAGCCGAAGCGGCGCGAGAGCCGGCCGAGCACCTGATCCTCGCGCAAGCGCCGCTGCGACGGGGCGAGCGTGGAGCGATCGGAGACGCGCGACAGCGCCACCAGCACGCTCTCGACCGCGGCTAGGGCGGCATCGTCGCCCCTCCCGGCCACCTTCGCCGCCGCCTCCTCGAGCCGGTAGTCGAGGGCATCGACCGCCGACTCGACGAGCGCTTCAAACGCCTCACGCCCCTGCTCGAGGGCAAACTCGCAAGGATCGACGCCGTCGGGCATGCGGGCGATGCGGATGTCGATCGGTTCGGCGAGGAGGACGTCGAGGACCTCATCGGCCCGTTTCCGCCCCGCCTCGTCGCCGTCGAGGACAATGACGAGACGATCGGCGTAGCGGCGGAGGAGCTTGGCGTGACGCTCGCCGAGCGCCGTGCCGAGGACGGCGACGACGTCATCGCACCCCACCTGCCGGGCCGCGAGGCAATCGGTGTAGCCCTCGACGACGACCGCCCGCCCGGTGCGGGCCATCCCGTCGCGCGAGCTGTCGAGGCCGTAGAGGAGCGAGCTCTTTGAAAACACCGGCGTCTCGGGGGAGTTGATGTATTTCGCCCCTTCGGTCGATCCGGGGAGGACGCGGCCGCCGAAGGCGACGCAGCGCCCCTGCGGATCGCGGATTGGGAACATCACCCGGTCGCGGAAGCGGTCGTAGTGGCCGCCGCGTTCCTGCCGCTCGATGGCGAGGCCAGCACGGGCGAGCAGCTCGGCGGAGAATCCCGCCGCCGGCGCCTGCCGGAGGAGCCAATCCCAAGCCGCCGGGGCGTAGCCGAGTTGAAATCGCTCGATCGTCTCAAGGGTCAAGCCGCGGTCGCGGAGGTAGGCCCGGGCGGGTTCGGCGTCGGGGGCGCGGCGGAGGTGGTCGGCAAACCGGTCGCAAGCCCACGTGAGCAGTTTGTGGAGCGATTTCCGCTCGTCGACCGGCAGGGCGCCCCGTCCGCGGGGGAGATCGATGCCGGCCCGCTCGGCGAGTTGCTCGAGGGCCTCGCGGAATTCGATCTTCTCCATCCGCATCAGAAAGCTGTACACGTCTCCGCCAATGTCACACACCCAGCAGCGGAACGTCTGCCGCTCGGGATTGACGTTGAAGCTCGGCTTCGAATCGTCGTGCCAGGGGCAGAGGCCGACGAAGTTCTTTCCCTGCCGGCGAAGGGTGACGTAGGAGGCGACGAGATCGGCGATGTCGGTGGCGTCGCGCACGCGTTCCTTGATGTCGTCCCCTTCCAGCCGCGACGTGGCGAGGTGATGCTGTGCGGCCGCGCCGACGATCGGGCGGCCCGTCATCGGGCCGTCCGGCGGCTTCGGCGCGGTGGTGTCGAATCGACGTTCGTCACCCGGCATCGGCATCTGCACCCCTGTTCGCCGCGCCGCCTGTTCAGCAGTCGCACGGCCCTCTTTCGAACCCGTCCGGCGTTCGCGATCTGAGACGCCATCGATCACGGCCATCAGCAAGTCACCGCCGCAATCTAGGACGCCCCCTGAAGAGGGTCAATCGCACATTCGTCCTGCGCATCCTCTCCAAACTCCGCCGTCGCATTCACCCTTGACGGCTGCTTCGCAACCGGCTTTCGGCCCGGTCGTGACCGATCATGGCCAGTTGTGCGGGGCACCGGTGCGCGGAGGATGCGCGGCATCAAGCAAGGGCGACGAAGCGCACGATCAGCCGTGCGTCAACGTGCGGCGCCGAGGAGGCGCTGAACACTGTCGAGGAGCCTGTCCATCGCAAATGGCTTGCGGATGTAGTCGTCGACGCCGAGCATCTCGGCGTAGGCCTTGTGGCGGCTCCCCTCGTTGGCGGTGATCATGATCACGCGCACTGGCACAGGATGGCTGCGGCGGAGCCGCTCGAGGACGAGGAATCCACTCCGCTTCGGCAT
>CAMARC010000107.1:0-11498 GCA_945860405.1 Candidatus Kuenenia stuttgartensis | reverse complement strand
GTCGCTCCGGGGATGGACTGGACGACGATGAGCGGCCTCTACGGCTCCGTCGACACCTACACCAGCCAGCTGCGGAAGCTCGAAGACTTCTGCCGCTCCAATCCCGGCAGCGCCGCCGGGCATTTTGTCTTGGCTTACCACTACCTCGTCGGCGGCCATGCCGATCTGGCGGCCGAGGCGCTCAAGGTGGTGGTGGCGAAGCAGCCGGGCGACATTGTCTCCAAGCGGCTGCTTGACGCGCTCGAGCCGCCGGCGGAAGCAAAGGCGGAGGAGGTGGCTGCTGCGGAAGCTCCCAAGCCGGCTGCCAAGCCGGCTGCGAATCAGCCGGCGGCGCAAGCTCCAGCGCAGGCCGAGGCTCCGGCTGAGGCCGAGCCTGCCGGCCCGGAGACCGACCTCGTCGGCACCTGGAAGGCCACCGAGGGGAAGAACTCCGTCACCCTCACGATCGGCGAGGATTCGTCGTTTACCTGGAAGGCGGAGCCGGAAGGGAAGCCGGCGATCGAACTGAAGGGGTCGCTCGACAGCAATGCCGACCAGATCGCCCTCCAGACGGAGGCCCAAGGGACCATGGTCGCCAACGTGAAGTCGAAGGGCCCCGATGCCTTCGACTTCCTTGTCGAAGGGGCCCCGAAGGACGCCAAGCCGCTCCAGTTTGCTAGGCAGAAATAGGCCATCGGGGGGCATTAAGCCCCAGCCTGGCTCACCAAAGCCCCTGTCGATTCACTCCGAGTGGGGGGGTCGGCAGGGGTTTTTTGGTAGGGAGGGAGGCCTGGGGGGAGTAGGAAATGGTGTCTCGCAAGGCGGAAAATGAAGATTCTGTGAGTTGCGGGCAAACTGTTTGACACGTTTGGCGATTTCGCATATTTTGCTCCGTGTCAGGGCAGGTTTCTGTTGATCGTTTTGATGGAACAGATCTGTTTCCAGCGTTTTTTCACCCAGAAAAAGGATTTTGCATGAAACTCAAGTTTGCTTTTGCACGGAAGGTTGCAGTCGGCCTCATGGCCGTCGCTGTTGCCGCCGCCGGTGCAAATGCCTTCGCGGCCAACTACACCTGGAAGGGTGCTACCTCCGCTAACGGCAAGATTTGGTCGACAGCCTCAAATTGGTCGCAGGCAGCTACCCCGGCCATTGCCCCGCCTGATTTTTCGACTGTCGTCATCGGGCCGATCGGTGGGGGCACGACCATCCCCGTTCAGAGGCAAATCAACGTAACCACCGACACGAATGAAATCACGTCGATGACGTTCACCGACAATTTAGCTGGCTACGAGTTCACCGGAGCCGGTAACGTTGTGGTCAACGGGGCAATCGTCAACAACAGCACGACGTTGTCGACTGGCGGTACCGACAAGGCAAGCGTTGTCTTGAAGCTCGTTCAGCTCAACGGTGACTCGACACTGTCTGGTAGCGGCGCTGCGACCGAGATCTATCAGGAGATCAGCAGTGTCGATCCTTTGAACCCAAATACGCTCACCGTCACGGGCAACAACCTGATTCTTCAGGGAACGACCGTGAATGCGAACCTGCTGGCGAGCACCGGTTCGTTTGTCTCGCTTGATTCGGCTCCCTCGTTCCGCGATCTGACCATCGGCGCTGCCGGTAGTCTCGGTGGCTTGCCGAATCGCGATCCCGATGTCTTCTTCGGTGCGACTGGTACTGGGACCTTGGATCTCAAGAACGGGTCGAACTCGTACTTTGCCGTCAAGAACGACGCTGAATACGACCAGTTTGCGACGACAGGTACCATCTCGTTTGGTGGCACTCTGAACGTCGATTGGGCCCAGGTCGGCTCGTCGACGTTCGAGAACTACACGACGTTCGATCTGTTTAATGGCAGCACCTATAGCGGTAACTTCAGCGCCGTGAGTCTCGCCGGTGCTGCGGCTCCCTACGATACCTTGACCTTCACTCAGTTTGGCACTGAGTGGTCGACTCAGCCGTTCGTTGGGCAGGGCGGGCAGCAGCAGTGGCTCGTGTTCCAGTCCCAGTCCGGCAACCTTGTCGTGGTGCCTGAGCCCTCGACGATCGTCTTCGCCGGTCTCGGCGTGGCGATGTCGGGCTGGACGATGTGGAAGAAGCGTCGCCTCAGCAAGCTCCTTGCTGCCAAGGCAGGCTGATTTCGCGGTCGGCTTTTGGGTGAAAACTCTGGCCTGACACCAGATCTGTAAATGAAATCCTGCGGCGGGCGCTCCGGTGCCCGCCGCAGGTTTTTTTATGCCCCGAGGTCACTGGGGCGCGGTGCCGTTGGCCTGTCGACCTTGTCGTGCGGCGCTTGCGGCAATGCCGCGGCGAGCGAAAGCGCCCGGAGAGCACGATCCCCGCCCGGCGTCTCAAGCCCCCCTGAGTCGTGGCGGGCGGGCTGCCTCGCCGCCTTCAGGCGGCGGCGTGGCGGTGGAGCAATTCCGCCGGGATGACGTCGAGGGCCGACTCGTGCGTGGCCGCCAAGACCACCGGCGGGGCATGGCCCGCCCGGGCGGCCTCGAGCCAGCGGAGAGCACAGAGGCACCAGCGATCTCCCACGACGAGCCCAGGGAAGCCCCACTGCGGCTGCGGGGTGACGAGATCATTGCCGACCGACACCGTGAAGGCGAGGAAGTCGGCGGTCATCACGGCGCAGACGGTGTGGGCCCCCGGATCGGAGGCCACCGATCGGCAGCAGCCGTCGCGGAGGAAGCCGGTGAGAGGCGCGTGGGAGCAGGCCACGAGCGCCTCGCCGAGGACGTTGCGATCGGGGGAGCGTTCGGCGGGAGCCGGAGGGCGGTCGAAGGCGATCATCGCATGGGTGTAGCCAAGGGTGGCTCGGGCGCCGGGGCTCTTCGTCGGTGACGGAGGCCTTCCAGGGCTATGATGCACCCTGAGGCTGCCAGGGGGCAAGCCGTGGGATGTGTCGATGGGATCGGCACGGAAAAGTCTTCGGCCGGAGGACGCGATGCTGTCTTTGGAGGAGCCGACGTCTGGGCGCTGGCTAGCCCAGGTGGAGGGGCATCTCGACGAGCTTCTCATCGACCACGCCCATTGCGAGAAGAAGGCTGCCGGGGTGGCCATGAATCTCCTCTTCTCGTACGTCGACTGCGTCCCCTTGGCACGGGCGATGACCGATATTGTCGAGGAGGAGCTGCAACACTTCCGGATGGTGCTCGATCTCCTCGAGCGCCGCGGGATTCCGTTTCGCAAGCTCTCCCCTTCGGGCTACGGCGCCAGGCTCCAGGCGCTTGTGCGCCGGGAGGAGCCGGCCCGGGCCGTCGATCGGCTCCTCGTGGGGGGGCTGATCGAGGCCCGCAGCTGCGAGCGCTTCGCCCTCCTCCGCGACCATGTCGCCGATCCCGAGCTCCGCGCTTTCTGGGGGGGGCTGTTTGAATCGGAGGCCCGGCACCATGCCACGTATGTGCGCCTGGCGAAGGAATTCCAGGGGGAAGCTGTGGTGGTGGCACGGCTGAAGGAATTGGCTGCCGCCGAGGCAGCGATCATGGCCGAGGGAGAATCGCAGCCGCGGATGCACTCCTGAGCCGTACGATGTCGTCAGGCACGCAAGGCGGCAGGCACATCCGTGGTCGGGCACGCACGTCGCCAGGCGCGCTCGTCGGCAAGCAAACCAGGGCGCGAGCGCTCGCCGGGGGCAGGCCCCTTTTCAAATGCCACGTCGATCCAACGAGATGCCCCAAGCGATGAGCAACGCCTCTCCGACCGCCGCCGCGGCTCACCCGAAGCCCCCTCCCGGCGGCGGTGCGGCCGGGACTTTTGCGATCAATGAGGCAATCGCCGTCGGCGTGCTTGTGGCCCTGGCGATCCATGGGCTCCTCCGCTTCTCGAGCGCTGCGGTGGAAGTGCCGGGCTTGGCGGCGCTGTGGGCGCTGCTGCCGGCATGGCGGCCCCTCCCGCCGACGGTTGCCGATCTCCCCCTCCTGACGATGCTTTTGGTGGGCGGGGCGATCCTCGTGGCCGAGCTTCTCGGGCAGGTGATGGCGGGGGTGTTTGGCGCCGATCTCCTCGCCGGCGTGGCGATCCTCACGAGCGTCTGCCTCGGCGAGTGGCTCGCCGGGGTGCTTGTCGTCCTCATGCTCTCCGGGGGGAAGGCGCTCGAGGCCCGCGCGGTGAGCCGGGCGGGAAGTGTGCTTGCGGCGCTGGCCCGGAGGATGCCGACGCTCGCCCACCGCCGCGAGGTGGGGGGCATTGTCGATGTGCCGCTTGCCGAGGTGGCGGTGGGGGAAGTCGTCGTCGTCTTCCCCCATGAGATCTGCCCGGTCGACGGCGAAGTGGTGGCCGGGCACGGGACGATGGACGAGAGCTATCTCACCGGCGAGCCGTGGCAGATGCAGAAGGCGCCGGGCGTGGCGGTGTTGTCGGGGGCGATCAATGGCCAGGGAGCGCTCGAGATCCGCGCCGCGCGCGTGGCGGGCGACAGCCGCTATGCCAGGATCGTCGATGTCCTCCGCTCGAGCGAGGAGCATCGTCCCCGCCTCCGCCGGCTCGCCGACTCCCTCGGGGCGCTTTATACCCCGCTGGCGCTGGCCGTGGCCGGCGCGGCCTGGTGGGTGAGCGGTGAGGCGACCAGATTCCTCGCCGTACTCGTTGTCGCCACCCCTTGCCCGCTCCTGATCGCGATCCCGGTGGCGATCATCGGCGCGGTGTCGCTGGCGGCCCGGCGCGGAATCGTCATCCGCGATCCGGCGATCCTCGAACGGCTCGCCACCTGCCGGACGGGGATCTTCGACAAGACTGGCACGCTCACCTACGGCACGCCCCACCTCACCGAGGTCGTCGCGCTCGGGGAAATCGACCGCGACGAGATCCTCCGCCTCGCCGCCGCGCTCGAGGCCTATTCCAAGCATCCCCTCGCCGCGGCGGTGACGGCGGCGGCGGCCGATCTGGGGGGGCCGCTGCCGGTGGAGGAGGTCTCGGAGCGGCCGGGGCAGGGGCTGACGGGGCGCGTTGGCCCCGCGGGAGCGACCCGCGAGGTGGCGATCACAAGCCGGACGAAGCTCGCCGCCGCCGCCGCCGCCGACGGGCTGCCGGCCGCCGCCGGGGGGCTTGAGTGTGTCGTCGTCGTCGACGATCTGCCGGTTGGCCTGCTCCGCTTCCGCGACCGCCCGCGGCAGGACGGCGCGACGTTTGTCGAGCACCTCGGGCCGGCTCACGGGCTGACGCGCGTGATGCTCGTCTCGGGCGACCGCGAGAGCGAGGTGAGGTGGCTTGCCGACCATGTCGGGATCAAGGAGGTCCACGCCGGCATCTCACCGGAGGGGAAGCTGCGGATCGTGGAGGAAGCGACCAGGGAAGCGCCGACGCTGTTTGTCGGCGATGGCATCAACGACGCGCCGGCGCTGGCGGCGGCCACCGTCGGGATCGCGATGGGGACAGCCAACGATGTCACTGGCGAGGCCGCCGGCGCCGTCGTCATGGATTCGGCGCTCGAGCGGGTCGACGAGCTGTTTCACATCGGCAAGCGCCTCCGCACGATCGCGCTGCAAAGCGCCGTTGGCGGGATGGCCGCGAGCTTCGTGGGGATGGGATTCGCGGCCGCGGGGCTCCTCTCGCCGGCAGTCGGGGCGCTCGTCCAGGAGGCGATCGATGTCGTCGCCGTCCTCAATGCCCTCCGTGTGGCAAGCGACAACGGGCAGCTCACCGATTACGGCAACGGCCCCGCCAGCCGCGGTGACTGACGCGAGGCGTCAGTCGATTCGCTGCCCCGCCTTCGCGTCACGGAACGGTGCCCCCGGCCGCAGGGCCCGCTCGGCAACTCCTGCCGCTGCCGATCCGCCGAGCCACAGCGCCATCCCGGCCAGCGCCCCGGTCACGATGGCCGCCGGCCCCGCGGCGGCCGCGGCCGCGGCACAGACCGCGGCGCTCGTGGCCATCCCGGCCGATTCGCCCGCCCGGCGGCTGCGATCGGGGGAGTGGCCCGCCTGATGAGCGCTCCACTCGGCCGCCATCGCCGCCCCCTCGGCGACGAGCGTGGCGGGGAGGAGCGTGCGGAGGCCGAAGCGGACCGTCGTGCCGAGGACCGTGCGGATCGCCACCCGTTCAACGGCCCCCGCCGCGGCCCGCGCGGCCACCACGGCCGCCACCCGGGCCGTGGCACTGCCGACCCGCGAGGCGAGGAGATCGACCTGCCGGCTCCCGCGCGCGCCTGTGGCGCACCACGTGGCGAAGTGCTCGCAGTTTTCCACCACCGGGCAATAGCCGTCGCGGCCGACAAACGACAGCGCCCGCGCGGCGATCTCGTCGGGGGCGTAGCGGGGGGCCGGATCGGTGATCACGCGGATCGGGGCGCCAGCGGCAAACTCCGCGGCGCTTGTCCGGGCGATCCTGCCGCCGTCGAAGATCCGCTCCGGATCGTCGGGCCGGGCGTGAACGACGGTGCCGTCGCCCAGATCGATGCCGTGGTGGGTGTAGGTGACTGTCGAGCCGGCGAACCGGCGCTCCGCCGCGAGTCTGTCGCCCCGTGCCATCGTTGCTCCGGTGAGTTTGCCGAAAGGCCGCCGCCGACCGGGGGGCGATTGCGACGCACCTCCGGCCTGGGAAAGTCTACGGCTCCGGCCTCGGGCCGGTTCGGGAAAGGCATTTTCCGGCCGAGCGGCGGAGGTTCCGCCGGCCCGGCACCCGGCGTCAGTCGGCCCGCATCCGCTGGCGGAAGTACTTGAGCCCGGGGAAGAAGAAGCAGGCCGCGCTCACCAGCCCGAAGACGATGTGGGCATGTTCGGGGAGCTTGCACATCACCAGCGCCGTCGCGAACAGCGCCGCGGCCTGGACATAGAACGCCCCGGAGAGGATCCCGGCCTTCGCGAAGAACACCAGCCCCGCCACGAGCGCCAACACCGGCGAGAGCGTGAGCACCGGGAGGTGCATGAGATCCTCGACCCAAAACAAGAGCACGCTGCAGATCACGCTCCCGCCCCAGATGTGGGCGATCTGCCGCTCGACGGCCGTCACAGGGCCTGTGCGGTGGCGCAGCGCCCAAAAGATCGGCGCCCACAGGGCGAGGCCGCCGGCCCAGAGGATGAAATAGGGCCAGCGTGTCGTCACCCCCTGCCAGGCGAGGATGTCGGTGGTCACCGAGAGGGCGAGGAGGACGACCGAATGCCACATCCAGAGGAGGCCCCAATTCTCGAGCACGACCGCGTGATGGGTCTCGCGGAAGAGCCGGGAGACGATGTCGGCGAGCCCTCCGCGACGGGCGGCGACCGGCTCGCCGGCGAGATAGGCGCGGAGATCGGCGGCGAGGTCGCCGGCGGAGGCGTAGCGGAGGTCGGCCGGCTTCTGCAGGCTCTTCAGCGCGATCAATTCGAGGTCGCGGTCGACGCGCGGGTCGATCGAGCGCGGCACTGGCGGATCGGATTCGAGCACGGCCAGGAGCGTGTCCATCGGGCTCGAGCCCTGGAACGGCGGGCGACCGATGAGCATCTGATAGAGGATCGCCCCGAGGCTCCAGACGTCGCTGGCCGGGCCGACGTCGCCGCGGCTGCCGGCCGCCTGCTCCGGCGACATGTAGCAGGGGGTGCCGATGATGGCGCCCGTGTGGGTGACCGAGGCATCGGCCTCGAGCCGCTTGGCCAGGCCGAAGTCGGAGACGCGCGGAAGGCCGTCGAGATCGATGAGGATGTTCGACGGCTTGAGGTCGCGGTGGAGGACGCCGCGCGAATGGGCCACCTGAATGGCTTCGGCGACCTGGGCCAGGAGCGTGGCAGTCTCGCGCGCGGGGACCGGCCCGGCGGCGAGGCGGCGGGCGAGCGTCGTCCCCTCGACATATTGCATCGAATAGAAGGGATGGCCGTCGTACTGCCCGACCTCGAACACCGACACGATGCCGGGATGATCGAGGCGGGCCGCCGCCTCGGCCTCGCTGCGGAAGCGGGCCAGATCGGCGGCTGAGGCGAGTTCGCGCCGCAGGAGCATCTTCACCGCCACGATCCGCCCGAGGCTCTGCTGCCGCGCCCGGTAGACGACCCCCATTCCGCCGCGGCCGATCTCCTCGAGGAGTTCGTAATCGCCAAACAGGGCCGGCAGCACCATCGCCCCCGGCGCCACGCCGTCGTCGGCCGCTGCTGGAGCAGGCGCGGCGCTCGAGGCGCTCGTGCGGGTGGAGCCGGCGCCGCGATCGATCGGCGGGGTGAAGATCGCCGACTCCCGCGCCACCGCGTCGGTGACCATCATCGCCGCAAACAGCTCACGAAGCTGCGGGGCGAGATCGGGGTTGGCGCGGAGGAGGGAGTCGAGGCGGCCGGGATCGTCGCCGTGGTCGGCCAGTTCGTCGAGGAGCTCGGCAAGGCGGGTCTCCTGGGCGACCGAGAGGGGCTCATCGACGGCGCGGCGCCGCCCTTGAACGCGATCCTGGCGGATCGCCCCCCCGGCCGTGCCCCGTTCTCCGCGTGCCGTCATCGTCGTCTTCCGTGGCTGGTGATCCCGAGCTGAAGCCTGCTGGTTGCGGCTCTGCATGGTAGGAGGGCGGACGGGGCTGGCCACGGCGGCCGGGTCAGGCGCCGTCGCTGGGAACGTCGTCCCCGCCATCGAGGAGGACCCGGAGGCGGCGCATGGCGCGGAGGTAGCGCATCCCAGCGGCGGGCTTGGAAAGCCCCAGCACATCGGCCGCCTCGGCGGTGGAGAGGTGCTCGAAGTGGCGGAGGAGGACAATCCGCCGATCACCCTCGTCGAGTTGTTCCACGGCGGCGGCGAAGCGGCGCTCGAGCTCGTGCCAGGTGGCCGCGGCGGCAGGGGTCAGCTCGCGGTCGGCCAGGCCGGCGACCCCGTCGGGGGAGGAGTGGTCGTTGTCCGGGGGGCCGGCGAGTGAGACCTCCCGATCGAGGCTCCGCGACGCGGCAACGCGATGGCGGCGGTGGGCATCGATGAGGCGGTCGCGGGCCATGTGCCGCAGCCAGAGTTGGAACGGCATCGTCGGGTTGGCGAGGTAGTCGCCGAGCCGGCGGTTGGCCTCGAGCATGACGTCCTGAACGATGTCGCTGGCATCGACGCGCCGCTGCATGACGCGGTCCATCCGCCGATCGACCATCCGCCGGATGGCGTCGCGGTGGCGGGCGAGGAGGCCGTTGACGGCGTCGTCATCCCCCTCGCGGACGCGGTCGAGGAGAATCTGCGTCGGTGGGCCGTCCCGCCATGGCGGGGCGCCGGGCGGGATGGTCGGCGGGGCCCGATGATGGACTCCGTCGGCCCCGCGGCCCGCGGCGGCATCCTCTTCGTCCGGCTTGCGGCCGGGATTGCCTGACGGCACGTTCATGCGGTTCCTCTGCTCCTGTCCAATAGTACCAACGTGTCGCGGGGGCGGGGGCTGCGGATCGCTGCAGGTTTTTTTGACCGGGTGGGTTCCGTGATCCATAATCGCCGGCGGTTCAAGGACAGACCGCTGCCTGCCGCCACCGGACGCGGCAATCCGTCAACGGACTGTTATTCGTGGACGTCGCCCTGCTCAAGGCATGTTCGACCCGCGGTCTGGGGCTTTGTGGCCCCGGATCCTGCTCCCGCTCGACGAGGAGTGGGCGGTCGGCTCGTGCCGGTCACGGTGACCTTTCCGTGGCGCTCTCCCGCCGCGACCGTCCCAGCCGTCGCCCCGGTCGGCTCAGCCGTCTTGTCGCCCTGTTTGCGGCGCTCGCCGTCGCCCCGGCCGTGGCGGTAGCGCAGGTCGTGCCGGTGGTCGTGCCGGTGTATGGTCAGGAGGATGTCGACGCGGGAATCGCCCCCGAGCCCGATCCCTCGATGCTTCCGGCGCTCGTGGCTGTCCCGGTGGGCCCGGCCGTCGCCCTCCCTGCCGCGCCACAGGCCGTCCCGGGCCCTCTGCCGGTCGCCGCCGACGTTTTCGCGCCCAGTGTCGCTGACGAACTTGCCGGCCGGCTGGCGGCGCTCGAGGGGCAACAGCGGTGGGGCGACATCGTGGCCGCCTGCGAGCCGCATGTCCGCCAGGGGACGCTGCCGACGGCGGTGGCTGATCGCTACGATCTGGCCCGGATCCACTGCGACCTCGTCCGGCGGCACTCTGAGGCAGCTTTCCGGCAGCGGCTCACCGGCCTGTCCGAAGCCGAGGGGCGGCGTCTCCACGCCGAGGTGCTCTCGCGGATCCGCAGCCACCATGTCGATGCCCCCGACTTCCACCGCCTCACCGTCCGCGGCCTGAGGGCGATGGACGTGGCGATCGACCATCCGTTGTTCACGTCGTGGTACGCCCCCCACGCCACCGCGGAGCGCCGCGCCGCGTACCGCGAGCAGGTGGCCCGCCTCGTCGGGGGGCGGATCGTAAACTCCCAGGCCGATGCCGAGACGGTGGTGGCATGGGTTGCCCGGATCGGTCATTCGACCCTTGGCATCCCCCCCTCTGTCACGCTCGTCGAGATGACGGCCGCGTCGATGGGGGGCCTCGACGAATATTCCGCGTTTCTCACCAATGGCCAACTCGACGACCTCTACGCGCAGATCGAGGGCAACTTCGTCGGGCTCGGCGTCGAGTTGAAGACGGCCCCCGACGGCCTCCTCCTCGTTCATGTCATCGCCGGCAGCCCTGCCGAACGGGGCGGCCTCCGCGACGGCGACCACATCGTTGCCATCGACGGTCGGGCGATCGGCGGGATGTCGGTCGACGAATCGGCCCAGCTTCTCCAAGGGCCGGAGGGGTCTGCTGTCAGCCTCGACGTCGTCCGTGGCAAGGCCGCTGCGGGCCGGGTGTCGCTGCGGCGCGAGCATGTCGAGGTGCCGAGTGTCGAGGATGTGCGGATGGTCGATGCGGCAGCGGGCGTCGGCCACCTCAAGATCTCCTCCTTCCAGAAGACGACGGCTGCCGATCTGGAATCGGCCCTCCGCCGGCTCGATGCCGCCGGGATGCGCTCGCTCGTCATCGACCTCCGTGGCAACCCCGGTGGCCTCCTTTCCGCCGCCGTCGATGTCGCCGATCTGTTCCTCGAACGGGGGCTCGTCGTGGCGACCCGGGGACGCAGCCCGGAGGAGGATTTCAACTACTCCGCGAGCCGGCCCGGCACCTGGCGGATGCCCCTGGTGGTGATCATCGACGGCGACTCCGCCAGTTCCAGCGAGATCTTCGCCGGGGCGATCCGCGATCACGGCCGCGGGACGATCGTCGGCAGCCGGAGCTTCGGGAAGGGCTCCATCCAGGGGATCTTCCCGCTCGAGATCGGTGGCGTCGGCCTCCGTCTCACCACCGCCAAGTTCTTCTCCCCCAAGGGGAAGCCGTACAGTCGGGTCGGGGTCGAGCCCGATCTGGTCGTCCACTCCACCGCCCGCGTGCCAGAGGGGGCCGAGGTGGCCCCGACGACCGTCGATGCCCCGCTCGAGGCGGCCCTCGCGGCGGCGCGGCGGGCGACGGTGCGGCAGTCGACGCGTCCCGCCCCCCGCGCGCAGGCCTCGAGATAGTCTGGTTCTGGTGTGCGGCGCAGCTTGAAACTCACCCTCCCGCGGGCTACGCTTCGTGTCGCCCGAGTCATGTCCTCCGCAGGCTTTCTTCTTCTGGCTGCGGGGTGGTGACGGGAGTGTCGGTCGGCTGG
>CAMARC010000106.1 GCA_945860405.1 Candidatus Kuenenia stuttgartensis | reverse complement strand
CGTGACTTCCGTGGCCGCTCGAGCATGTCGCGGCCGAGGAGCTCCGTCCACATCTCCTCGACCTCGGCGCTCTTCGAGAAGAAGCGGTGGCCGCCGATGTCGAAGCGGAAGTCGAGGCCCCCGGCCGCCGCCGAACGGTAGACCTCGGTCCGCGAGATGCCGCCGACGAGTTCGGGATGGGCCTCGATCACCGTCACCGGGACTCCGTCACGGGCGAGCAACCAGGCGGAGGTGAGCCCGGCGGGGCCCGCGCCGATGATGGCGACGTGGGGCCGGGGCGTGGCTGCAAGGGTGGAGGGGGTGAATGTCAACGAGGAACTCGGGGGGAATGAGGTGATTCGCAGCCGGAATGGTTCCACATGGGGACCCGGCGGCGACCCTCACGAAGAACGGGAGCGCTCGTGGACGCGGATGGAGTGCGGTAGCGCTGGGTCCGCTGGGTGCGCTTGTTTCGCTGGGTGCGCTTGTTTCGCTGGGTGCGCTTGGAGCCTTCGGCCGCTGGCGGGGGGAGCGAATCATTGTAGTCGGTGCCTCGACGACAGGAACGCTCCCCCGGACCTACCCCTCAGGGCGACTGAGTCGGTAGCGATATCATCATTCGTCGCGTCCCAACGATTCGGCGGGAGCATGCTCGCGACACCGCTATGCTGTCGAACTGTTCATCTTCCCCCCAGGACGCGATTGTATGTCCCCCGATGCCATCCGGAAACTCCTCGCTGAGGCGTTCGGAAGCTTTGTCCTCGTCTTCATCGGCACCGGGGCGATCGTGTCGGACGATCTCTTCGGTGGGGATGTCACCCATGTCGGCGTGGCCCTCGTCTTCGGGCTGATCGTGATGGCGCTGATCTATGCCCTCGGCGACATCTCCGGCTGCCATCTCAATCCGGCCGTGACGATCGGCTTTGCCCTCGCCGGTCGGTTTGCCTGGCGGCGGGTGCTTCCCTTTGTCGCCGCACAGTGTGGGGGGACGGTGCTTGCGAGCGCCGTCCTCCGCGGCCTGTTCCCCGAGCATGCCACGCTCGGGGCGACGCTGCCTGCCGGTGCCCCACTGCAGTCGTTCGTCCTCGAGGTGCTGCTGACGCTGATCCTCATGGTGGTGATCCTCTGTGTCTCCACCGGGGCGAAGGAGAAGGGGATCATGGCCGGGGTCGCGGTCGGCGCCGTGATCGCCGTCGAGGCGCTGTTCGCCGGGCCGGTGAGCGGGGCCTCGATGAACCCGGCTCGGTCGCTCGCCCCGGCGCTTGTCACACTCCGGCTCGAGAGCCTGTGGATCTATCTTGTCGCCCCGATTGTTGGGGCCGCCGCCGGCGTGATCGTCTGGCGCAGCCTGCAGCCGACGGAGGACGCAAAGTCGCCGCCCCCGATCTCATCGACAGCCTGCTAGCCCGCCTTCAGGCGGCGTGGGACTCTGTCACGTTGGTGGCGAGGCCGAGACGCTCCTGGCGGTAGCCGCCACTGGCGATCCGGTCGACCCACTCACCGTTGGCGAGATACCAAGCAACGGTCTTTTCCAGGCCGGTGGCGAACGTCTCGGTCGGCCGCCAGCCGAGCTCCCGTTCGATCTTCGAGAAGTCGATCGCATAGCGACGGTCGTGGCCGGGCCGGTCTTTGACGGACGTGACCAGCGACTCGCACGGGGAGTGGGGGAGATCCGGGCGGAGGCGGTCGACCGTCCGGCAGATCTCGCGGACGACCTCGAGGTTGGTCCGCTCACAGGCCCCGCCGATGTTGTAGACCTCGCCGATGCGGCCCCCCCGCAGCACGGTGCGGATCGCCCGGCAGTGGTCACCGACGTAGAGCCAGTCGCGGATCTGCCCGCCATCGCCGTAGACGGGGAGCGGCTTGCCGGCGAGGCAGTTGAGGATCATCAGCGGAAGGAGCTTCTCGGGAAACTGGCAGGGGCCGTAGTTGTTCGAGCAGTTGGTCGTCAGCGTCGGCAGGCCGTAGGTGTGGTGATAGGCACGGACGAGGTGGTCGCTGGCGGCCTTCGATGCCGAGTAGGGGGAATTGGGGGCGTAGGGCGTCGTCTCGGTGAATTGCCCGGTGGGGCCGAGGGATCCGTAGACCTCGTCGGTGGAGATATGGAGGAAACGGAAGTCGCGTTTCTCGTCGCCGGGGAGCGTCGTCCAGTGGCGACGGACCTCGTCGAGGAGCCGAAACGTACCGACGACGTTGGTCGTCACGAAGGCAGCCGGGCCGTCGATCGAACGATCGACATGGCTCTCGGCGGCGAAGTTGAGGACGGCCCGGGGGCGGTGTTGTTCGAGGAGGCCACGGACGAGGGAAGAATCACCGATGTCGCCGACGACGAGCAGGTGGCGTGGATCGTGGTCGAGGCTGGCGAGCGAGTCGCGATTGCCGGCGTAGGTGAGGGCGTCGAGGTTGATGACGGCCCCCTCTTCCCCGGCGATCCATTGCCGGACGAACTCCCCGCCGATGAACCCCGCGCCGCCCGTCACCAAGATCGGTTGCATGTCATCCCTCGTGCGTCCCTTGCCGGACCGCTGCCCATTCGTTCCGGGGACGCACAGGCCCCCTTCCCCGGCGACAGGCACGCCTCCGGATGGACGGATTGGTAGACGATCGGCTGGCTGGGGGGCAACCGCAGCTTTTCGGCCCTGGAAAGCGGTGGCCGCGCTCTCAGGTCAGACCGGAAAAACAGCTCTTTGTGATCTGGCCCAGGGTCGCCAAGATTCTCTTCCCTCATGATTCCCGGGAGCCGATCGATGTCGAAATCAAGCCCTAGCCCGTCCCTCTCCTTCCCGGGGAGCCGTCCGCGGATCGTCATCGATCTGGAGAAGCTCCGGCACATCAACTGCGGTCTCGGCCGGTTTTCCCTCCACCTCGGCCGCGAGATCCTCGCCCTTGCCGACCTACGCTTCGAGCCGGTGTTCTTCCTGCCGCGGGGCGCCGAGGCGTGGTTTGCCAAGGCTGCCCCGCCGCCGGGCGGACGGTTCGGGAGGCTCGACGTCGCCCCGTGGCGGAAGGAGGTCGTGCAGCGCTTCTACCGGCCGCTGGTTCGGCCGGTGATGGGTCGGCCGGCGTTCGCTGCCTGGCATACGACGAACCAAATGTCGCGCTACTGGCCGCTCGATCCGCGCGTGCCGGTGATCCTCACGATCCACGATCTCAACTTCCTCCACGAGGCCCCGCACGACGAGCAACTCGCCGGTGCCGTGCGGAAGCTCGCCGACATCCAGCGGAAGATCGACCGCGCTGCCGTGATCGTCACCGATTCCGAGTTCGTGGCCCGCGACGTTGCCAGGCATCTGGAACTTCGCGACAAGCCGGTGCATGTCGTGCCGCTGGGGGTTCCCGAGCCGGTCGCCGCCTCGACCATCCGGCCCGGCTTCCTTCCCGCCGGTCCGTTCCTGTTCACGGTGGGAAACTGCCTGGCCCACAAAAACTTCCACGTCCTTCTCGATCTCCTCGAGAAGCTCCCGGGTCAGCGGTTGGTGATCGCCGGCAAGAAGGCGACGCCGTATGGAGAATTCCTCGAACGCGAGGTGGCGGCGCGACGGCTCGGGGAGCGGGTGGTGATCCCCGGCGAGGTGAGCGACGCCGACCGCCAATGGCTCTACGAGCATTGCGAGGCGTTCCTGTTTCCGTCGCTCACCGAGGGATTCGGCTTTCCGGTGCTCGAGGCAATGCTCTGCGGGAAGCCCGTGTTCATGTCGCGGCGGACGAGCCTCCCCGAGATCGCCGGCGACCATGGCTACTTCTTCGACGCCTATGACGGCGATGCCCTCGCCGCGGCGTATTGGTCGGGGATGGGGCGCTATCACTCCGACCCCAACGCCGCCACACGCTGCCAGACGCACGCCCGGGGCTTCTCGTGGGAGCGGATGGCCCGCGGCTACGCCGAGGTGTATGCCAGCCTGCTGCCGGCGGCGCTGCGTCGCAGTGCCTGAAGCGACCGGGCAGGGGGCCGATCGCGGTGCGCTTCCCCGCCTCATGGCCCCCGAAGCTTCGCGCCGAAATGGTCTTGGGATTGCGGAACGCCCCTGCTACCGTCCCCCCCGGAAGGTCCCGGCACGGGGGTGTATCCCGGCTGAGTGACTCCCCGACCAAGCCACGGATGGCAAGAGCATGGCCACGACACCAGGAGCAGATTCGATGCAGCGGCGCGCGTTGATCACCGGGGTGACCGGTCAGGACGGCTCCTACCTTGCGGAACTGCTCGTCTCGAAGGGATACGCAGTCCACGGGCTGCGGCGTCGATCGAGCACCTTCGGCACGGAGCGAATCGAGCATCTCATCCGCGGCACCGATCCCTGCGTCGAGCTCCACTACGGCGATCTCTCCGACGCCAGCGGCCTGGCGCGGCTGATCCGCCAGATCCGCCCGCACGAGGTTTACAACCTCGCAGCCCAGAGCCATGTGCGCGTCAGCTTCGACCAGCCGGCCTACACTGCCGACGTGACGGCCGTCGGCACGCTCCGCATCCTCGAAGCCCTCCGCGACGTCCAGGACGATACCGGCGAGCAGATCCGCTTCTACCAGGCGTCGAGCTCGGAGATGTACGGCAAGGTGGTCGAGACGCCGCAGAAGGAGACAACCCCCTTCTATCCGCGCTCGCCCTACGGCGTCGCCAAGGTGTACGGGCACTGGATCACGGTCAACTACCGCGAGAGCTACGACCTCCACGCCTCGTGCGGGATCCTCTTCAATCACGAGAGCCCGCGCCGCGGCGAGACGTTCGTGACGCGGAAGATCACCCGCGCGGCGGCCCGCATCAAGCTCGGGATGCAGGACAAGCTCCATCTCGGCAACCTCGACGCCAAGCGCGACTGGGGCTTCGCCGGTGACTACGTCGAGGCGATGTGGCTGATGCTCCAGCAGCCGCAGGCGGACGATTACGTCGTCGCCACCAACGAGCTCCACACCGTGCGGGAGTTCTGCGAGCTCACCTTTGGCAGGCTCGGCCTCGACTACAGCGACTTTGTCGAAGTTGACCCGCGCTACTTCCGCCCCGCCGAGGTCGATCTCCTCCTCGGCGATGCCACGAAGGCCAACACGAAGCTCGGCTGGACGCCGCGGGTGTCGTTCCAGGAGCTCGTCGAGATGATGGTCGACGGCGACCTCGAGCTGGCCAGGCGCGAGCGGAATGCCGGTGGGGTGACCGGCCCACAGCATCGGATGGTGGCCTGATCATGGGGGCGACGCGCGACATCGGCGCACGGATTCTCGAGGGCCTTCGTGAACTCGAGCGCCAGTGGATTCGTCCGCTCGGGCAGCGGCTTCGTCCGCCGCGCGCTCGTCGGCAGAAGGCCCGCGGCAGTGATCCGGAGGCCGAGGAGTTGATCGTTGCCCTCCTCCGCGCGCGGTTGCGCTGTGGTGATGCCGGCAGCGCTTCCACGGCGGAGTTGCTTGCCGCGGTCTCCCCCGCTTCCGATCTCGGGGCGCTCGTGCGGGCCCTCGTCGACGTGTCGCCGCGCCGGGGCTTGGCCGAGGCCGAGCCGCTGCGGAAGGTGGCCTGATCGCTGCTCACGTGTCCGTGGAAAAAGCCATTCCTCACCCTTCACGATGCTTGTCTACGCCGACCTCCGTTGCCTTCAGGATCCCGGCTTCGCACGCCGCGGCATCGGTTCGCACGCCGCTTTCCTCCTGGCCTCCGCCCGGTCCCTGCGGCGCGGTGACGTGACGATCATCGGCCTCGCGGATGCGGCGCTGGGACCGCCCCCCGCCGAGATCGCCGCCCTCTGCGACAGCGTTCAAGACGCCTTCGCGCCGCGCCCCGGCGAGCCGGCCGTGTTTCTCTGGCTGTCGCCGATGACCCACGACACGAGACTCGTCGCCCGGTTTTTCGACCGGCCCGAGATTCTCCCCTGCGCGGTGGTTTACGACTTCATCCCGTTGATCGACCCCGAGCGCTATCTCGCCGGCCGCGGAGCGCGGCTCTCCTACGCGGCGGCGATGGAATGGCTGGCGGCGGCGGGGTTGTTCCTGCCGATCTCCACCGCCGTGGGCGACGAAGTGGTCGCCAGGCTGGGAGTCGACTCCGAGAACGTGGCCGTCACCGGCGTGGCCCTCCGGGGGGCGTTTGCGGCCCGTCGCGCTGGTGGCATTCCGGCGCCGCGGCCGGCCGCCGCCCCCGGGCGGTACGTGATGTTTGTCGGCGGGCCCGACCCGCGCAAGAACCTCGAGACGGTGGTGACGGCGTTGGGGCGGGCCGGGAGCCCCGATCCCGCCCTCGTGATTGCCGGTGGCTATCCCGACCGCTGGCGGCGACGGGTGGAGCGGATCGCCGCCAAGGCCGAGGGGCGGACGACGAATCGCCCCGTCCAGCTGACCTTCCTCGACCATGTCAGCGATGACGAACTTGCCGGCTGGTACGGGCACGCGGAGGCGACGGTCGTCGCTTCGCAGGCCGAAGGATTCTCGATGCCGGTGATCGAAGCGATGGCCTGTGGCTCGCCGGTGATTGCCTCCGACATCCCCTGCCACCGCGAGCTCGTCGCGGATCCTGCCGCCCGCTTCGCCCCCGACGATCCCGACGATCTCGCCGCCCGGCTGAGGGCTGTGGTGGCCGATGCCGGGGCGCGGGAAGCGCTCGTCGCGGCGCAGCGACCGACGCCAGAGCGATTCACCGCGGCGCGCGTGGGGGAGCGGTTCGCCGCGGCCCTTGAATTGCGGATGCCGGGCCATGCCCGCCGGGCACGAAAGGCTGTGGCGGCGCGGCGACCGGTGATCGCGCTGCTCTCGCCCTTCCCTCCCGATCGCTCCGGTGTCGCCGACTACACACGGCGGACGGTGGCGGCGCTTGCGGCGCGGGCCGACGTCGACGTCTGGACCGATCAACCCGAGCCGGTGGCCGATCCCCACGTGCGGGCCTTCCACGGCATCGGCAACGCGGCGTGGCTGCGCCCGGATTACGACGCCACGGTGGCGGTTCTGGGCAATTCCCACTTCCATGCCCCGATCCTCGCCGGGCATCTCCGCCATGGCGGCCCCTGCATCCTCCACGACTCGCGGCTCCTCGATCTCAATGCCTGGTGGCATGGCATCGAGCGGACGCGGGCGATCGCTGAAGCCGAATTGCATCGTCCGGTGGCGGAGGCCGAGGTGCGGCATTGGACGCGCCACCAGGGGGAGATTCCCACGCTCTTCCTCTCCGAGGTGGCGCGGGCGTCGGCGCCGCTGTTCGTCCATAGCCAGGCACTCGTCCGTCATATCGCCCGGCTCTACGGGGTGGAGGCGGTCCATCTCCCCTTCGCCCTGCTGCGCGAGTTCACGCCGTGGGAGACCGCCGCTGCATCGCGGCAGCGGGCCCGGGCAGTGCTCGGGATCCCGGCGGGTCGGACGGTGATCGTCACCCTCGGAATCTACGGCGCCACGAAGGCTCCGGAGGTCTGTGCGGAGGCGATCGCCCGGCTCCGCGCCACGGGGCGCGATGCGCATCTGGTGTTCGTGGGGGACGCCGGGCGCACCGCCGAGCCGGTCCTGCGCCGCGCCGCCGAAGCCGCAGCGGCGATCCACTTCACGGCCGAGTGGATCGACGACGAGACCTGGCGGACATGGCTTCTCGCCGCCGACGGGGCGATCCAGCTCCGCACGCACCGCTTCGGTGGCATCTCGGGCGCGCTGATGGACTGCATCGCCGCGGGAGTGCCGACGGTGGCCAACGAGGATCTCGCTGCGGCGCTCGACGCCCCCGCGACCGTCGCCAGGGTTTCCGACACCTTCACCGCCGACATGGTGGCAGGGGCGCTTGGATCGCTGCTCGCACGGGGGGATGGCCGCGACGAGACGACCCGCGTCCGTTATTGCACCGAGCACTCGATGGAAAACTACGTCGCCGGTCTCCTCGCCGCGCTCGGTATCGAAGGGGAGCGGGTGCCCTCCGGTCGCTCGGCCTCCGGATACCGGGTGGCGTGAAGCGAGCCTCGCTGATCGAGGCGATTGGGCCATCCCCCCAGGAGCCCCATTCCCCCCGCTTCGCCGCGCCGCGCATCGATCGGGCGCGGCCCTGCCAGCCCCGCCTGCCTGTCTTCGCGCGAGTTCGGGATCGGTCGGTGAGGAATGCAATGCACGGGGCTTGTCCGGCCGATATCCCCTTCACGGGCTGCGACTGACACACACACGTGTCGGTCCGCGCCCGCTCGTCGGGCCCCCGCTTTGATGCCACGCACACCCACGCTCCGCGATCGCGCTGCACGCCCCCGGGTCGTCATCGACCTGGAGAAGGTGCGGCATGCCAACTGCGGCCTGGGGCGGTTTTGCCGGTATCTCGCCGAGGGGATCTTGTCGGCGTCCGGCCGGGGCATCGAGCCGGTCCTCTTCCTCCCGCCGCGCGGCGACGCGAGCCGGCCGACGGTGCGGTATTTCCACGACGGCGCCGTGGAGCACATCGATGTCAGTCCCTGGCGGAAGGAGTCTTTCGCCCGGTTCCTCAGGCCGCTGGTGCGCCCCTTCCGGGCCGACGGCGGCTACGACCTGTGGCACGTCACCAGCCAATCGTCGAAATACCTGCCACTCGACCCGCGCGTGCCGGTCGTGCTCACGATCCACGATCTCAATTTCCTCCACGACGAGCGACACCGGAGCCGGCCGGCCGCCGTCCGCCGCAAACTCGCCGCCGTCCAGGCGAAGGTCGATCGGGCGGCGGCGGTGGTGACGATCTCGAAGTTCGTCGCCGACGACGTGCGCGAGTGGCTCGAGCTCCGCGGCAAGCTCCTCCATGTCGTCCCCAACGGCCTGCCGCCGGCGGCCGTCGCCTCCGCGGGCCGGCCTTCCTTCCTCACGCCCGGGCCGTTCCTGCTGACCGTCGGGGCGGCGCTGCCGCACAAGAATTGCCACGTCCTCCTCGCGATGATCGCGCGGACCAGCGACCTGCGGCTGGTGATCGCCGGGCGGAAGGCGACCCCGTACGGCGAGTTCCTGGGGGAAGAGGTGGCCCGCCTCGGTCTGGCCGGCCGGGTGTTCATGCCGGGGGAGGTGTCCGACGGTGACCGGCAGTGGCTCTACGAGCACTGCGATGCGTTCCTCTTTCCCTCGCTCAGCGAGGGCTTTGGATTCCCCGTCCTCGAGGCGATGCAGTGTGGCCGTCCCGTGTTCGCCGCGCGGCGGACGAGCCTTCCCGAGGTGGCAGGCGACCGGGCCGGTTGGTGGGATACGTTCGAGCCCGACGCTATGCTCCGGGTGGTGCGTGAAGGACTCGAGTCCTCCCGCTCGATACCCGGCTTTGCCGCGGCTCAAGTCGCTCACGCCGCCACGTACACGTGGGAGCGGGCAGCGGCCCGTTACCTCGACGTCTACGACGAGGTCCTCGAGCGGAAGGTAGCATGAGCATGCGTGTGATGGTCACGGGCGGCGCGGGGTTTATCGGCAGTCATGTCGCCGATGTGGTGCTGGCTGCCGGGCATGAGGTGGGGGTGATCGACGACCTCTCGACCGGGTCGCGCGACAATCTCCCCGCCACGGTGCCGCTCCATGTTGTTGATATCCGCGATCGCGACGCGGTGTTCGCCGCCTTCGCCGCCTTCCGCCCCGATGTCGTCTGCCATCAGGCGGCGCAGATGTCGGTGAGCCGGTCGGTCCGCGAGCCGCTGTTCGATGCCCAAGTGAATGCCATTGGCCTGATCAACGTCCTCGATGCCGCGGTGGCCCAAAAGTGCGGACGGGTCGTGTTTGCCTCGTCGGGGGGGGTGCTCTATGGAGAGCAGACAAGCCCCGCCCCCGAGGAGACGCCCGCCGACCCGGTCAGCCCCTACGGGATCACGAAGTGGGTCGGCGAGCGGTATCTCAAGTTTTATGCGGCCGAACACGGTCTGGCTGCGATGGCCTTGCGCTATGCCAACGTCTACGGCCCGCGGCAAAATCCGCACGGCGAGGCGGGGGTGGTGGCGATCTTCCTCAAGCGCTACCTTGCCGGCCAGGCAGCCACGATCAACGGCGACGGCCACTACGTCCGCGACTACGTCTACGGGGAGGACGTCGCGCGCGCGAATCTCCTCGCCCTGACCGCGCCCGACACAGCCATCCCCCGCGGGCAACTCATGAGCCTCAACATCGGTACGGGTGTCGGCACCGACGTCGTCGCGCTCGAGGCCCGGATCCGGCAGGGGCTCGTCGGCGTGATGAGGGAAGCGGGGCGGACGGCCTCGTATCCGCTGCCACTCCACGGCCCGGCCCGCCCCGGCGACCTGCGGTCGAACCTCGTCGATGCCTCCCGCGCCGGCACGGTCCTCGGCTGGCGCCCCGAGGTCGGGCTCGAGGAAGGGATCCGCCAGACGGCGGCGTGGTTTGTGACGCAGCAGGCGGCGAGCTGACACAGCGGTGGTTGGAAGGGACCGAAGGCGAACCATGGCACGCATCCACCGACCGCAACCGACGGCGCTCGTCTGCGGCATCAGCGGCCAGGACGGTGCGTATCTTGCCGCGCACCTCCTCGACCAGGGGTATCGGGTCGTGGGGACGAGCCGTGATCCGGCGACGTCCGACCGGCGCGGTCTCGCCGCGCTCGGCCTCGAGCGGCGTGTCGCGATCAAGGCGCTCGATCCGTCCGACCTCGAGGCCACCGTGGCGCTCCTCGAGGCGGTCCGTCCCGACGAGCTCTACAACCTCTCCGGGCAGTCGTCGATCGCGCTGTCGTTCGAACAGCCGGCCGCCACGTTCCAGAGCATCGCCGGCGTCACGGTGAATCTCCTCGAGGCGGTTCGGGTGACGCGGCTGCCGACGCGGCTGTTCTTTGCCGGGTCGACGGCGATGTTCGGCGACAACGGCGGAGAGCCGGTCGACGAGTCGACCACGGCACGTCCTGCCGATCCCTACGCCCAGGCGAAGGCGGCTGCCTTCGCCCAGGTCGATCAGTATCGACGCCTCCATGGAATGTGGGCCTGCACGGGAATCCTCTCCAACCACGAAAGCCCGCTCCGAGCGGAGCGTTTCGTGACCCAGAAAATCACCGCCGCCGCCTGTCGGATCGCGGCTGGCGACACCGAGCCGCTCGCGCTCGGTGATCTCTCCGTGGAGCGGGATTGGGGCTGGGCGCCGGAATATGTCGTGGCGATGCACGCCATGCTCCAGACGGATAGCCCTGAGGATCTCGTCGTCGCCACGGGGGTCTCGGTGGCGCTCGAGGCGTTTGTCGCCGAGGCGTTCGCCCGCGTCGGTCTCGATTGGCGCCGTCACGTCGTGTGCGACGAGCGGTTCCTCCGGCGCGACGAGAGCCGCCGCCTCCGCGCCAATCCCAGCCGGGCGGCCGAGCGCCTCGGATGGCGCGCCGAGACGACAATCGCCGAGGTAGCCCGGAAGATGGTTGAAGCCCGGCTGTTCCACGATCAGGCCGCCGTTCGCCGGGCGGCCTGACGCCCGCGCCGTGCCTTCATCCCGCCGGGGCGGGCTGGTTCAGGGGCCGCACGGGCAGGCGCTGGCTGCGCCGTCAACCGACGCGGATTCGGCGTCGGGCGCTTCCTCCGGCGCCGGGCATGCTTTGGCGTTTTGGCCGCAGCACAGCCCGCGGCCGGCGCCGGTGCAGATCCGCCGCATGAGGGCTGAGGAGGCGAGGTAGTTCTTGAAGCGGTGGCTGGGGCCGACGATCCCGGCGGAATCGACCTGGCTGAAG
>CAMARC010000105.1 GCA_945860405.1 Candidatus Kuenenia stuttgartensis | reverse complement strand
GCGCCTTCCGACGATGCCGCTCTGGCCGCCTCGCTCGATGCCCTGTCGGCGGCGGGAGCCGAAAACGCGAATCGGCCAACATCAAAGCTCGTTGACGCTGACACGGCGCTCCTCCTCGATGGCGGCCGCGTCGAGATCAGCTCTCCCCTCGGCTGGACCCGTTCTCCCCGATCACAGAACTATCTCGTCCGCTACCAGCCCGGCCCGAGGAAGTCGTATCCCTCGATCGTCGTCACGGCCGAGCCGGCTCCCGATGGGCTCGGGGAGATCACTGCTGCCAACCAATCGGAGCTTGTGGCGGCGATCGGCACGATGCTCGCCCAGACGTTCCCGGCCGATGGCGCCTTGAAGCTGATCAAGAAACCGGCTGCGGCCACGTTTGGGAGCCACAAGGGCGTCGCCTGGGCGATGCCCGGGACGGCGAAGGTCAGTGGCCTCTCCGAGCCGGTCGATCGGTTTGCCTACGGCGTCGTCCTCGGCGGGCGGCTCTATACCGTGGAGGCCCGCGCTCCGAAGGGGAAGGTCGACGACGAAGCCAAGGCGGCAGCCAAAGCCGTGGCCGCCACGCTGTTCAGGCCCGAAGGGGCTCCGGCGGGTCAGCCGGAAGCCAGTCCCAACGTCGGTGCCGCTGCAACAGCCGAGTGACGGCGAACCGATGCCGAGCGCTCCGCGGGGCACGGCCGCTGCGAACCGCAAAGCCTGCCGGACCGGATTCTTTGACGGAATCGGCACAGTCGGCCGATGAGTCATGCAGCGGTGGTGCCGCGCGCCTCGGGGAAGATCTGCGCGCAGTCCTCCACAACGCCCCAGCCTACTCAGATCGCCAACGACGCACCTGGCCGGTGCGCTCGGCGGCCCAGGGAGAGCCACGACCTTCATGCGGGTTGCCGAGCGAGAGCGTTGCGGTCTCGGGCTCCTTCAAGGGTGCCTGGCGATCGCCGCTTGCCTTGCCCTGGCCGCCGGGTCGTTCTCCCCTGCCGGGCCAACCGAGCCTACCGCGGCCGAGGGAACCGTGGAGGCGATCCCTCCACCTCAGCCCGAAGCCTGGGAAGCGGAGCCATTCGCCTCGCTCGCCCCCGACACTGCCATCACCGGCAGCGATCGCCCCTGGGTCGGGAGCCGATTCCACGCCGACTACGACAACGGGTTTGTCATCCGC
Organism: Candidatus Kuenenia stuttgartensis; assembly: GCA_945860405.1. Taxonomy (GTDB): domain Bacteria; phylum Planctomycetota; class Planctomycetia; order Pirellulales; family UBA1268; genus QWOP01. The sequence goes on along the minus strand of CAMARC010000105.1, from coordinate 10,417 downwards.
CCTGATAACCCCCGCGAGACCCCGTTCTCGCTGAAGATCCGCAACCAGAACATGTTCCGCTACGACGCCTTCGCCGGGAGCGAGCCATCCTGGACCGATAGTGCCGGCAACGTCCTTCCGATCAACGACTCCAGCTATTTCGGGATCCCGCGCGGACGGCTCATCTTCTCCGGCGATTGCCTGCTCCCGAAGCTCTCCTATCTGCTGAACATCGACTACAACTCGGTCACCGACCAGCCGATCGGCTTCAGGGCCTACTGGCTCAGCTACCGATTCTCCGAGGCGTTCGAATTGAGCGTCGGCCAGTCGAAGGTGCCTGGTTCACGCGAGTGGCTCGAGAGCGCGTTCTCTCCGCTCCAAAGCGCCGACCGCACGATGGCCACCACGTTCTTCCGCCCCAGTCTCAGCCAGGGGGTGTGGATCACCGGCGAGCCGGTCGACGACCTGCACTACCACGCCATGGTCGCCAATGGCTTCAACACGCTCAACCTCCAGCCCGAGTCGCTGAACTCCCGCTTCGCCTGGTCAGGCTCGACCTGGTGGGAACCGTGGGGCGACTTCGGCACCGGGTACTCCGATCTCCAGAACCACAGGGAGGCGGCCATCAGGCTCGGTGGCTCCTACACCTACGCGCTCGGCAGCGGCAGCCAATCGGCCAGCGACGCGGTCGAAAACTCCCCAGTCCGCCTCTCGGACGGCACCATCCTCACGACCCCAGGGGCGATCGCCCCCGGGGTCACCCTTAACTCCTACGACATCTCGCTTGCGGCCGTCGATCTCGCCTGGAAGTACCGCGGCCTCGGCCTCTCCTCCGAAATCTACTTCCAGGATCTGCTCCGGCTCCAGGGCACCGGCCCGCTGCCGATCGCTTCGACATCGGCGTTCGGTGGCTTCATCAAGGGGGGCTACTTCGTCGTCCCGCAGGAGACGGAAATCTACGCCCGGAGCTCGTATGTCACCGGAGCGTATGGCTCCGGCTCTGAACTCGGCGGCGGCTTCCACCACTTCTTCCTTCCGGGGAAGGACAACCTTTTCTTCACGCTCGACGCCGCCTGGCTGGACAATTCCCCGGCCGGTCAGAACCGCACCGGATTCGTTGCCGGCCAGACAGGGCTCCTCATCCGCGCCCAGATCGTCGCCGCCTACTGAGACCACCCGCCATGCCCCTGCCCCGCATCTCGATCGTCGTCAACCTGCTCCTGGTGGTGTTGGTGGCGCGCGTCGCCGCCCAAGAGGCTGACGGCCCCCGCGAGCAGGCCGTCACCGAACGGCTTGCATCCCCCTTTTCCATCGATCTCCTTCCCGACGATCCCGCTCCAGACCCCTTCACGGAAGCCCCGGACACCTCCGAGGGCGGACCGGGGAACGGCGCCGATGCGCTGGGCAGCAAAACGGTGACCGGTGACCTCTTCGACGGTTGGTTCTCGACCAAAGAGTCGGGGATCACCTTCGGCGGCCGGGTGACGCAATTCGGATACGGGATCGCCGGTGGCATCGATCGGCCGGTGCCCAGGCCGCTTGGGGAGGGGAACGTCTTCAGCTACACCGGCCGGAGCGAGTACGACGCAGTCGTCGATCTGGAGAAGTTCGGTGGCCTGCCGCACGGGCGGTTGCTGGTGCGCGCCGAGCAATGGTATGGCGAGTACGGCAACGTGTCGCTGCGATCCGGTTCGTTCACACCGGCGGTGTTTCCGGCCGCCCTGCCGCCGCGGCCGAACGATCCCGGCGTCCCCTACATCACCAATTTCCTCCTCACGCAGCCCCTCTCACCAAACTGGGTCGTGTTCGGCGGCAAGAAGGACGTCCTCGGCTCGTTCGATCAGGACATCTTCGCCGGCGGCGACGGCACCGATCAGTTCGTCAACCAAGCCCTCATCGCCAATCCCGCGTTCCTGCTCGGAATGCCCTATTCGTTCTTCACCGCCGGGGTCGTGTCACCACGGGATTGGGGGGCGATGTCGGTGTATGTCATCGATCCCAAGAACCGCACCGCGGATTTCATGCAGTTTGGCAACCTCTTCAAGCAGGGCATCATCGTGGGGGGCGAAATCAAGTTCAAAACGTCGATCATGGGATTGGCCGGGCAGCAACACGTCGGGGGGGTGTGGAAGCACGAGGAGCAACTCGATCTGCGGTTCGCCTTCGACCCTCCGTCGCCGATCTCCCCGACTCCGGGGATCGGCCCTCAGACGCTGTGGGATTCCTACACGCTCTACTACGGCTTTGATCAGTATCTCGTCCGCTCCTCAGACAACCCCAATCGCGGCTGGGGGATGTTTGGGCGGGCGTCGATTTCCGACGGCAATCCGAACCCGATCCGCTATTTCCTCAGCACCGGCCTCGGCGGCTACAGCCCATGGGGGCAGGCGCGGGGAGACACGTTCGGTGCAGGTTGGTTCCTCGTGGGTGCCAGCGACCAGTTCGGCCCGGTGCCCACCGCCTTGTTCGGCCCCCGCGACGGCCAGGGCTTCGAGTGCTTCTACAACATCCAGGCGACCCGCTGGCTCAACATCACCCCCGACGTGCAGTGGATCCGTCCGGGGCTGGGGGCGATCTCCACCGACAACGCCTTCGTCTACGGCCTCCGTGCCAATGCGACCTTCTGACCGGCTGAAGAATGGGGATCGCCGCCCGAGGATCGGGGACGGCGGACGGCAATCCGGCAGCGCCGCGCAATGCCCTGCCGCATCACGAAAAGCTCGCTGCGCGACTCAGGCGACCGACCCACTCACGCGTACGGGCTCTTCCAGTCGCCCCAGGCCTTCAGGTAGCGGGCCAGGCCCGGCGACGAGGCCGACTTCTCCTCGATCCACTTCCGCGCCTCCTCGATGAGGAGATGCTCCTCTTCGAGGGAAAGCTCGCCGGCCAGGACGCGCGAGCGGAGGAAGATGAAGTAGGTGTCGAGCACGTCGCCGCGGCAGTAGTCGTGGATGTCGGCGGCCCGGCCGGCGTCCCACAGATCCTGCACCATGTAGCCGGCGACGTCCTGCTTCCCCGGCTTGCCGATCAGGTTTGCCGCCAGCGACAGCCCCCCCTGAAACCGACTCGCGCCGCTGTTGGTGAGCCATTCGTGGAGATCGAAGTGCCCCGCCATGTTGTAGCGGTAGCGCGGCTGGTCGTAGTTGCGCTTGTCTTCGGCATACCAGTCGGGGATCGGGAGGCCGTAGCGGAAGGCACAGAGCTCGAGCAGCGGCACGTCAAAGCCGCGGCCGTTGAACGTCACCAGACACGGTCGCCCGTACTTCCGCCATCCTTCCCAGAAGAGACGCGCGATCTCGGGAGGCCGCGACTTCTCCTCGTCGAGGGCGACGAGGTCTATGAGCCGGTAATCGGCGGCCACCCGCGCGATGACCAGCGACACAGGGAGCTGGAAGGTGTAGGGGATGAAGTCCTTCCCCTGCTCCGCCATCAGCTCCGCGCGCCACCGGGCAATCGCCGCAGCCGGCGAGAGTTTCTCCTCTGGATACCGCAGCCGCGACACGAGGGCGCCGTCGGAGACGCTCTCGATGTCGAAGACGAAGTAGGCGGTGTCGCGCTTCACAGGGGGAGCCGGGGGCACGTGTCGAATCCTTTCGCGTGTTGGCACCTCGTGCCGGAACTACTGCCGGGCGAGCGGGTGCTTGAGCGGCAGCCAGGCGCCGCCGGCCTTGCTCGAAGCGACCGATTGCTCGATGAAATACATCCCCTCCACGCCGTCGTGGATGTTGGGATAGATCGTGTTGGTGCGCTCGAACGGCTTGCCGGCGATCGCCAGCTCCATCGCGTCGTAGGTGGCGCGATAGACGTTGGCGAAGGCCTCGAAGAAGCCCTCCGGATGCCCCGACGGGAGCCGGCAGGCGGCCTTGGCCGGGTCGCTCGTGTAGGGGGCGTTGGGGTCGCGGGTGTAGATCTGGTGCGGATGGCCGTTCTTGCGGACGAAGAGCTGGTTGGGGTTTTCCTGGTGCCACTCGAGGCTGGCGAGCGTCCCGTCGATCTCGATCCGCACGTCATTTTCACGGCCGTGGCTGATCTGCGAGGCCGTGACGGTGCCGAGGGCGCCGTTGCCATAGCGGATCACGGCATGGCCATAGTCGTCGAGCGGCCGCGGCGGCTCGAAGACTTTGAGGTTGCAGCTGATCGAGTCGGGGAGGAGGCCGGTCATGTAGCGGCCGAGGTTGTAGGCATGGGTGCCGATGTCGCCGAAGCAGCCGGCGGCGCCGCTCTTCGTGGGATCGGTCCGCCAAGCGGCCTGCTTCTGTCCTTCGCTCTCGAGCCGACTCCGCAGCCAGCCCTGGATGTAGGTGGCGCGGATCGCCTGGATGTCGCCGAGCTCGCCGGAGAGGATCATCTGCCGCGCCTGACGGACGAGCGGATAGCCGGTGTAGTTGTGCGTCACGGCGAAGACGACGTTCGATCCCTTGACGAGCGCCGCGAGTTCCTCCGCCTCGGCGAGGGTGAGCGTCATCGGCTTGTCGCAGACACAATGAAAGCCCGCCTCGACCGCCGCCCGGGCGACCGGGAAGTGCATGTGATTGGGCGTGGCGATGGAAACGAAGTCGATCCGTTCGCCGGCGGGGAGCTTCCGCTCGGCATCGAACATCTCGGCATAGGAGCCGTAGGCACGGGACGGGGCGATGTCGTAGTCGGCGGCGCTCGCCTTGGCCCGGGCCGGATCGCTCGACAGTGCTCCGGCGACAAGGGCGGCTCGATTGTCGAGCACGGCGGCGGTGACATGCACCCGGCCGATGAACGATCCCTGCCCGCCCCCGACGATCGCCATCCGCAACTTCCGCCCCAAGCTCCCGTTGGTCGCCATGCCCTGCTCTCCCCTTCGCGTTGCGTCAGTGTTCCCGGCAGGAGGGCACCGGCCCCCCGCATTCATCGCTACGGCCACCACCGGACCCCGGCTCAGGCCTGCGGGGGGAATCTAACACACCCGCCGCAACGGCTGGAGGGGGCAGGGCGTTGCCCCCTCCCCCGGCAAGGACCTACGATGCTTGATGCCCGGGCCGCGGCCGCTGCCGCGCGGGCCGCCGCCGGCGTTCCGGCCGACGAGGAATCCCATGGGTTTTGCAGATCGCCGTTACGCCCAACCGAACCGTTCCTGGCGGGGAGGATCCTCCGGCGCCGGAGAATGGACCGCGGTGACAACGATCGTGGTCGCCAACTGCGCCGTCTGGGTGGCCTGCCTCCTCGCCGAAAACGATTTCCCGCTCAGCAGTTGGCTGGCGATGCGCGGCGACCTCCCCCGCCACCCCCTCGAAGCGTGGCGGCTCCTGACCTACGGCTTCGCCCACGACATGAGCTCGCCGTGGCACCTCGCCCTCAACATGCTCACGCTCTGGTTCTTCGGCCCGGAAGTCGAGGCCCGCGTCGGCCGAAATGAGTTCCTCCGCTTCTGGCTGACGGCGATCGTCGTCGCCGGCCTCGCTTGGCTGGCGAGCGTGCAAATCGGCCAAGGGGGCCGGGCCGGGCTACTCGTCGGTGCCAGCGGTGCGGTGATGGCGACCCTCGCCTACTTCGTCTGGCATAACCCCCACCAGGAGCTTCTCCTCTGGGGCATCCTCCCGATCCCCGCCTGGGCCCTCGGCCTTCTCTACTTCTTCTCCGACGTCAACGGGGCCTACCATGGCTCCGGCAACATCGCCCACTTCGCCCACATCGGCGGAGCGCTTTTCGGCCTCGCCTATGCTTGGCGCGGCTGGAACATCGGCGACCTCCTCGAGGCCCCCGCACAGCTCCTTCAGTCGCGGCGGCGGTTCCGGATCTTTCGTCCCGACGACGAGCCCGCGCCCCCCTCCCGCACCCCGCCGCGCCAGGCTTCGCTCGAGGACGACGAGGCCCTCCGCGACGCGGTCGATCGGATCCTCGAGAAAATCAGCCGTTCCGGCGAGGCGAGCCTGACGCCCCAGGAACGCGACACCCTCACCCTCGCCAGCCGGCGGCTCAAGGAACGGCTGCGCTGAGCGCGGCCGGCGCGTCGTCATGCCGACAGACCGCCAGCGCTCCCGCAACGCGTCTCCGCAGCAGGGCGTGCGCCGCGCCGCCGGAAAGGTGGCCGACAGGACACCCGCGGCCTCCCTTCGATGGTGGCGCTGGATTTCGTGGCACTGGATTTCGTGGCACTGGATGGCCGCGACAGTCGCCGCTGTCGCGCTCGCCGCAACGGTCGTCGCCGTCACTGCGCCACGCATCCGGATCGCCCCTCACGCGGCAGCAGCGCCGGCCAAGGTCGTCCGGTTCCCCACGCCGTCGGCCGCGGTGCCGGAGGGCTACGCCGGCTTGGTCGAGGAAGCGCGGACGCTCGCTGAGTGGATCGTGGCCCGTCATCCCTCTCGGCCGCAGTCGACGGCGCTGGCGGCGACGCTCGCCGCCGAGCGCGGCGACCAGGAGACCGCGGCGACGCTCTGGCGGGCCCATCTCGAGCGGCATCCGGAGACGGCCGAGGGGTGGTATCGGCTCGGGCTTTACGCCGTGAAGGAGGGGCGCGATGCCGAGGCCACCGAATGGCTCGAGCGCGCCCGCCGACTCGACCCGTCCCTCCCCGACATCCAAGGGCATCTCGGCCGCTGCCTTCTCAAATCCGACCGGGTCGACGAGGCGGCCGAAGTCCTCGAGCCGGCAATCGGCGACGACCGCGGTGGCGCGGTCCGGCTCTTCCACCTCGGCCATGCCCGGCTCCGCCAGGAGAAGAACACCGAGGCCCGAGCGGCGTTCCAGGGGGCGATCGACCGGGCGCCCTCCTACACTGGCGCCTGGTACGGGCTGGCCACCGCCTTGGCGCGGCTCGGCCTGACCGACGACGCCGAGCGGGCCCGGGCGGAGTTCCGCCGCCTGAAGGCCGAAGATGCCGAGAACGCGGCCAGGAATCTTTCCCGCGACGAAAGCGCGCGGATGCGGCGCCTCCTGGCCGGCTGGTACGCGGCTGCCGGTCGGATCGCCGCGCTCGATGGCGATCAGCAAGAGGCCGAGGCCCTTTTGAGCCGCGGCGCCGCGGTCGACAAGTCGGCCTCCTCTTCCACCGCCACCCCGCCCACCGCAGCGGGAGAAGGCCACTGACATGGTTCTTTCTTCCCCGCATCGCCTTGCCTTGAGCGTTGGCGTCGTCGTCCTCGTGCTGGTCTTGGTCCTGGTCCTGGGCCTCGGCTGCGGTCAGCCGAGACCACCGGCAGCGCTGCCGCCGCCACCCTCCGCCGCCGCGCCGATCCGGTTTGTCGACGCCACGGAAGCCTCTCGAATCGGATTTGTCCATACCGACGGAAGCAGCGGTCGGCGGTATCTCGTCGAGCCGCTGTCGGCCGGCGTCGCCACGTTCGACTACGACGGCGATGGCCGGATCGATCTCTATTTTCCAAACGGAGCGCTCCTTCCGGGAGCCGAGCCCGGCGACTCCGGATCGCCCCCCCGGCATGCCCTCTGCCGGAATCTCGGCGCGGGGGTGTTTCGCGACGTGAGCCTCGCCGCCGGCATCGACTGCCGCGACTACGGCCTCGGCGTCGTCGCCGGGGATGTCGACGAAGACGGCTTTGCCGATCTCTTTCTCACCACGTTCGGGGCCAAGCGCCTGTTTCGCAACCTCGGCGACGGCACGTTCGTCGATGCCACGGAAAGCGCCAACGTGGCCGATGGGGAGAAGGTCGGCGCAGGGGCCACCTTCCTCGATGCCGACGGCGATGGCGACCTCGATCTGTACGCCGCCAACTACGTCCGCTTCACGCTCGAGAACCATCGCCCCCGCTCGGTGAAGGGCTTTCCCGCCTACGCCGGCCCCCGCGACTATCCCCCCTGGCCCGACACCTTCTTCCGCAATGCAGGCGATGGCCGCTTCGTCGAGGCGAGCGTCGACGCAGGGATCGCCGCGGTCGCTGGCCCGGGAATGGGGGTCGTCTGTCTTGATCACGACGACGATGGCGACACCGACATCTACGTCGGCAACGACGCTCTCGAGGGAAACTTCCTCTTCGAGAACGACGGCCGGGGCAACTTCCGCGAGACAGCGCTTTCGGCCGGCGTGGCGGTGAACAGGTTCGGGGCCGAGATCGGCAGCATGGGGACAGAGGCGGGCGACGCCGACGGCGACGGGAGGATCGACCTGTTCATCACCGACTTCCAGCCCGACCTCCCCGTCCTCTTCCGCAACCTCGGGCGGGGGCAGTTCGAGGACGCCACCGCCGCCACCGCCGCCGGCAGTGGGGCGTGGCAATTCGTCACCTGGGGGACGGCAATGGCCGACTTCGACAACGACGGCCGCCGCGACCTGTTCCTTGCCTGCGGCCACCTCAACGACAACGTCGAGGCCTTCGACGACACCACCGCCTACCGCAACCACAACCTCCTCCTCCGCAACGTCGGCGGGAGATTCGTCGACGTCTCAGCCGCCGCCGGCCTCCACGACATCCCGCGCCACGCGGCCCGCGGCGTCGCCTGCGATGACCTCGACGACGACGGCGACCTCGATCTGGTGATCCTCAACTCGCGCGAAGCCCCCACGCTCCTGCGGAATCTCGACCGTGAGCACGGCGGCACGAACCACTGGTGCCAGGTGCGCGTGCGCGGCCGGCAGGGGAACCGTGACGGCGTGGGGGCGAAGGTCATCCTCCACGCCGGAGACGAGACATTCGTCGACGAGGTCCACGCCGGCCGCGGCTACCAGGGGCATTTCGGCACCCGGCTCCACTTCGGCCTCGGTGCCCATCCGGCTATCGACCGAATCGAGATCCGCTGGATCGGCGGCGGCACCGAAACCTTCACCGACATTCCGATCGACCGGCTCACGGAACTCACCGAAGGGAACGGCCAAGCCGTCGCCGCGCCGGGCTCGTCGCCGTGAGGCCAGCGACTTCAGGATCGCGGGCCGTCAGCGGGCGGCCGGCACCGTCTCGGTCGCCGACGCGGTCCGCACCGGCTGGGCCTGCAGCCGGAGGCGATCGATGGCCGCGACGAGTTGCTGGTACTTCGTTTCGTCGAGCTCCCCTGAGATCACCCCCTGGGGGCGGCCGAAGGTGTCGATGATGAGGATGTTGGGGACGTCGGGGGCCATCCCGAAGGTCTTGGGCATCGTCCCCTTGAAGTCGAGCCACACCGGCACGTGCGGCGACTCCTTGCGAATCTGCGACCGAACCACCGGATAAACCGCCTTGGGGATCTCGGGGAGACAGGCGACGGCGACGGAATGGACGTTGGGAGTACGCGCCCCGGCCGGCCAGCCGGCGATTCCCGTCACCGGCTGACGCACCCAATCCGGCCCCTCGACCTTGGCGGCATTGGGGTGGAAGTGGACATGGAGCTTTTGGCCGATCTCGTGGGCCGCTTCGGCGCCGTTGCGGTCGGCATAGAGGAGAACGATCACGTCCCCGCGGAGGGCGGCGGTTTCGTGGGACTGACGGTGTTGATCCTCCATGACGAGGTTCACCGCCGGCGCGGCGGGAGCCGCGGCCTGTGGAATGGCGCGGGCCGGCCCGGCCGTCACCGGAGCCGGAGCCGGGGCCGCGGGCGCCCTCGGCGCGGGGGTCTGGGCCTCGAGCCGCGGCGTTCCCAGAAACACCAGCCCGAGCAGGCAGGGGAGAGCGACAGGGAGGCGCGGCAGCATCATGGGGCACCGGGAGGGGGATTGGCGAGCGGGGGAGTGGGGGGATAGCAGGCAGGCGCGAGGAGGCACAAGATCGGTTCCCGGAGGCGAAGATCAGGCCGCGGCCCGCCGCGCGGAGCGGTCGGCCCCCGCACCGAAGTCGACCACGATGACCTCATCGACGCCCTCTTCCTCCCCTGCCCCGTCCGCGGAGTCGTCGGCGGCCGCCGCCGGCTCACGGTGGAGAAGGCGGAGCACCGCGGGGAGGAAGACCAGCGCCGTCACCGTGCAGGTCGTGACGCCGAGCGTGAGGAGCCTTCCGAGGCTCTCCAGGCCGCGGTGGCTGGCCACCATCAGCGCGCCGAATCCGAGGATCGTCGTCAGGGCGTCGACGAGGACGGAGTTGGCCGTCGACGGGCTGATCCGGTAGGGGCCGGGGCGTTCCAGCGAGTCATGGACGACGTGGACGCCGTAGTCGACGGCGATCCCGAGCACGAGCGGAATGCCGATGAGGTTGGCGGGATTGAGGTCGATCCCCAACAGGCCCATGAGGCCGAACGTCTGCCCCATGCCCATCGCCAGCGGGAGCGCGGCGAGAAGCGCATGGCGGAACGAGCGGAAGTCGAACCACAACACCGCGAGGATCACCAGGAGCGCCGAGAGCGCCGCCTGCTCGTAGCTTCGCTTCATCTCCAGCGACGCCTCGTAGGCCTGGAGCGGGTTGCCGGTGGCCCGCGGATCGACACCGCGGACATCGGTCACGAAGCGTTCGAGCGACTCGAAGTTCCAGATGTCGCCCCGGCCATAGACTTTGAGGAGGTGCTTGCCGCTCGATCCCACGAACCGCTCGACGAGGCTCGGGGGAAGATC
>CAMARC010000104.1 GCA_945860405.1 Candidatus Kuenenia stuttgartensis | reverse complement strand
GAGGCCTGCCACGCGGGCGCCGCGGGGGCCTCTCCGATCGCTCGACCTTCGCCGATGCCGGCCTCGATGCCTCGGCCTTCCTCGACGTCGTGACGCGGATCGAGGGGCGCTATGAGATGCGCTTCCGCGACGAATGGCTCCACGGCATCCAGACCTGCGGGGATCTCGTCGACTGCATCGCGCGTCACATGGTCGATGCCGGTGATCCCGACACCTCTGCCGACCCGCTGCCAACCGGCGGCGAGCCTGCCGTTCGTCCCCGGATGACGCCCCCCACGACCGGTACCGATCCGTTCCCTGAGATCGGCGTCCTCGAGGCCCGGCTGCGTGGCCTCGAGCAGGCTGGCCTGGCCAATCCCTTCCTCCGGGCCAACGAACGGGTCCGCGGCCGGACGGCCCGGATCGGTGGCCGCGACGTGATCAGCTTCACGAGCTTCGACTACCTCGGGCTCACCGGGCATCCGGACGTGACGCGAGCGGCGAAGGCGGCCATCGACCGCTTTGGCTGCAGTGCCTCCGCGAGCCGAATGGTCGGCGGCAACAACACGCTCCTCGACGACCTCGATCGGGAGTTGGCGTCATTCCTCGGCACCGAGCGCGCGACCGTCTTCCCCTGCGGCTACGGCACGAACGCCTCGGTTTTCAATCACCTCTTCGGGGCCGAAGATCTGATCCTCTATGACGAGCTGGCCCACAACAGCATCGTGCAAGGAGCGGTCGCCTCGAAGGCGGGCAAGCGGAGCTTCCGCCACAACGATTACGACCAGCTCGACGGCCTCCTCCGCGACCTTCGCCCGAAATACCGGCGCGTCGTCGTGGCGATCGAGGGGGTCTACAGCATGGATGGCGACTACCCCGATCTGCCCCGGTTCATCGAGGTCAAGCGTCGTCACGATGCGATGCTCTACGTCGACGAGGCGCACTCGGTCGGCACGATGGGGCCGGAGGGGCGCGGGATCTGCGACCACTTCGGCGTCGATCCTGGCGATGGGGATCTGTGGATGGGGACGATCAGCAAGGCCCTCGGCGCCGGCGGTGGCTACCTCGCCGGGAGCGAGCGGCTCATCCGCTACCTCGGCTACACGACGCCGGCATTTGTCTTCTCGACCGCCTGCTCGCCGCCGAACGTCGCAGCGGCCCTCGAGGGGCTCAAAGTCATCCAGCGCGAGCCGTGGCGCGTGACGCGGCTCCGCGAGCGGTCGGAGCTGTTCCTCAAGCTCGCCGCCGACTGCGATCTCGACACTGGCTCGAGCGCCGACACGCCCGTTATCCCCGTCATCGTCGGCGGCTCGAACCGGGCGATCCTCGTCTCGCAACTGCTCCTCGAGCGCGGCATCAACGCCCAGCCGATCCTCTACCCGGCCGTCCGCGAGTCGGCGGCCCGGGTCCGGTTCTTCCTTACCGCCGAGCACACCGAGGATCAGATCGTGCGGACCGTCGAGGCGCTCTCGGAGGTCGTGCCGATGGCCACCCGCGCCATCGGCTGATCGCTGCCGGTGGGAACGGGGTCGACACCGAAGATTCCATCACGCCAGGGGGGCGGGAAGCGGCGGAAGAGGCGGTCGGCGACCACGAGGAGCGCCGGCAGCATCACGAGCTCAGCCAGCGTGGCGGCGGCGACTGCCGCGCAGGCGAGGATCCCGAAGCTCGAGAGCGACGGCACCCGTGACACCGTCACCGCGGCGAAGCCGATGGTGAGCACGACGCCGCCGAGGATGATCGCGTTGCCCGTCTCAGCGACGCCCCGGCGGATCGCCGATTCCATCGACAGGCCCGGCCGGCGCTGCCGCTTGAGCGCGGTGAGGACATGGACAGTGTCGTCAACGGCCAGGCCCAGGCAGACGTTGAAGACGATCACCGTCGCCGGATCGAGATGCCTGCCGGTGGCGACCATGACCGCCGCGATCACCGCCAGCGGAAAGATGTTGGGGATGAGGCTGACCAGGCCGGCCAACGGAGAACGGAACGCGATTGCCAAAATCGTGCCGATCACGACGACCTCGAGGGCCAGGCTCGAGCCGAGGTCGCGGACCAATTGCCGGACGTTCCGCGCCGACAAGACCGACATCCCGGCGAGCTGGAATCGCCATCCCGGATGCGAGGCCTCGAGCCCGGTGAGCCCGGCATCGATCCGGTCGTACACCCGCTCGAGCGTCCGCGAGCCGATGTCGCGGATCCGGGCCCGCACCACCGCCACGCGTTCGGTCGGATCGACAAGATCGGCGAAGTCGGCGGCGTCGAGACGGCGCCTGGCCCGCTCGCCGATCGTCCCCGCCACGGTGGCCAGCGACACGGCGCGGATCGCCGGGTCGGCCGCCTCGAGGACGCCGTGAACGGCCGCGATCCCGTCGAGGACGCTCGGTTCCCGCCAGTCGAGCCCCGCAGGCCAGCGGACGATCACATCGGCGCCGAACGCTCCGCCGAACTCCTCGTCGACGTGGAGAAGGGCACGCGACGAAGCGGCGCCGCGGGGAAGGGCATCGGAGACCCGGTTGTCGGCATCGAGGCCGGAGGAGAGGAGGCCGAGGGCGACGGTGGCGACGAGGCTCACCGCGACGATCCCCCGGGCATGCCGCACCGACCAGCCGGAGAGGAAGGCCGCCAGCCGCGAGGCGGCCCGCGACGACTGACCGAGCCGCATGCCCCGAAAGGCGGGGAGCGAGGCGAGCAGGGGGGTGAGGAGTGTGACGGCGGTGAAGCTCGCCAGCGCCCCTGCGGCCGCGGCGACGCCGAAGGTGCGCACCGCCTCGATCCGCGCAGCGGCCAGGGACGCAAATCCGATCGCCGTCACCAGGCTCGTCAGGCCACACGCCGTGCCGACGCGCTGGATCGCCCCGGCCGAGGCGGCCGAGGCCCCGATCCCGCGGCGAGCGCTGCGGCGCATGTCCTCGATGAAGTGGATCGAATCGCACGTCCCGACGACGAGGGCCAGCGACGGCACGACGCTCGTGAGGATGTTGATCTTCGCGCCGCACAAGCCCAGCACCCCGATCGCCCAGACCGCACCAACGAGCGGCGGAAAGCTGGCGACGATCGTCGAGGAGAAGCTGCGGGCGACGCTCGCCGAGAGGATCAAGGCCAGCGACATTCCCAAAGCGTTGAACACGATCATGTCGCGGCGGAGGGCCTGCGACGCCTCGGCACGGAGGGCGGGGAGGCCGGTGAGCTCGCCCTCGATCCCGTCGCGGTCCGCGATCGCCGCGGCGATTCCCGCAAGCACGCTCTCGGCGGCCGCTGGCGTGTCGCGGCCAGCGGCGAGTCGCACAAGCAGCAGCGCGCTTTTGGCATCGGCCGAGAGGAGGTGACCGGCGATGAGCGGGTGCTTCGAGCAACGCTCGAGCGCTTGAGCGCAGTCTGCTTCGTCGAGCGGCCCGGCGACCCGCGGGATGGCCGGCAGGAGGGCGCCAGCCGCCCCCTGTCGACGGACATCAAACATTGACCGCACCTCCTCCACGCCGTCGACCCGCTCGAGATCGTCGACGAGGTCGCGGAGCTTCCCGAGCGGCACGGGGGCGAACAGCGGCCCGGTCGTGGCGGTGACCCGAACAATGCAATCGCGATCAGGAGCGCCGAAGCGATCGGCGATCTCGTCGATGACGACGAAGTCATCGCTGCCGTTGCGGAGGAGCGACCGGAGGTCGTCGTCGATCCGCAGCCGGGAAAGTCCGAAGGCGGCGAGGATCGAACAGACGACGGTCGCCAGGATCACCCGGCGTCGCCAGCCCGGGTCGGGGCCGCCTGAGTCTCCTCCTGGCATGGGTCGCGGTCCTTCAGGAGGTGGAGTTCATCCGGATCGACGATCCATCCTCGGCAGTTGGCCGCGCCACACTGGCAGCGGATCGAGGCATCGGCCGGCCAGCAGTAATCAATGAGCAGTTCCCCGCCCGGCTCGATGTCGCGGATGGTCTGGAGCCAGAGGCGATCCTCGACGACGGCCTGCGGATCGTCCTCGTCGAACCAATAGAAGAGTTCGCAGTTCGGATCGCAACTGTGATTCACGAAGCGAAGCGGGGCGGATGGCTCCAGCACCTTGCCGCTGGGGAGTTCCATGCAGTAGCTGGGGTCGACGGGGTGATCGTCGCACACCTGACCGCAGATCTCGCCGAGCACCATCCCCGACTTCAGCCGGCGGCGGGCGAAAACGCCGGTGCCGACGTGGGTGGGGCCGGGCTGGACGAGCGTCAGCAGCCGCTCGCGGTCGGCTCGACGGGACAACGCGGCCTCGTGGCTCATCGGTGGCAGGTCCGGGGGAGATCGGGCGGGAGGAAGCTTGCGGAAGGACCGCGAGCCCCAAGGGGCGGAATCTAGCCGTCGGCCGCGACGGACGTCAACCATCCGACCGGACGGGAAGCTGCGCTGAAGCAGCGTGCAGGAGCGCCGCTGGCTCGCGGACAATGGTCGAGCGGGTGGTGCCCTCGGTCGAACGACTTCCCGCGGGTATCCTTGCCAGTGGCCCTGAACCGCCACCAGACGCGGTGGCCGCCCACCCCGGAGGGAGACTTGATGAGCCGCGACAACCAGCGAGAGTTTCAGCCTGGGCACGTGGCCAAGCCTGACGAGGGGACGATCCTCGGGCATCCGCCGGGGCTGTTTCTCCTCTTCCTCGTGGAGATGTGGGAACGCTTCAGCTACTACGGGATGCGCGGGTTGCTTGTCCTCTATCTCATTGCCGGCCTGTACTCCGCCAAACTGCCCGACGGGGCCGAGGCCCGCTTTGCCACCGGCAGTGCCGTGGAGGTGACGACGGCCGCCGGGATCGAGAAGGGAAAGGTCGTGCGCGTGTTCGCGGATGAACAGGCCGCTGACAAGGGACGGATGCTGCAGTTGAGCGTTCCCGCGGCGGACGGCACCTCGGAGAGCCGCACGATCCCGCTCGCGGAGATCACGGCCATGACCGTGGGGCCAGGGGCCAATCCCGGGCCGGGCTGGACGAAGAAAACGGCAAGCACCCTTTACGGCTGGTACACGGGGCTTGCCTACCTGTTTCCGATCTTCGGCGGGATCATCGCCGACAAGCTCATCGGCACCCACCGTTCGATGGTCGTTGGCGGCCTCCTCATCGCCATCGGCCACGTCGTCCTTGGGGCCTCGGGCTTCGGGCCGCTTGCCCACAGCGATCTGGGGATGTCGGTGTTCGTCGCCGGACTGGCGATCATCGTCCTCGGTACCGGCCACTTCAAACCGAGCGTGTCGGTGATGGTCGGGCAGCTCTACAAACAGGGGGACCCGCGCCGCGACGGGGCCTTCACCATCTTTTACATGGGGATCAACCTCGGGGCCTTTCTGTGCGCGTTCGTCTGCGGCACCCTCGGTGAGAAGGTCGGCTGGCACTGGGGCTTCGGTGCCGCCGCCGTCGGCATGATCGCCGGCCTCGTTCTCTACACGATTCTGCGGCCGAAATACCTCGCCGACATCGGCCTGCCCCCTGATGGCCGCGGGGCTTCGGCGCCGCTGTTCGTCGTCGCGAGCCTCATCCTCGGGGCCCTCTGCGGCCTCGCCTACCACTACGGCTTCTTAAACGCCTTCTCCGATCTCCTCTCGCCGTTGGTCGTGGGGTTGCTCGCCGCGGTAATCCTCGGGCTCGTGGTGTGGTTTGTTTCCATCCAGCGGCCCGAGGATCGTGGCCCCACCGCCTCGATCTTCCTCTTCATGGCCTTCAACGTCTTCTTCTGGATGGCCTTCGAGCAGGCCGGGTCGTCGATCAACGTCTTCACCGAGCAGAACACCAACCGCACTCTGTTTGGCAGGGAGATTCCGGCGACCTGGTTTCAGTCGGTGAATGCCGGGCTGATCTTCACCCTCGCCCCGCTCTTCGCCGGCCTCTGGACGCGCCTCGGCAAGCATGGGCTCGATCCCAGCCAGCCGATGAAGATCGCGCTGGGGCTGATCTCCCTCGGCGTCGGTTATCTGTTCATGGTCTGGGCCGGGATGTCGGTGAAGGATGGCGCGAAGGCGTCGATGGCGCTGATCTTCTTCACGTACTTCTGGCACACCGTCGGCGAGCTCTGTCTCTCCCCCACCGGCCTGTCGTACGTCACGAAAGTGGCGCCGAAGCGATTCGTGTCGCTGCTGATGGGGGTGTGGCTGGTGTCGAGCTTCGTCGCCAATCTCGCCGGGGGGCTGATTGCCGCGAAGGTCGAGGCGGTCGAACGGGGGGAGATCAAGCTGCCGTGGAGCTTCGGCGGCCAGGCCGATTACTTCTTCCTGTTCGTCGTCACGTCGATTGGGGTGGGCGTCGCCGTGGCGCTCGCCACGCCGCTGCTCAAGACGCTCATTCAAGGGCGCGATAAGAACGACGCTCCCACCACCGGGCATTGATTTTCCCGCAATTTCCGTCCAGAAGCCGTCGCTGGCTTGCGTCTGTCCATAGCCGCCGCATCGGGCGGCTGACCCTTTCCGTTTCAGCCAGTCAACCCCGAGCTCGCGAATGCCCCCGCGGCTCCTCCTTGTCACTGTCGACCGCCTCCCGGCCTGGATCGTCCCGGCCTGGGGAGCGACGTGGGTGTCGGCCCCTGCGCTCGATGCCCTCGCCGGGCATGGCGTCGTCTTCGATCGCCTCATCAGTCCCTCCCTCGATCCGGGGCAGACCCTCGACGCCCTCGGCGGAGCGCTTGTCACCGCGGCCGCCCGGGCCGGCCTCCGCCCGACGCTGGTCACCGACGATGCCGCCTTCGCGGCACGATGGGCCGCGGAGGGAGACGGTGGGGAGGTGTCGGTGACGGTCGTGCCTGCGCTCGTGCCGCGCCGCTTGGCGCGCCGAGCGGAGGAGACGAATCTCGGCCGCTTGTTCGCCGCGGCCCGCGGGCTCTTGGCCGGCGGTGAGGAGAGCATCGTGTGGGTCCATGCCGGCAGCCTCGGGCTAGTCTGGGACGCGCCGGAGGCGTTTCGTGAGCCGTATCTCGATCCGGATGATCCGCCCCCACCGGAAGGTGTCGCGGTGCCGTCGTTGCGGATCGACGCCGATACCGATCCCGATCTCGTCATGGGGCACCGCCAGCGGCTCGCGGCCCAGGTCTCGCTCCTCGATCGGTGTGTCGGTGAACTCGTTGCCTCGCTCCCGAAGCCTCCGCTGTCAGCGGAGGCGTGGACGATCTGTTTTGTGGGAGTGCGTGGGATGCCGATGGGCCTCCACGGCCTCGTCGGCCTCCCCGGTGGCGACGGGGCCGAGATGCCCTTCGGCGAGAGCCTTCATCTGCCGGCGCTGATCGTCGATGGCCAGGGGCGGATGGCCGGGCAACGCTATCCAGGGCTCGTCATGCCCGCCGATGTCGGGGAGACGCTCCGGGAGATCGTCGGGGTGCCCGAGCGCCTCCCCGCCACCGATGGCGAACCAGCGCGGCCGCTGTCTGATCTGCTCGACAGTTGGACGCACGACGATCGCGACCGCGTCATCTGTGTTGTGCCGGGGGGGATGGCCGTCGTGACGACCCACTGGCTTTATCTCGATCTCGAGGAGGATGGCACCGACGCGGACGCCCGCCGCCGGCTCCATGCCAAGCCCGACGACTTCTTCGAGGTTGCCGATGTCGGCAGCCGCTGCCCGGACGTGATGGCGGCCCTGAGAGAGATCGCCGCGGCGGCGCGCGTGGGCGACCGCCTGGCCTGGACGGCCCCCCTCGGGCCGGCCGGTGAGATCGCCTAAACCCACGCGGCGGTCCTCGGGCCCCCCGGGCGGCGGTGGGGGAGCTGCCGGAAGTGGTGTTTCTCCCGGGGAAACAGCGGTGGTGAGGCCTACCGAAGGCCGCTATCCTACCCGCCCCGTCCGCCCGGTCCCCTGGTGCCAAGCCCCCGCGCGCCCATGCCCGACCGTCCCTCCAGCCCGCGTCTGCCGACCGTCGTTCCCTTCGGGGAGGCGCTCGTGGCTGCCATCGTCATGGTCATCCTGGCGCTGCCGGGGATGGCCGCGCCCCCGACGCTCGCGGAGGCCGTGACGCCGCTCCCCGTGGTCACCCCCGGGAATGATGCGGGGACGGAGAGCGCTGTGACGGTGCCCACGGTGGCGATCCGTGTCATCTGGGGAGGGGGAACACCGCGGCGCTGGTCGGGGACGATCCGCGTCGTTGGTGAGACGCAGCCCGAAGAGGCATTGACGAGCCTCGACGAGACGGATCAGGGGACGCTTCCGTGGCGGCTGATCTCCGCCGATCCTCTGGCCGCCGCGCGGATCCACGCCGTCGGTCGGACGGTGTTCGTTCATCAGCCGGCCGAATGCCCGCTCGACGGCGTCGAACTCGGTGTCGCCGATTGGCAGACGGCGCGGGTCGTGGTCGACCTCATGCCGGATGGTCGGGCCGATCAGGCCCGCCATGCCGAGTACCGCGTCGCCGACCTGATCGAGTCCTCGGCCCATGACCCCCTCGACGACGCTGCCAACCGCCTCACCATCCGCCGGGCCCCGGGGGATGAGATCCGCGTATCGATCGACGGGGGATCGCTGCGATCCCCTGGGGAAACGGTCCGACTCGGGATCGATCCGCTGCTGCCGCCACGGGCATCCGCTGGGGCAACGGTGGAACTCCGGGTGAAGGTCCGCGATACCGCCGACGGGAGCGAGACTCACACCCGGTCCTATCTCCTCCACGAAATGACGCCTTGTCCCGGGGAGGAATGCCCGTCGGGCCCCCCGCAGTGTTTCGATCCGCTCACCGTCGACGTGCCGCTGCCGCCGCGCGAAGGGGCCTACGACGTCACGATGGAGATCACCGAACGCGGAGGGCTGCGCTGGGCCCGGCCGCTGGCCTCGCGGACGGTGCAGCTCGTCGCCGTTACGGCGACCACCGCACGGCCGCGCGCCGACGGGGATTGGAGAGTGCTCTACGAGCTCGACCCGACCAGCCCACGCCTCATGGAGCGTCTCCGCCGCCTGCCGACGATGGGGCGTCAGGCGGCCCAGAGCCTGCCGCATGTTCCCCTTCCGCTCATGATCCCGAAGGTGCCGCTGCCGTCGGTGTCGATCCCGCGGATTCCCGGTGTCGGGTCGGTTGTCCCCAGGCTCACCGGCCTGCTCCCGGCCGGGCACTCGATGCTCGAGCCGCACCCAGTGGGAGCTCTGTTCCGACTCCCGCCGTCCCGATCGGCCGATGAGCCAGCCTGGGAGGCGATCCAGCTCTCCGGTGTCGTGCCCGGCGCGCCGCACCGACTAGAGATCGATCATCCCCTCGCCGACGACGAGATGGTCTCCATCACCGTGCTCGAGCAGGTGGGGCCTGGGGTGGTGGCGACGTATCAGGGGGGATTCGCGGTCGAGGGGCAGGCCGGATCAACCGGGGTCGGCCGCCACGCCTGCACCTTCTGGCCTCACACGCGCGCGCCGCTGGTCGTGATCGGCAACGGGTCGCTGCGCAGCCCCGCCTCCTTCGGCACGGTGCGGATTCTCGCCGGCCCCGCCCATCTCCCCACCGCGACGACGATGCCGAACGGTCAGGCTCCGCGGCGATCCACCTACGGGGTCGTCGAACTGCCCGATCTCGACGGCTTTGGTGGGCCGTTCCGCGTCGAATCAGACGGTGGCAGGATGCACGCCGACTGGCGGACGACGCTCGTCGCGGCCCGGACGAGCGCGGAATGGTTCGCGGCGCAGGGCGCGGCCGGGGCGATGGTCACTGTATTCGCCGACGGCGCGGCGGCCTGGCCATCGTCGAGGGCCGCAGCGGCCCCGCGTTGGGATGGCACTGGCAGCTTCGAATCCCCGTTCGAGCCGGTGCCGAAGGACGTCGTCGAACTGCTCTGCCGAACCTACCGTCGCCAGGGATTACGGCTCGTGCCAGCGATCGCTTGTCACGGCCCGCTCCTCGCTGTCGAGGCCCGGCTCGCCGCCCAGACGGATGCCACGGGATTGGTGTGTGTCGGCCGGGACGGCCGGCCACGACGCGGCGGATCGCCCCTCTACAACATCCTCGATGCCCGGGTGCAGGAGGCGATCGCGGGGATCGTGTTCGAACTTGCCGGTCGGGTCGAGGGCCGCGAAGCTGTCGACGGGATCGCGCTGCTTCTCCCGCACGATGGCTGGTTTCATCTTCCCGGCGTGGCGTGGGGGCTCGATGACGCCACCTTCGCTCGTTTTATCGCGGCGCATCCCACCGCGGCGGCGGCGGTGGCGGCTGCGGGCCCGGATGCGATGCGGGCCGACGATGTGCGGTTCGCCGTCCGGGCCGCGCTCGTCGAAGGCCAACTCCGCGAATCGTGGCTCGAGTGGCGCTGTGCCGAGATCGCCGCCTTCGTCGAGCGACTCGCTGGCCGAGTCGCCGCCCACGATCCGGCGCGGACGCTGTCGATCGTCCCCACGACCTTGTTCACCACCGGTGATCTCGCCACCCGGTTCCGGCCCGTCCTCGCGCAGGAGCCGGCGACGGCCGACATCGGCCGGGAGATCGGGCTCGATCCGGCGCGACTCACCGCCACCGACTCCGTCGTGTGGGTGTCGCCACACGTCCATGTCGCCACCGATACCATGGTCGAGCGCGACACGCTCCGGGTCATGAACAGGACCTCGGGAATGGAGGCGGCGCGGGCCCGGCGGCGGGCGGCGCTGGCGCTCGAGCAGCCGGCCGCAATCGATCTTCGTCCCGTCGTCGCCGCCGGTTCGTTCGTCAGCGCCGCCACCACCGCGCCAGCCCGCGTCCACGCCGTCCGCACCGGGGTCGCCCGCGAGCGGATGCTCGCCGAGATCGTCTCGGCTGCCGACTGCGAGCGGGTCTACGATTCGGCGCTCGCCTTTCGGCAGGCTGACGATCTCGATCATCGGCTCGCCCGAATGCTCGCCACGCTCCCTGAGAGTCGGCTGGAGACGATTCCCGACGCTCCGCCTCCCCTCGTGGCTCGGGCCGTGTCCGGGAAAGTGGGAACGGCCGTCGTCGTCACGAATCTCTCGCCGGTGCGGTGTCGGGCCCTCCTCGACACGACCGCCACCACCGCCAGACTCTTCGACGGCGTCGACACGCGCCCGCTTTCTGCCGATCCTACGGGGGAGATCGCCTTCGAACTCGGGCCCTGGCAGACGCGCGTGGTGACCGGTGTCGGGCCGGCGACGCTGCGGGGCGCGGGGGTGGAATTCGATGCCGGTCTGGCGGAGCGGATCGAGCGCGATCTGATGCGATTGCGGAAGCGGCGGGCGGCGCTCGAGATGCCGGCCCCGGTCGAGGTGCTCGACAACCCCGGCTTCGAGTTTCCAGACCACGACGGTGGCGTGCCGGGATGGGAGCTCCTCGAACCGCAGCGGGGGAAACTGCGGATCGTGTCCGGCGCTCCGGATGGCACCGGTCGGGGCGTGGCCTTCGGCTCGGAACATGGCCTGGCCACCCTCCGCAGCAATCCGTTCTCACCGCCGGCGACCGGTCGGTTGAGCATCGCCCTGTGGCTGCGGATCGAGCCGGGCGATCCCCAGCCAGTGCTGCGAATCGCGCTGGAGGGCCTGCAGGACGACCGGGAGTATTATCGCTTTGCCGCGGTCGGCCACGGCCCCGCGTCGCGTCCCCTCTCTCCGCAGTGGTCGCAGTTCGTTCTCCAGGTTGACGACCTGCCGACGCGCGGGATGGAGTCGCTCCGCGTCCGGCTCGATCTGCTCGCCGGGGGGACGGTGCAGGTCGACGACGTGCGGATCTTCGATCTCGCCTTCGACGAGTCGCAGCGCGTTCAGCTGTCGAAGCTCCTGGCGCTGGCCGATCACCATCTCGCGTCAGGCGATCTCGGCGCCTGCGTCCTCGACCTCGACAGCCACTGGCCGAG
>CAMARC010000103.1 GCA_945860405.1 Candidatus Kuenenia stuttgartensis | reverse complement strand
GTTCAGCATCGCGTCTGCGTCACGCAGCTTCACGACGATCTGCTCCGGCTTGTGCTTCTTCCGTCGTTTGGATGTCATCGAAAGTCTCCTCCCCCGCAGGGGCATAGACCTTCATACCGACTGGATCAGGATTTCCAAGGCAGGCCAGGGGCTCAGCCGATCGACACGCGCCTGACGCTGACCGATTCGACGGCATAGCAAAAACTGTACGCCTGAATCACCAGCACCGGCTTGCCGGCATCGAGTAGAGTTTGCCGATCGATCACCCGTTGCACCCCGGCCTCGAATTGGACGAGCATGAAATCCGGCGCCGGCGATCCGACGGGCAGTGGCGACCCGCTCAACGCGTAGGGGTCGCCGTGAAAGGTGATGTAGCCAGGGTGGGGCATGGGGCTGTTTCCGAAGCGGAGAATCGTGACGCGCACACCTCGAGCCACTGAGGATAGCGTGTTGCGGGAAAATGCCCGAAGTTTCGCGTGCGGACCGACGGCTTCTGCCGTCTTTTGGCGGCGAGCGGTCATCGAACCACGCTGTCGCCTATCCGACGGCGAACACCGCATCGTCGCGGTCGCGCGGCGGGCTGTCGCCGAGCCAAGTCGTCCAGCAATTCCCGTCGGCGCTGGCTACCACGGCGGGTCGCGAATGCCGCCCCGAAAACTCAGAGCAGTTCCGCGAGAGCGTCGACTGCGGCGTCGTAGTTGGGCTCGTCGGTGAACTCGGTCACGATCTCGATATGGTGGATCGTCGCAGTCGCGTCGGTGATGATGACCGATCTGGTCAGAAACATCAGTTCGGGAAGATAGATCCCGAACGCACGACCGAACGTGCCCCGGTAATCGCTCGCGACCGTCAGATAGGCGAGCATTTCCTTGTCGCTGAAACGATTCTGCGTGAACGGGAGATCAGAGCTGACGAGGTAGCCGACGACTTGATGATCGAAGCGCGAGAGCAACTGCTCGAACTTTCGGGCCTGAATCGCCCCCACACGGGTATCGACAGAGTGCAGGCAGCAGAACAGCGTCGGCATCTGATATTCGAGCAAACGCCCGCGGTTTATCAGCGCGGGCATTCCGTTCAGGTACTGCCACAACTCGAAGTCCGGAGCGGCATCCCCGACGGCCAGGTTCGGACCACACAGCGAGTAGGGAGCCGTGTCGACAAAGACGGTGCGTGCCTCGGGATCCACTTCGTGCTCTCCATCGCCATGGGTTCTGTTCATCCGCCGCTTCCCTCCTCATTGCTGTCTGCGAACGCGATCGACACTCAGGACACGCCGTACGATTTAGATATCTTGAAGGTGTCTTCTGGGAGGCCTGTCACTTGGATTGAGCTGCCCACCAACTGGATATTGTTCACACGAGGGGGTGGCGTGAGCACTCGACATACTTGATCAGGCTGCCCACCACCACTTGATGCATAATTAAGCCGTACCGAGTGCCAAGATGTGAATTTCCAATTTTGGAAAAAAATTTCCAACAGTCGGTATAATCTATCTAAGTTCGGGTCCGCCAGTTGACCTGGATCGCGCATATTGACTGATGCGGGCCGAGGATGCTGGGGCGGATCTGCATAACCGAAATAGATTTTTCGCCCCTTCACTACGATTCCCCTTGCAGGCTTTGGGTCGGGCCAACTGTTGTAAGCGTTCATGAGCGAAGAGTCCGTTCCGTAGATGACCGGTGGAAAGTTGAATAATCCACTTTGAGTGAGATCTTTTTTTTGTATACCCAAATTGCTGGGATACTCCACACCGAATTTATTCACCAGCCCTTTGCCTGGGGTGTTGCCTGTGCGGGCGTTGTTGGCCACAATCTGGTTTGACGCCGTGATTTTGACGCCCCGGATACCACGAAGCGTGAGTTGGTCGCGAATACGGCAGGCGAGAGACCCGGCTTGCAGCGTTCCCGCAGCTCCTTCGCCTGGGTTTGCGTTTATTTGGGTACTAAACTCATGGTTTGCCCTGGCGCCCATGCACAAGCCAAGAGCGATCGTCTGCAAGCCGTACTTGAGTTCGCTGTCTACCGCACTCCGGCCGAAAACCTCCTGGACCACCAACTCACCCCCAAACTTGTGCTCGACATCGAACGCCTCATCAAAACACCTTTCGCACACCCGCGCGTTCTTGACGTTATTCGCAGTGCCCTTGTTCGGTCCGGTCAGCGCCACGCGCAGATCGATCCTCTTCAAGGTGCAAGTGTTGCAGAAGATGCCACCGCAGCGGCGGCAATGGTGCTTGTTCGAGATGAACCCCATCATTGTTTTCTCGAACACGACCCTGCAATTTTCGCAACGCGTGACTTCGGAATCGAGTTTCCAGCGGGCGGCGTGGGCCAACCCGAACGTGTTTTGCTTTCCCTTTTCCCCACGTTTCAGACCGTGAAGGACGAGCGAGTCGATAAGTTGTTCGGCGGACAGATCCGCCGTACGGCCCATGGTGAAGCCGGCCGTCGCCGTACCCGAGCCATGGCAATTGATCCGCAACTTATTGGTTGTCGTCTCGTCGGCGATCCAGTGGACCAAGCCCTCAAGATTGGGGTACTTTACAAGCGGCTTTTGAAGCTGCTCGATCGACGCCATGCAGCCGATGTACCGCATCCGCTTCAACTCATCGCTGATCTCACGATTAGTATCGGGGCCCTTGCACCTGAGCATGCTCACGTTGGCGGTTGTGATCTCGACATCGCAGAAGTTGCGGCTATTGCCCTTGCCCCACCAGGCGTCGGGGTCATAGCCCTCGCTCTTCGCTGTTCGATACTGCTTCTGGTCGTCCATGTCTTTGCGAAACTCGTAGAAATATTCGATTTTCTCTGTCCCGCTCCCGGCGCTGAAAAACTTTCTTTGACCATCCCAAGCTTGCAATTTCCCTTGTTTGTAATCGGGGGCGAAGGTGGACGTGCACAGATGGAGATCCAGATATCGGTTGTAGTTCGTGGACATTTCCAGGCCGTCCAAGGGGGTGGCGAGTCAACGCTGTGCCGAATCAGTTGCCGTCGGCCTCGAAATCAATCGCGGGCCAAGAGTTGCCCTTTGGGGTTGCCAGTATAGACATTCGATTCGAAGGAATACAACGGTGCTCTTGCCAGTCCGAACTTTCGGGGCGTGCATTCCCGCGAGCGGGGCATCCCCGGTATCCGGCCTCGGCTCTCGTAGAGGCTGCGGGCTATCCGACGGCGAACACCGCATCGTCGCGATCGCGCCGCGGGCCGCCGCCGAGCCAGGTCGTCCAGCCGAGCCGCGATCCCGATAGAGAGCCCGACTGTTCGTCGCCGCCGAGTTGGCAGGGAGGGACCGATGGCCCTGCCAACACCAACCGGACGCGAATCTCGAACTGTGGCCCCGCATAGAGCCGCAGCAGATCGCCAAGCGCCGCGAGCCGCGCCGTGCCTGGCAGCCGCGAACGGAAGTCCGCGGCGGTGAGCGGGCCGACGGCCACCTCGAAGGTCGACTCCACGTCCCAGACGCGCCGGCCAGCGATGGCGTCGACGCCCAAGCGCGCGTTCAGCCCCTCGGGGCGAGCGCGGCTGGCAAGCGCCGTCTGGTCGGGCTGCTCTAGCTCGAGCCATCGCCCCACGAACTGCTCCACTCGTACGGGCACCTGGTAGACATCCCGGAGGAGCCGCTCGAGCGACTCGGCCGACCGCGGCTGACGGGAGAAATGAGCCGCATGGCGGAAGACCAGGTCGTCGGCGGCGGCAAGACGGTGCGTCAGCCCCTTCCCGCCGAGCCCGACAAGCGACGCCACCACCGTTGTCACCGGGTCGCGCGGCGCCTCGGCGGCCTCGTCCCACGTCACCCGCTGCCCGGCGAGGAGCGTCAACTCCTGCTGCACGGGCGGCCGATACTTCGCCCAGGCCCGGCAGAGCAGCGTGGTGGTCCGCTGCACGAAGATGTCGAGAAACTCGCGAAGCGTCGTGTCGCGGAAGCGCCGCGACCGCTCCACCACCAGCGCCGTGTAGTGTTGCGGGAGCGTGCCGGTCGGGCCGATCATCCCGAAGCAGGCGACATCGACATGGGTGTCGGCGGCCCCTGCCGCCCCGTCGGTCGGCGTGCCACGACGGATCGCGGTGATCGCCCCCGAGGGAAATCCGAGCGTGGCCGAGGAATGAAACCGGATTGCCGCCCCCGGAAGGGCCCCGAGCCCATGGCTCCCTGACGCGGGCGCCGCCTGGCTCTCCGCCGCTGCGGTGTCGGTGACGGCCTCCGCATAGAGGAGCCTCACGGCCTGGAAAAGCTCGAAGCGCTGCGGCTCACGGTAGAGCCGCTCCAGGATCGGCCGGGGCGGCGCCCTGCCACCTCCCGACGAAGGCTCGGACGGGGACGAGGCGCTCATGCGAGCACCCTGCTGCCGGCCCGCGGCGGCCAGGTCCATTGCTCCCGACGGCTCTCCCGCTCCCGCGACGTCGACACCAGCCGCGTGAAGGCGTTGATGTTCACCCACGCGCCGAGGAATCGGTCGAGGACGCTCGAGAACAGATACGCCGCCTTGTCGGTAAACCGCTCCTCGTCGAGCTCGAGGCGGACCTCGAGCCCCTGACAAACCCCCCCCCGCCCTCCAACCCGGGCCGCCACACGACGACTCGAGACGCCGATGATCCCCTGGATCCAGCGCTGCTTCTGGTCGTAGTCGTCGAGGTCGTCGAGGAGGTAAAGCCTGAGCATCTCCCGCAGCGCCTGCGCGGCGCGGCCGTCACCGGAGTCGGTCAGCGAAAGATGATTGAGCGAGAGATGGGAGATGATTCTCCATGCGGCCCCCCGGCCGGGTAGCGTCCGCAGCGGCCGCGTGGGCCGCGTCAGGCACGTCACCGGCCCAAGCGGCCCCTGCCCGTCGGGCAGCGTCAGCCGCGGCCGCCCCACCGCGAAGGGGAGCCGGGTGGGGAGATTGCGGTTGGTGCACAGCGCCCGCGTGTGAACGATGAGGTCGGCAACCGCGGCCGGGCCGCCAACCTCGTCGACGAGGGAGATCCAGGTGTCGGTGGCCGCATCGCTGACGCCGTCTGGCCTCGGCTCGCGGTGCGTGCGCCGGGAAGCCTGCCAGCGGAGCCGTCGTCGCCCGCCGCCGGTGGCCGATGCCACCGATTCGTTGCCAGCGGCCACCGCGTAGAAGGGGAGGACATCGACGGGATCGTCCCCGGGAGGCGCGGCCTGCACCGACTCCAAAGAATAGATCTCCACCGCCCGGGGGCGGCGTGCATCGGGGGTGACGCAGTATTCGCTCCGCGCCCCATCAAGCCGCATCGGATCGAGCTGCTGCGTGAACAGATTGACGATCGGCGTGCACCCCAGCCGGATCGCTCGCATCGAGAGCACCCGCTCCAAATCTCGGCTCGTCGCCGAGAGCAGGATCGAGACGTGCATCTTCGTCCCGATCCGGCCGATCACCTTTGGGGTGAGCCCCTTGAGATCGACAAACATGAACTTTTGCGGGAGCGTGAAGAACTCCGACAGCAACCTGTAGCCGGAAAAGCTCCGCGCGTCGTCAGGGATCGCGGCATCGGCGGGCTCAAATCCCGCTGCCACCAGGCAATCGCGCGGCAGCACGACGGCCTGCGGATCGGCCGGTCCATCGGCGATCACCACCCCTAGACACTTCGTCATCAGAAGCTCGTAGAGCTCGTGCATCGACTGCCCCGCCTCGGCGTGGAGGTGCAGCCGGAGCGACTCAAGCGCCATCTGCCCAACGCGGACCTCGCTGGAGAGGGTCTCGATCGATATCGAGAGGACGGCCACGACGCCCGCGGGGGGAATCACAGGCAACTGGAACGGGGCCCCCGAAAGGGCGGCCGAGGCGATCTTCAGCGGCCAGAGACGCTGCTCGAAGCAGGTGCGGTAGCGACACCGCTCCCCGTCCACCTCCTCGGTCTCGAGCGCCGTGCCCCGGGGAAGACGATAGCCGGTCGTCAGTTGCGCCTGCTTGGGGTCGATGGCAAATTCCGCGATCGCGAGCGACGGTATCGGTCTGAGGTAATGCGGATAGAGGAGATCGAGGAGGCCGTCGGTCAATTCGGGGAAGTCGTCATCGAGCCTCTTCTGAACGCGTGCCGCAAGGAACGCCACCCCCTGCAGCATCCGCTCGACATGGGGATCCTGCGATTCGTCACGCCCCAGGCTGAGCCGGCCGGCGATCTTCGGATGGCGCTCGGCGAATTCGCCGGCCAGCGATCTCAGAATTGCCAGCTCACGGTCATAGTACGGCAGCAAGTCGTCGCTCATGCCCCGCCCTCCACGGCGAACTCGCCGCTGGCGACATCGAGCGACGAGGAGAAGAGCACCGGCTCCCGCAGCGGTTCGACGACGAGCACGGCCTCGATCTCAAACCGCACTCGGCGGTCGATCGGCTTCTTGTCATCGGCGTCGACGACGGGTCGCACTCGCACTCCCTGAAGCCGGGGCTCGAAGGCCTGAATCGATTCCTCGATCAGCCGACACAGGTGCCCGAGGTCGTGGTCTTCCCGAACCTCCATGCTCTGCAGATCAGGCAAACCGTAGTTGAGCAGCGACGTTTTCAGGGCTGCGTAACGCTCGGGAATCACCGATAACACGCGGCTGGCATTGAGGAGATTCTGGAGGTCGCGGCAGAGGCTCGTCTTGAGCAAGCGGACCACCTGAACCTCCCGCCACGCCGGCTCCCGGCTTTCCTCCGGATGGTCATCAAGCAGCCTGTCGAGGAGGCTGGGGAGGAGTTGAATCTCATTGGGAAGCGACTTGGCCATGGGTCGAATCTTACCTGCAGGAGAGGCCTTTCCGCCATGCTGACCAGACAGCGCCCGTGCTACAACATCGTCTCCACCGGCCCGACGCGCCAGGTACCGCGACTTTGACATCAGAAACGCCCACCTCTGCCGGCTACGTGACCGACGTCTCCTATCTGCCCGGCTATTACCCCTTCATGGCCCCGGCCCGGATGCGGTATGTGGCCACCTTGCACGGCATCCGGCCGCCGGCCATCAGCAAGGGTTTCGATTTCCTCGAGCTCGGCTGCGGCTTCGGCAGCACGCTGCTCACGCTTGCGGCGGCGAACCCGCAGGGCAGCTTCACCGGCATCGACTTCATGCCCGTGCACACCAGGCACATCGAGCGGGAGGTCGCCGCCACGGACCTGCGCAACGTCCGGGTTCTCTGCGCCGACTTTGCTGCAATGCCCGCCGATCTGCCGAAGTTCGACTTCATCGCACTCCACGGCGTGTTCAGCTGGGTCAGCCCGGAACTGCGGCAACACGTGCTCGGGATCATCCGCCGACACCTGAAGCCTGACGGCATCGTCGAAGTGACCTACAACTGCATGCCCGGCTGGTCGAGCCTGCTTCCCGTCCGCACGCTGTTGCGGCACTTTGCCGAGCGGGCTGAAGGCGACAGCATCGACCGCGTCCGCCAGGCGCTCACCATCGTCGCCGACATGCGCAAGGCCGACATTCCCCTCTTCCATGACCAGCCGCTGGCCGCACAACTGGTCGACCGGCTCGTCCAGGCCGACCTGCACTATGTGGCCCACGAATACCTCAACGAACACTGGACGGTGTTCCACGCGGCCGACGTGCTCGCGATGTTCGCCGGGATCGGCCTCGGGCACGCGGGCCGCCTCCCCTACCACCACAACCACTGGGAGCTGTGCGCGAAGCCGCAGTTCGCCAGACAGTTTCAGGGTGCCGACCTCTCGACGCTCGAGACGCTCAAGGACCACCACGCCAATGCGATGTTCCGCTGGGATCTCTTTTCTCCACGGCCGCGGGAACCGTGGACGCCGCGGCAGCGGGCCGAGGCGGCGGACGATCTCTTTTTCCGTACCGCCTCGCCCCAAGCGTCACTGCCACACACCGTCACCTACGGCGGCGTGACAGCCGGAATTGCCGGTCCCCCGCACGATCGGATGCTCAAGGTCATGGGACAGGCGAGTTGGTCGCTCCCCATGCTGCTCGACGAGCCGCAGCTGTCGCAGTTCACCCCGGAGTCGCTGATCGAGGCGGTGGATGCGGGGATGGCGATGGGGCTCTTTCGTGTCGACGGAGGCTCGGTCATTGATCCAATTCCGCCGGTCGAGACGATCCTGGCAAGTCGACTGAGCGTCCCGCTCCCCTTCAACCGCCGCGGGCTCAAGCGTCCCGACCTCGTCAACGAACAGGTCGGCCTTGCGAGCCTGACGACCGGCGCGGGCCACGAGATCGGTGACCTCCACGCCGTGATCCTCGACGAGCTGATCTCGGGCGGCACCCGCGGCCTCGAGGATCGGATCGCCGATCGGCTCGCGCGGACCGACAAGCATCTGCGTGAACACACCACAGGACGCCCGATCACCAATCCGGTCGAACTCTCAAAGGCCGTTCACGCCATCTGCGCCGACTTTTTCACGACGGTGCTGCCGGAGTTGGTGCGGCAAGGGATCGTGGTGTGGGACCGAGATCAGGCCGTGGGCAAAGCGTTGTAGATCTGCTTCGCCAACTGCACCATGCCTTTGCGTCGATCGCTCGTCTGCTTGGTCCTCAAGTGCTCCTCCGCCAGCTCGCCGATCCAACAGGCGATCCGAATCCAGGAGGCCTCATTTCCAGCTCTCCGATAGGCATGATAGAAGGGCAAAAGCCGATCGATCGTCGCCACCTGATCACCGCGGCTGCCAAAGAAGACTTTCGTCGCTTGCTCCCATTCACCCAGCGTAAAGACCTGGCCCTTCGGCAGCGAATTGGCGACGTTTTCACCGCGAACGGCCTTGGCGATCTCTGTCGCCAACCGATCGGACACGGCCCGGATCTGATCGTTCGCCGGCCGGACTTCCAAGGCGTAAATCAGCGGCGCATTCTGAAGCCCGAGCCACAACCTGTCGTCGCTGGTCATCGTCGCCGGATCGTCGAGCGGCCGGGCGGCACCGATGGCGACGAGCAGTTCGTAATTCCGCGGAAACTCGTTAGAAAAACGAGTGAAATCAGTTCGGCGAATCCAGCCGTGCTTGTCGATTCGTTCGACAACGAGCCCACAGCCGCCGTTGAAAAGGCCGGCATGATGGGCATTCACGTAGAAGGGATGCGACCGATAGTCATTCTTGACCAAACGCGATCGGTCGTTCCGCCAAAGCGGCGGGAAGACCCAGCGACTGACACCCCAGGAAGTCGCGGCCTTTTTGGATTGCTTCTTCGTGATGCGGTGGAGTGCCAAGGTGGCGTAGTCCTCGACGAGCTCCCGGTCCTCACGAATCCAGGTGAGAATCGCAAGCTCCGCGGATGAGCCATTGTCGGTGAGAAAACTCGCCAGCAGATGGGCGGAAATGCAGGCTGCCGGATACACAGCGAAGTCGGCTTTGGTGGCATCGCCATGCTTTCCCGGAAGGGGGTATTGCGTGATGTTCGTATTGCCAAGCTTCCGCAGATTTCGCCCTTCGCTGAGGCAAGCAAAGAAAGGATCGCCGGCGTTTTCCATGAGAATCGACGTGTATTCAACGACGTTGCTCGGGATCTCGAACGGACTCCCAACGCCGAATGAAAAGTCGGAGTATCCGCCTGGAACGGGATCGATCGCAAAAATGTTGGCCCGGATGGCCTCCAGGCCCGCAGTTGCTGCCATTGCATGGGCGAGCATAATGCACGTCACCGCACCGCGGCTGTGCCCCACGAGGTTGACGCTCGTCAGGGGCGGGGGCCGTTGCTGGCGTTCCTGGAGCGATGCAATCGTCTCCGCGACGTTGTTTTGCCAGCCCGTCCCAAAGCCGACTCCCCGGATCTTGCCATAGCCGCCCGGTTTGTCCTTTGAGCCGGGGCCACCCTTGATCTGCCGGGAGTCGGTCAGCGACCGGTTCATCAGCGTAAACAGATGATGGTGGCTGACCCCGGTTTGCTTGTTCAGGAACTCCCGGCCGACCTCGTGACCTGTTCCCATGAAAAACAGCGTTGCCACATCGTCCATGTCTTGAAACTCCTGGGCCGAGGTCAGGTCAGGCGGCATCTCGCCACGTCACACCAACGCGACGTTGCTCACACCGGCTCAAACTCCAAACCCCGAAAATCGGGACAACGACGGAGAGCAGTGGCTAAAAATCATCGCGAGTCAAATCGGTAAAGTTCGTCACATGGCTCTCAAACGCATCAAACATTTGCTCGAGAACAGAATCGTCACAGATGAGGTTGTCATTGCCGACAACCCGGTGCTTGATCACCTGCCAGCCGAGCGTCAGCAGTGCCGCGACAGCGTGCCTGCGATCGCTCTTGGGCTTGAGGGCCGCGTGTTGCGACGCCTGCCCGATGATCTCGCACAGATTGGCGGCTTTATCTTCACGTCTTTGAATCGCGCCTTCGTCGTAGTCATCGTCGCCCGGCCAGGGGCCGATCTGGTGATAATCCTTGAGCGCGCGATCGATTTCGACGATCTGCTCCTTCCTCGACGCCTTTCCGGTGAGGAGCCCGGCTTTCACCTTGCTCATGGCAAGCCACTCGGCGACGGTAGGCAGTTCGACGTTCGGGCCGGAGACCGTCAGCCCCTTGAGCTTGGCTCCGAGTTCCGCCATCGATCGGGCGATCGCCGCGTCGTTGCGATTGAGTTTGTCGATCGTGTCACAGACCCTCTCGGCGTAGGAGAACACCTCGGTAGGCGTGAGATAGACCGACTTGCACCACTTTGAGCGATAATACGAGGCCCCGCCGATCGTGAGGGCACGGTAGACCACACTGCAGCAATTCCGCGACGTTGACACCGCCTTCCAGGGGATAGCCCTCGCTCCCGCCACCTTCGCCTTGGCCTGCTTATTCGCGGCCGCGGAGCCCACAGAGAAGCCCATCCACCAGTGATAGATCCGCTCGACGTCGAGCCCGAGTTTCGTGCCCCCCGTGGCGTCGATCGCAGGGATCTCACAAGTGACGTCGGGTTTCTGAAAAATCTGCCCGTGGTTAAACTCGTACGACTGGGTCCCCACCTGCACCTGCGTAGAGGACTTTGTGGGGGTGTTCGTGCGCACCTGTCCCTGTCGCAATGGCTTCTTCATGTCGAGGGCAAGTGCCCTGTTCCTCGCGTCGTCCCTGATGCCCGTATAGGCGCGGAAGTCGTTCTGAAGGGCCTGCGTAACCCCCGGTTCGCCCGACGTACCCTTCGGCACCCACGTGATGTAGGTCTTTCCGGCGTCGGCCTCGACGGCCAAGCCGAGGTGGCCCTTTAGCTTGTGGCCCGGCCCCCAATAACAAACGACAACACCCTTGGCCATGATGCTCCCTCTCAATTCCCACGCGGATGACGAAACCCGAACTAGATGTCAAAACTGATCGAACCGATTGCCATCATGTCGAGCTCTTCCTCGCCGTCGACGACGAACGTTCGCCGCCCCACGCCCACGATCGCCTCCCCTTCCTCGCCCAGCCAGTCGGTTCGCCGGCCGAGTCGGGACGCGGCATCGGCCCCCTTGATCGTGCCGTAGACCGCGGGGAGGTGGACCTGCGCATCGAACGCGTCCTTCACGACCATTCGCACGGGTCGCCAGAGGAGGTCGAGCGGCCGCTCCGGCGGCGTGAACTCGATCAGCTGCACGCGCCGCATCTCGATCCAGTAATACTTTCCTGTCTGCGTGAGCACCTCGATGACCTCCGCCGTGATGTCGTCGAGATCACGGAAGTCGGAGAAGCTCCGCTCTTCTTCATTGGCCAGCGTGAGTTTGCCGGCGAGGGCCGGCCGGGCCTTCTCGGCACGCTCGACCAACTGCCCCGCTTCGGCCGCCTTCCCCGCGCGAAGCAGCACGAACGCCTCCAGACGATCGCGAACCTGCTGATCGACGCCGTCGAGCAGCTCGGGCACACGCCCCT
>CAMARC010000102.1 GCA_945860405.1 Candidatus Kuenenia stuttgartensis | reverse complement strand
CAGGATCGGTTCATGTTCAAGGTCTTTGTTCGCTATCCGACGTTCGACGAGGAGTTCGAGATCGCCCGGCGCACGACCGGCACGCCGGTGGAGGATCCCCGCCCGGTGCTCTCGGCCGAGGACATCCTCACGCTCCAGCGGAGCGTGCGCGAGGTGCCGGTGAGCGATCATCTCGTCCGCTATGCCCTGGCCCTGGTGCGGCAGACGCGGGCGGGCGAGAAGGGCGTGCCCGATTTCGTCTCTGATCAGCTGTCCTGGGGAGCAGGGCCGCGGGCCGTGCAGTTCCTCGTCATTGGCTCCAAGGCGCGGGCTCTGCTCCAGGGGCGCAGCCATGTCACCGTCGAGGACATCCAGGCCCTCGTGGCCCCGGTGCTCCGCCATCGGATCGTCGTCGGCTTTGCCGCCGAGAGCGACGGCGTGACGCCCGATGCGATCATCCGTCGGATCATCGAGAACACCCCGGTCAGAGAGGATGAGCTGACGCGTGACCCACGCTTCCAGACGATTTTTGCATCCTGAGGCGATCGCCCGGATCGCGCGGTTGGAACTCCGTGCCCGGGCGGTGGTCGAGGGTGTTCTCGCCGGCCTCCACAAGAGCCCCTACAAGGGGCAGTCGGTGGAGTTTCTCCAGCACCGTGAGTACGTGCGCGGGGACGATCTGCGGCGCGTCGATTGGAAGGTCTGGGGACGTCAGGACCGCCTCTACGTCAAGGAGTTCGAGGAGGAGACGAACCTTCGCTTGGCCCTCCTCGTCGACGGTTCGGCGAGCATGGATTACCGGTCCGGACCGCTCTCCAAGTACGACTACGCCGCCACGCTCGCCGCGAGTCTTGCCTGGCTCGCCCTCTCGCACGGCGATGCTGCCGGCTGCGCCGTCTTCGACGACAAGGTCCGTGCCAGCGTGCCGGCGCGGACGAAGCGCTCGCAGTTGGCGAGCGTCGTCGAGGTTCTCGAGACCTCGCGCGGGGGACGGCCGACCGCGTTCCTCCCGGTGCTCCGCGGTCTTGCCGAAACGCTGCCGCGCCGCGGCTTGGTGGTCGTCGTCTCCGACCTCCTCGGGGATCGAGAGGGGGTCTTCCAGGGGCTCCAGCTCCTCCGCAAGCGTGGGCACGACATCGTTCTCCTCCATGTCATGGACGATGACGAGCTCGACTTCCCCTTCGAGGGGCCGACGAAGTTCGAGGGCTTGGAGATCCCGGATCATCTCGCCTGCAATCCGCGCGCTCTCCGCGAGGGATATCTCGCCGCGGTCGGCGAGTTTCTTGCCGAGGCCCGCCGACGGGCCGCGTCGGCGGCCTGCGATTACTCCCTCATCCGCACCGGTGAACCGGTCGACGCGGCGCTTGTGAAGTTTCTCTCCCGCCGCGCCAGCATGGCGGTGTGATCGTTTCCGACCGTGGAGCCCGGTGTGCCGACGTTCGACTTTCTTCCGTTGTTGTGGTGGGGCCTGCCTTTGGTGGCGGCGCCGATCGTCATCCACCTCATCAATCTCCTCCGTCACCGTCGCGTGCCGTGGGCGGCGATGGAGTTCCTCCTCGCCAGCCAGAAGAAGTACCGCACGCGGGTGCTCCTCAAGCAGTTGCTCCTCCTCGCCCTCCGCGTTGCGGCGATCCTGGGGATCGTGCTGGCCATGGCCCAGCCCCGCTGGACCGCTGCCATCGGCCAACTCCTCGGCGGGGGCCGATCCGCGCACGTCGTGCTTCTCGACGACAGCTATTCAATGGGGGAACGGAGCGGCGCCGGGGGGGGCGAAGCGGCCACAGCTTTTGATCGCGGGCTCGCCGTCGTGGGGAGGATCTGCGGTGAACTCGCCACGAGCCGCGGGCGACAGGAGGTCGCGGTCGGAAGGTTTTCGCGGCTCCAGCCGCCGACCGCGGCCATCGCTCAGGCGGCCGGGGATGAGGGGCCATCGCCGGAGGCCGGCAACGCGGCCGGACGGTTCGATCTTCCCCGCCAGACGGTGACCCCGGAGGGCGTGCAGCGGATCCGCGACGCCTTGGCCGCGATGAAGCCCTCCGCGTCCGACGCCGGGCCGCTCGGGGCGCTGGCTGCTGCGGCCGAATGGTTCGGGGATGGCGGCGGGTCGAAGGCGACGCAGGTCGTCTGGGTCGTGAGCGACTTCCGCACCGCCCAGTGGGACTCTGCCGATGACACCGTGGCGATCCTCCGTCAGCTCGCTGCGGCGGGGACCGAGGTCCGGCTCGTCGATTGCGCCGGGGAGGGGGCGATCGGCGAAGGCAGCAGCGGCAATCTGACAATCGAGCGGTTGGGAATGGTGGGCGGGGTGCCCGCCGCTGGGGTCGTCGTGCCGCTCGAGGTGAGCGTTCGCAACGACGGCCCGCGCCCGGTGCGTGACGTGACCGTCGAGCTCCGTGAAGACGGCGTTGGCCGGCCGGCGGTCCGCATTCCCGAGATCCCTTCCGGTGAAAGCGCCGTGCAGCGGTTCGACGTCCGCTTCCAGAAGTCTGGCAGCCACGTCATCGAGGCTCGTTTGCCGGCCGACATCCTTCCGGCCGACGATACCCGGTCGCTCGTCGTCGACGTCGTCGATCGGGTCGACGTCCTGCTCATCGACGGCGCCCTGGCCGATGCCACCCCAGGGGCGGCGTCGCGGGCCGGCGATGCCTTTTATCTCGCCGCGGCGTTGGCCCCCGGAGCAGGCGCGCCGACCGGCCTCCAGCCGCGGATGGAGCCTCCCAGGGCGCTGGCCACCCTCGATCTCGGGGCTTTCGATGCCGTCTGGGTGCTCGACGTCGAGCGACTCGATGCCCCGGAGGTGACGGCGCTGGAGAACTATGCCCGGGGCGGAGGAGGCGTCGTGTTCTTCGTCGGTCCGCGGACGAAGCCCGACATCGTCAACCGGACGCTCCACCGCGACGGCGCCGGCATCTTTCCCGTCCCACTCGCTGGCATGGTCGACCTGCTCCCCGACGTCGCCGAGCAGCGTCCCGACGTCGTCGTCGAGGAGCACCCGGTCGTTGCCGTCCTTGCCGGCCAGCGCAATCCGCTCCTCGATGCCGTGCGGGTCGACCGTTATTCGGCCGTCGAACGAGGCTGGGAACCGGCTCCCGAGGCCGGCCTGCGACGGCTGCTCTCGCTCCGCAACGGCGCTGCGTTGATGGTGGAGCGTTCCTATGGTGCGGGGATCGTGGCCGCGGTTCTGACCACGGCGTCGCCGACGTGGAACAACTGGTCACGCGGCAATCCGAGCTGGGTGGTCGTGATGCTCGAGCTCGAGAGTCATCTTGCCCGCGGCCGAAGGCGGGCGGAGTCGCTCGACGTCGGCGATCCGGTGACGGTCATGCTCGACCCCTCCGTGGACGGCATCGAGGTCGACTTTCTCGTCCCGCCCGACGGGAC
Source organism: Candidatus Kuenenia stuttgartensis (assembly GCA_945860405.1). Classification (GTDB taxonomy): domain Bacteria; phylum Planctomycetota; class Planctomycetia; order Pirellulales; family UBA1268; genus QWOP01. The sequence continues at coordinate 8,409 of CAMARC010000102.1, read as the reverse complement.
CGTGATCCATCAGGCCGCCCGTCCTGCTGCAGCGGGGCGGATGGAGGCGAGGCTCGATGCCTCCAAGCCCGGGGCCTACGCCGTCCGCTGGCGCCGGACCGATGGGCTCGAGCGGGAACGCCTCGTCGCGGTGAACGTCGATCCCGACGAGGGGCATCTGGCCCGCTCCGGGCGCGAAGGACTCGAGAAGACGCTGGCGGGAGTCCCGTTCAGCTATGAGAATGCCGCGTCGATCGATCCGGGGGCAAGGGCCCAAAACGGCGTCTCGTTGGTCACCCCGTTGCTCGCAATCCTCCTCGGCATTCTGTTGCTCGAGCAACTCGTGGCGTGGTCGTCGAGCTACCACCCCGCGAAGCGGCGTGGTGCCGCAGCCTGATCCGGATCCTCCCTCCGGGGTAGTTTGTCGTCGACGTCCACCCAAATCACCTCACACCGCACCCACCCGGTCGCGCCGCCGACCCCCCTTCGTTCATGCCATCCCTCCCCATCCACCCCTGCCTGGCTGCCACCGATGGTGTGAAGCACCGCGTCTCCAGCGCGCTTTTGGAGGGTTTTTCCCAGTGGTGGCAGATGCCACTGTTGATCGCGGTGCTCGTGGCCGTGACGGCGTGGGTGGCCTGGATGTACCGGCGCGATGCTGCCGAGCTGCCGCGCGGGATCGGCCTCCTGCTCCTCGGCCTGCGGCTCGGGGCGCTGGCCACGCTCGCCGCGGCGTACCTCGACCTCGAGCGGATCGCCGAACACGAGGTCGTCTTTCCTTCGCGGGTGGCCATCGTTGTCGACGCCAGTGCCAGCATGACGCTTCCAGAAGGCCTCGACCCCGGGGCCGAGGCCGCCGCCGGCGTCGCGCCGACCCGCTCGACGCGGGCCGTGGAGGTGCTGGAGCGCGGAGGGGTGCTCGCCGCCCTCGCCCCCACACACGAAGTCTCCGTGTGGAGATTCGACGCCGACGCCGAGTCGCTCGCCGTGCTTCCCCGCACCGCGGAGGAGGCCCCCGTCGCCGCCGCGGACATCGACTCCGGCGAATCGGAGGCTGACAAGGAAGCGTCGGCGGAGGGGGATTGGCGGCAGCAACTCCAACCGCGGGGATTCGAGACCAGGATCGGTGAGGCCCTCGTGAGGGTCATTGATCAGGAACCGCCGGGAACGCTCGCGGGAGTGATTCTCCTCACCGACGGCGGCAACAACGCCGGGGTCGATCCGGCCGCCGCCGCCGGGACCCTCGCCAAGTCAGGGGTGCCGGTGTTCAGCGTGGGGACCGGATCGGACCGATTGCCGACGAATGTCCGTGTCGCCGATCTGCTCTCCCCGGCGCGGGTGTATCCAGGGGATCGCTTCTCCGTGCAGGGGTATCTCCAGGCTCAGGGGCTCGCCGGGCAGACGGTGAAAGTCGAGCTGGCCGACCGGTCCCCAACCGACGGAGGCAACGACACCGTGGCGGCGAAGGGGGGGCGCGTGATCGATGCCACCGAGGTCGTGCTGGCGGCCGACGGCGAATTGGCCGCTGTCCGATTCGAGGTGCCGGGGCTCGAAGCACCGAGCCGCCATGAACTCGTGCTGCGGATCGTTCCGCCCCCCGGTGACCGGACGCCGGCGGACGATTCCCAGGTGGCCGAGGTCGAAGTCGTGGACCGGGTCACCCAGGTGCTCCTCATGGCGAGTGGGCCGACGCGTGAATACCAGTTCATGCGGAATGTGCTCGAACGCGACAAGAGCTTCGCCGTCGACGTCCTTCTCGGAACCGCCGCACGCGGCGCTTCCCAAGACGCGCGGCGGATCCTCGAGTCGTTCCCCGCCACCGCGGAGGAACTCTCCACCTACGACTGCATCGTCGCTTTCGACGTCGATTGGCGCTCGCTCGATCCGGCGGCACAGGCCAGGCTCGAGCGGTGGGTGTCACGGGAGTCGGGCGGGCTGGTCCTCGTGGCCGGCACCGTGTTCATGGATGCGTGGATCGCCGACCAGCAGACGACCGTGGTCCGCGGGCTCTATCCGGTGGAGCTCCGTCGGGCAGGGCAGGGGCTCGTCGACGAACCGGCCGGATTCGAGGAGCCGATGCCGCTCCAGTTCAGCCGGGACGGCACGGATGCCGAGTTCCTCTGGCTGGCCGGAAGCCGGATCGCCAGCCAGACGGTGTGGAGCGAGTTCAAGGGGATCTTCTCCTGCTTCGACGCCACCGTCGCCAAGCCGGGAGCCACGGTCTACGCCCGCGTCGTGCCCCCCGGCAGCGCCGCTCTCGCTCCTTCCGCCGAAGCCCGCGGGCCGATCTCCATGGCCGGGCAGTTCTACGGGTCGGGGAGCGTGTTCTATCTGGGGAGCGGCGAAACGTGGCGGTTGCGGTCGCTCGAGGATGCGCTCTTCGAGCGGCTGACGACGCAACTGGTGCGGCATGTCTCCCAGGGGCGCTTGCTCGCCGGCTCCCGCCGTGCGCGGGTGCTCGTGGAGCGCGACCGTTATCCGGTCGGTGCCACGGTCGTCGTCCGACTCGTCGCCGCCGACGGGGACGGGAGCACGGTTCTGTCCGGGGCGATCTGCCGCGTCGAGGGTCCCGATGGCGTGAGCGTCGACGTGCCGCTCTCCTCCGATCCCGGCCGGCCGGGGGTCTTCCAGGGGGGATTTGTAGCCTCGCGGGAGGGCGGCTGGCGGATCGATGTCGATCTCGGCGACGGCTCCGGCGAGGTGATCTCCCGGCGTATCCAGGCCCGGCTGCCCGATCGGGAGCTCGAGCGTCCGCGCCTCGACCGCGGCCTCCTCGAACGGCTCGGGGCGATCACGGGGGGCTCGGCCCACTTCCTCGTCGATGCCCCCTGGGGGGCGAGCGAATCGGCGGCGCTGGCGGCGCGGATCCCTGACAAGTCGCGGCGCGAGTACGAGACCGGGGCGCCCGACGGAGCGTTCAAACGCCGGCTCAACGCCCTCCTCCTCGCGCTCGGAGCCGGGCTTCTCTGTTTGGAGTGGATCATCCGTCGTCTCGTGAAACTCGCCTGACATCAGTCTCCCACCCGGAAAGGGATGACCGCCGTTGGCTGCCGCAGAGAAGAGCATCGTGACTGTCGACATCAACGCCGCCTCGTCGGCTCAGGCCCCGCTGTCGGCTGCCGCGATCGCGGGGCTCGCGCGGATCCGCGACCTCATCGAGGCCGTCCGTCAGCAGACACGCCGCTGGGTGTGGATCGAATCGCTGGCGCTGATCGGCTTGGCTGGCGCCGCGGTGTTCTTCGGGACGATGGCCTTCGATTGGGCGGTGGAACCGCCGGCCTGGGTCCGTGTCCTGCTGGTGGGCCTGGCTCTGGTGGGGCTAGTGGCGATGATCTGGGGAAAGCTGTGGGGAAGGTTGGCGGTGTCGATGGGGGATGCCACCCTCGCGTCGCTCCTCGAGCGTGGGCATGTCGGATTCCGCGACAGCCTCTCGACCGCCGTCGAGCTCTCCACCGGCCCGGCGGGCGACGTCGATCGGAGGCTGCTCGAACGGACGATCGACGAGGCCGTGGCGGTGGTCGGCGATGTCGAGCCGGCGCGGCTCTTCCGCCGCCGACGGCTCGTGGCCACGGCGCTGGCCGGGGGGCTGGCGGTGGCGAGCATTGTGGGGCTTGCGTGTCTCCGGCCGGCCGTGGCCGACCTGTGGACGCGGCGGATGCTCCTCCTCGACGACACCCCCTGGCCGCGGCGAACGGGCCTCGAGGCCGAGGGCTTTTCTGCCGGAGTCCGCAAGGTGGCCCGTGGCACCGACGTCGATCTCCGCGTCAGGGCTGACGCGGCCCGCGAGATTCCGGAGGTCGTCGACCTGCGGACTCGCTCCAGCCGTGGCGGCCCGTGGCGGACCGAGCGGATGGGAGTGCGCGGGGGCGTGGCCGAGGGTGCGCAGGCCTTCGGTCATCTCATCAAGGGGGTCAACGAGGATCTCGACGTCGAAATCCGTGGCGGCGACGCGCGTCTGCGCGGCCTGCGCCTGGTGGTGGTCGATGCTCCGGCGCTTGAGTCGCTCGAATGCGTGGCGCTTCTGCCCGGCTATCTCGGGGGAGGCACGCGGGCCGTGTCAGCCTCCCGGGTTCTGCAGGTGCCCCGTGGCTCGACCGTCTCCCTCCGCTTCCGTTCCACAAAGCCGCTCCGCGCGGCGACCGTCGTGACGGTCGCGGACGGTGTGGAGACGAGATTGGCCGAGGTGGCGGGGGGCTCGCCAGAGCTGCCCGCCCAGGAATCGGCAAGCGGCGTGCGCGACCTCGCCGTTGAACTCGGGCCGGTCGAAGGAGAGCAGACGTTTGTGGCCCGGTTCACCGACACCGACGGCCTCGACAACCGCGAGCCGATCTCGGTGGTGCTCGCCGCGGTCCCCGATGAGGCGCCTCAGGTCGCCATGCGGATGCGCGGCATCTCCACCGCCGTCACGCCGCAGGCACGGATTCCGCTCGTGGGGATCGTCAGCGATGACCACAACCTGGCTGAAGCCGTGGCGACCGTCGCGGTCAAGGATGGCGCGACGGTCAACGTGGCGGTGTCGCGCGTGACGGCGGGTGTGCCGCTGGTCGAGTTCACCGAAGACCGGCCGGAGATCCTCGAACTCGAGCCCCTCGCCCTCGCGCCGGGGGCCGCCCTCTCGGTGCAGGTTGCAGCCCGTGACGGCTGCACGCTCGGTGGGGGGCCAAACGAGGGGAAGAGCGATGCCTGGTCGCTCGACGTCGTCACGCCGGAGGCGCTGATGGCAATGCTCGAGGCTCGGGAGATCCTCCTCCGCCGTCGATTCGAGAGTGTCGTCTCCGACCTTGCCCTGGCGCGCGAGCGACTCGCCGCGGGGCTGGGGGGAAATGCCGCCGTGGAGGACAGGGCAGCTGGGGAGACTGGTGAAGGGGACGGCGCCGGGAGCGACGACGGAGAGAACCGTGCCGCGGCATCGGAGGCCGATGGCTGGGCGCTCGAATCAGGACGGCTTGCCGAATCGGCCTCCCGCGCGGCCGGCGAGACCGGCGAGATCGCCCGCGACTTCCTCGCCATCCGCGGTGAACTCGACAACAACCGGATGCTCACCGAGGAGCTTGAAGGGCGGCTCGTGGGCCAGATCGCCACACCGCTCTCGGCGATCGCGGCCGGCGATCTCCCGGGGCTCGCCGCGGCGGTGAGGGCTGCCCCGGCCAGCGAGCGCGGGGCGATCGTTGCCCGTGCCGACATGGTCCTCGCCCGGATGAGGGCCGTTCTGGATAAGATGATGGAACTGGAGTCTTACAACGAGGTGATCGAGCTTCTGCGCGGCGTGATCAGAACGCAGGAGGAGATCCGGTCGGAGACGCTCCGTCGTCAGCGACAGCGGGCCAAGGAGGCGTTGGAGCGACCATGACATCGATTCACGGCTGGCTGCAGGGCCGATACGACGACGTCGTCTCGCCGGTCGCCCCTGGGCCGACACGGTGCGGACGATCAGCCAGACGGCTATCGTTGCTCGCTGCTCACCTGCTCCTTCTCGGCGGGCTCTCGGCCCTGCCGGTGTATTCCCAGGAACCGGCCAGCGCGCCCGCGCGGAACGCGGCGGCGCCGGGCACTGGGGAGGATCCGGCGGTTCTCGCGGGCCGCGAACAAGAGCTCCTCGCCCAATACCGTGAACTCGAGAAGACGTTCCTCCGCCTCGCCGATCTCCTCGCAGCGAGCGACCCGCGCCGTGCCGCGGTGTTGCGGAGTGTGTTCGAGCAGGCCCGCGATCAGGAGGTGGGAGGAAGGCTCGACACGATCGTGCAATTGCTCGAGAAGGGGCAGCTCCTCAAGGCGGGCACGACGCAGGCCTCGGCGATCGAGCAACTCCGCGAGTTGCTCACGCTCCTCGAGGCGGGGGACTCCGACCGTCACCTCACCAACTCGAAGGAGGAGGTGAAGCAGTTCCTGGCGCGGGTCTCGAAGCTGATCGCGAAACAACGTGACATCGAGGGATCGACCGAAGCAGGCAGCCGCGAGGCGCAACTCCTCGATCGGCAAAACGCCCTCGCTACGGAGACCTCCGACCTCTCCCGCGACCTCGGCGGGTTTGCCAAGCGGATGGAGGTGCGCGACGCCGGCGGCGAGCCACTCAAAGAGGGAAAAGAAGCGAAGGAAGGCCAAAGCGACGAGCCTGCCAAGGGGGACAAGCCGGACGGCAAGGAAGGCGATGCCGAAGCCTCTCCAGACGGCAAGCCAGAAGGCAAGCCAGACGAGGGGGGCGCCAAGGATCCGTCACCAAAAGCCGAGGCACAAAAGCCGGGCGCGGCGGGAGAACCTCCGCAGGGGGAAGGAACGCCCGAAGGGGAAAGGAAGCCCGAATCGGGAGAGGGAGAGAAGGGGGGCTCGACGAAACCTTCGCCGGGAGGGGAGCCTGCCGAAGGGCAGGGGAGTGGTGAATCGGGGGAGGATGGGAATAAGCCCGAGCCGCCACCCGATGGCGACGACGAGTCTTCGCGGGCGAAGCGCACCCAGAATCGCCTCGAGGCGGCCGCCGAAAGGATGAAGAAGGCGGAAGAGGAGATCGAGAAAGCCAAACGCCGCAACGCTCGACAGGAGCAGGAGAAGGCGATCGAGGAATTGGAGACGGCCCGCGCGGAACTCGAGGAGATCCTTCGTCAGATGCGCGAGCAGGAGGTCGAGCGGCTCCTCGTGCAACTCGAGACCCGCTTGCGCGCGATGCTCCGCGCCGAGAAGGCGGTCCTCGCCGCAGCCGAAAGGATCGCCGCCGAGCCGACGGCCGACCGGGAACGCGAGCGGGAACTGGAGGCGGCGCGGCTCGGGCGTGAACAGACGGCGATCGGAGCCGATGCCGTCAAGGCGCTGACGCTCGTCCGCGACGATGGGTCGGCCGTGGCGATCCCGGAGGCGCTCGAGCAGGTTCGGGACGACGCCACGCAGGCCGCCGCGCGGCTCGGGCGCGGTGACGTCGGCGGCACCACCCGGGGCATCATCCAGGACATCGTTGCGAGCCTCGAGGAGATGGTCGCCGCCCTCGAGAAGGCCCAGCGCGACCAACAGCAGCAGCAGAAAGGGGCCGCGGGCGGCCGCCCCGCCGAGCCGGGCGAGCAACCGCTGGTCGACAAGCTTTCTGAATTGAAGATGATCCGGTCGTTGCAGATGCGTGTGAATACGCGGACGCGCCGGTTCTCGCAGGTCCTCGGTGAAGGGGCAGAACAGGCGGAAGAACCCGAGCTGCTCGATGCGGTCCGCCGGCTGTCCGATCGGCAGCGGAAAATCGAACGGGCGGCGCATGACATCGTCAGCGGCCTGACGGAATGAGGGGCAAGCGATGAACGCAGCGAATACGATGACGCGGTCTGCCCGCAGACAGGCTCCCTGGCCGTGGCCGGTGGCCCTGCTGCTGGTGATGATCGCCGTCTGTCCTGCCGCCGCACGTGCTGACGACACACCGGCCGCGCTGGCACCGGCGGCGCCCAATTCCGGAGAGGGAGCGGATCTTGCCAAGCCCCCGACCTGGCAAGTCCCCTCCCGCGACGAGGTGGAACGAACGCTCCAAGCCTGGCTCGAACGCTCCGGCCTCCCGGCGGAGCGGCGTCAGGCGGCCCTCGCCTTTTGGGGAGAGCGGGGGGCCGATCCCACCTACGACCGGCTCGACGTCGTCATGGGCGCGGTCGCCGAGGCAGATCCGCGCTGCCTGCCGGTGCTCGCTGTCGTGCCGGCCACGCCGGGCGTCCCGCCAGTGACGGCCGCAGCACTGCCAGCCTGGGTTGCCGAGGAGGCAACGGATGGATTTGAGCGCGGGGTCGTACGGCTCTGGCTGGGGCGGGAGCTTGTCCGTCAGGAACGCTTCGACGACGGGCTTGTTGTCCTCGCCGGGCTCGAGCCGGAGGCGGTCGTCGATCCTGCCTCGCTGCTCTTCCACACCGCGGCCTGCCAGCATTGGTTGCTGCGCGCCGACGACTGCATCGCCTCGCTCGACCGTCTCCTCGAGCGATCGGCCGAAATTCCGGTTCGCTACGAGCGGGTGGCAAGGCTCCTCCGGGCAGACATGACGGGGCTCGAGGAGGAATCGCTCGATCACATCGCCAGGCGGATGCGCGACATCACGCGTCGCCTCGGGCAGGGACGTGCCGGTCCGGTCACCCGCCAGGTGCAGGACGGGGTGATCGATTCGCTCGACAAACTGATCGCTGCCATCGAGGAAAAGCAAAACCAGCAATCCGGCGGCGGTGGGGCACCTGGGTCGGGCAATTCGGGCAACGGCAAGCCGATGGACGACAGCCGCATTGCCGGAGGGCAGGGGGCGGGCGAGGTGACGCGGCGGGATCTCGGGGAGGGCGAAGGCTGGGGTAATCTCCCTCCCCACGAGCGCGAGCAGGCCCTGCAGCAGATCGGTCGCGAGTTCCCTGCCCACTACCGGGAAGCGATCGAGCAGTATTTCAAGCGACTCGCCGCCGGCGAATCGACTCCATGACCGGGGCAGGCCGA
>CAMARC010000101.1 GCA_945860405.1 Candidatus Kuenenia stuttgartensis | reverse complement strand
CGGAACTCCTCGTCGATCGTCCCACCCTCGGTGTTGGTCATCGTGTTGCGGTGGAAGGCCGTTGCCATGCGCTCGTCAGGGCCGGCGCCGGGAAGGAGGTCGCCGGCCAGTTGGAGCGTCGTGAAACGATCGAAGGGCATGTTGGCATCGAAGGCACGGATGACCCAGTCGCGGAACCCCCAGATTGAGCGCGGGGGATCGTCGGCGTAGCCGGCGCTATCGGCATAGCGGGCGAGGTCGAGCCACTGCCGGGCCTGATGCTCGCCGTAGCCGTCGTGGGCCAGCAGCCTGTCGACGTAGCGTTCGTAGGCGTCCGGGGCCGGATCGGCGACGAAGGCATCGACCTCCTCCGGCGTCGGCGGCAGGCCGACCAGATCGAGGGCGAGGCGGCGGGCGAGCACCGCCCGGTCGGCCTCGGGCTGCAGCGCGAGCCCCTCCCGCGAAAGCCGGGCCAGCACGAAGGCATCGATTGGGTTGCGCACGGCGGCGGCGATCACCGGCACCTCCGGGCGGACCGGCGGCACATACGACCAATGCCTCTCGACCTTCGCTCCGCCAGCCACCCAGGCCCTGAAGGCCTCGATCTGCGCTGGCGAAAGCCGTTCGCCGCCATCGGGAGGGGGCATGACGGTGTCGGGATCGGTCGAGGTGATGCGGGCGATGAGGACGCTTGAGTCCGGGTCCCCAGGCACGATCGCCGCGTGCCCGCCAAGATCAGCCGTCGCCCCGGCGTATGTGTCGAGTCGGAGCCCCCCGTCTCCCCCTCCTTGCCGGGAGGACTCGTCCGGCCCGTGGCAGCGGAGGCAGCGATTGGAGAGGAGAGGCTTGATATCGGCGGCAAACGACAGACTCGTCGGGTCGGCCAATGCCCTGCGCGGCACCCCCAATTGCCCGGCGGCCAGGAAGGCGATGAACAGGACCCGCAGACACAGAAAGCTTCGTACCATGGTCATTCCCCCAGGCGAGCCGGTGCGGCGTGGAGGCCGTCTGGCTGAGCCCTCTATTCTACGCTCCTCGGGAGGGGGCGTCACGGCCATCCAACCGCGGGAAACTATCGATGAAAACGCCCACCGACCCCTGCTGGGTCGTCGATGTCACGATTGCCGACAGGGTGGCGCTTCATCCGGGGGAGGCGCTGTCGCGTGACGATTTTCTCCTTCTCGTCTGGGAGTTCCTCGACGGGACGGGCCTGGCCGGCGTCCATGAGGGCTCGCTGGATGCCGACGAGGCGTTCGCGGCCGGGATCACCTTGAGCGCAATGGTGCTCGACGCCGCTGCGGGCGATCCCGACCGCGACTGGGTGGCGGCCCGCGACACGATCACCGCCGCATTCTGGTTTGGAGACGAATCGGGCGCCCGCGCCGCCGCAGCGCGCCTCGGGCCGCTCGACGGCTGCCACGTCGGCTGCATCCGTTGCGAGCAGACCCACGACTGGGAGGCGGAGTTCCGCGCCAGCCACGGGCCGATCGAGGTCCCCGGCTTCGGCCGAATCCTTCCCCCCTGGGAGGCCGCGGCCCACACCTCGTCAGCGGATGCCCCGACAACGCTCGTGATCGATCCCGGCACGGGATTCGGAACCGGGCTCCATCCCACCACCAGGCTGTGCCTGGCGGCGCTGGCCGGGGGAGTGCCAGGCGATCGAAGCGCGTGGGGAAGCGTCCTCGACTTCGGCGCCGGCTCCGGGATCCTGGGGATCGCCGCCGCGCTCCGCGGGGCGCGGGCCGTCGAGGCGGTGGAGAGCGACACGCGCGTCCACGAGGCGATCGGCCACAATGCGTCGCTGAACGCCGTCGCCGGCCGGGTTCGCGTGTCAGCCACCCTCGCCGAGCTTCCCGTCAAGCCACCCCACGACCTCATCCTCGCCAACATCGTCGCCCCGGTGCTCCGGGCGCATGCCGACGAGCTCTGCCGCCGGCTCGCACCGGGCGGGAGGATCGTTCTCTGCGGCCTGCTTTCCGCCGACGTTCCAGACATCGCCGCGCTCTACCGGAGGCACCTCGCCACCGAGCCGATCGCGACCGAACTCGAAGGCTGGCGCTGCCTGGAGTTCCGGGCGGGGTGAAACCGGGCGGGGTGAGACCGCGTGGTGCCGGGCCGCCGCCGGGGCTGCACCGAGCAGGCGCCCCAGCCTCGTGTCGAAGTCGGCCTTCGCTCCCCACAAGACGATGACCAGAGGCACGACCGCCAGGAAGATCCGGTAGGACGCGGATTGCAGCAGACGACCAGCGGCGGAGGCCGGCAGGCCACGACCGATCGCCGCCGGCACGACGGCCAACAGCGGCACCAGGAGAATGAGGAGCGCCGCAGCCGAACCCAACCTCCCGAAACAGCGCCCCACCACCACCAGGCCGAAGAGCGCCACGAGCCCTGCAGCCGTGAGCCCCGGGAGACCGGAGGGGGCAGGCCCGCCCCCGTCCCGCCCCAGGCTCCCGCCCTCCGCCCGCGATCCAGCCCATTCGACCGCCAGCGCGCCGGCGAGCGCCCCGGCCAGGGGCAGCGCCACGAGCCCCCCCTTCAACCATCCGGCCATCGCGATCGAAAGGCCGGCGACCACGAGCGCCAGCACCGTCACCCCGGCGACAACCCGATCGTCGCTGGCACGCACCTCCCCCGTGATCCCCTCCCACGATGCCCAGAAGAAGAGCGCGGCGGCGAGGATCACCGCGGCCGGGCCGCCCCCCTCCATCCACACCGACCCATGAAGGAGCACTGGCACCGCCACCAGCGCCACGCAGCCGCGCTCGACGGTCAACCAAAAGCCATCGAGCCAATGGGCGGCCGCCTCGGCCTCGATTGCCAGGGCGACCGGCAGGAGGATGACGAGGAAGCGGTCGAGCGCCGTCGTTGGCGGCAGCGAGGGGAGGGCGCGGAGCAGGAACAGCCCCGCGACCACCCCCCAGACGAAGGCCACGATCACCGCCACCGCCGCGAGGGCCGGCTCACGCCGTGAGATCCCGGCGCCGACGGCGCCGAGCGCCGCGGCCACCGCGAACGCGCTCAGCACCGCTCGGACCACCATCGCCACGTCGGGCACCGGGTCAGTCCCGCTGGCCAGCGCAGTCGATGAGGATGATCGCCTCGTCACCGATGTTGCCGATCTGCCCCTTGTCGAAGTTGAAGTCGCTGCGCTTGAGCTTGAGCTCGGTGCCGAAGCCGACACGCTTCTTCCCCATCGCCTCGATCTCCTTGCCACCGACGAGCTTGATCGTCACCGGCTTGGTGACGCCGTGCATCGTGAAGTTGCCGGTCACCTCGTAGCCGTCGGGAATCGCCTTCACGGCGGTGCTGCGGAACTCGATCGTCGGGAACTGCTTGGTGTCGAAGTAGTCGGGCTGGCGGAGATGCTCGTCACGGGCGGCGTTGGCGGTATCGACGCTGTCGGCCTTGATCGTGAGGGAGAACGTCGACTTCGAGGGATCCTGCCGGTCGAGGGAGAACTTCCCGGAGACGTCGTTGAAGCGCCCTTGGATCCAGCTGATGTCGAGGAAGCGGGCCTTGAAGCCGACCGACGAATGGACGAGGTCGTAGTCGTAGTCGTCGGCGGCACGGAGCGATCCGGCGGCAAGGGCCAGGACGATGGCGAACAGGGCAGGCAAGCGCGGCATGAGAAGACTCCTCGGACGGGAATGGAACTCGTGGGGCGGTCGACAGGGGCGGCGTGCCCCTTCCGATCCAGTCGCCCCCAACGGGGCCGGAGCATACCATCCCACCGGGCACCTCGGGCGTGCGCCGTGCCGTCACGCGGCCGGCGGCGCCTCGGTGGCGGCGTCGACAAACAGCCCGCGGTTGGCGCCGAGCACGGCCGCCGAACGCGACACCTCCAGGGCATGGGCATGGGCGGCCACCGCGGCGGCCCGCCGCGCCGCCGGATCGCGGGCGGCGGCCGACTCGAGCACGTCGACAAAAGCCTCTGGCGTCTCGAGCGGTCGCACCCATCCTGAGCCCCGCGCGTCGAGATCGCGCCACGGTGTCCGGTCGCTCACCAACACCGGCACCCCCGCCGCCAGCGACTCGAAGATCACATGTCCGAAATTCTCGCCGCGGGTCGGGAGGAGGAAGAGATCGTGTCGCGCGATCGTCGCGCGGACCTGATCGGGAGACACCTCCCCCTGCCATGCGATCCGGCAGCCGGCCGGCGCCGCCGCGATCAACGGCTGGCAGGTCTCCCAGTAGGCCCGGTCTTCGATCGGGCCATAAATCGAGAACTCCACCGGACAGCGGAGCCGGAGGACCACCTCGATCGCGTAGCAGACGTTCTTCATCGGGCTGATCCGCGACAGCAGGCAGACCCGCAGCGGCCCCTCCGGCCGGGGCGTCGCTGGCGGGGGCACGTCCGCCAACCGTTCGGTGAGATCGGTGGCGACGCGGATGTCGGCGGCGATGCCCCCCATGGCGCGACGGATGTCGTCCCGCTCGAAGTCGCTCGACGCCTGCCAGATCAGCCCCGAATGGAGACCGGTGAGCCGCGCGGCAGCGCGGAAAAGCCGCTTCTTCGGCGCCTTGATCCGCAGGGCGCTCGGGGCAAACTCGCCGCGCGGCGCGAGCACCCAGCGGATCCCAGGGGCCGTCCAGCCGCAGCGACGTACGACCAGCGGCAGGATCGAGAACGATGGGTCGAGAAAGCTGTTCAGGTAGACCGTGTCGGGCCCGACATCCCGGATGATGCGGGAAACGGCCGACAGGCTGCGGTCCGACGACGATCCATAAAACACCTGCGTCCCGTCGACATCGCACCATTGCCCGAGTGTCACCCCGGCGAGCGGCTCCCGCGATCCCAGATCGTGGTTGCGAGTGAAGATCCGGAAGTCGACCTCGTCACCGAGTTGGTCGACCATATTCAGCAACGTTCGCAACGGACCACCGGAGCGGAACGCAGGCCGGTAGTACGCGGCGAACACGAGGACAACCGGTCGGCGTGGAGGCGGTTTCATCGTCCCGATCTCTCTCGCGGCGGAGGCTGTCGCAGCTGGCGTTCACGGAGCGATGGACGCGGCGGAAAGCCGTGGCGTCCCGATCGTACCCCGATTGGGTCGGCATCGTACCAGCCCCGCGCCGGTCGATCACCCAGAAGGCCGCAACGCCGCATGGAGGATCTCTACCGGATGGAGGGCCGTGCGACCCGTGCCATCCTTGATCTGGTGGCGGCAGCTTGTCCCCGGGGCGGCGATCACGACATCGTCCGCGGCAGTCCGCACAGCCGGAAAGAGAACGAGCTCCCCGATCCGCATCGAGACGTCGAAATGCTCCCGCTCGTAGCCGAACGAGCCGGCCATGCCGCAGCAGCCGCTGGGGATCGGTTCGACGGCATAGTTCCGCGGGAGCGACAGGGCCGTCACGGTCGGTTGGATCGAGGCCAGCGCCTTCTGATGGCAGTGCCCATGGAGGCGGATCGTGCGGCGCTCGTCCGTAAACGCCTCCGGGCCGATCCTCCCTGCCGCCGCCTCACGGGCGAGAAACTCATCAATCAAAAGCGCCCGCCCGGCCAGCCGCCGTGCGGCGGGGATCATGTCGCGCGGCACGAGATCGGGCACCTCGTCGCGGAAGCCGAGGATCGCAGACGGCTCGATCCCCAACAGCGGCGCCTCGTCGGTGATGATTGGATCGAGCCGGCGGACGTTCTCGATTGCCAGGCCCCGCGCCTCACGGAGGAGCCCTTTCGAGATCTGCGGCCGGCCGCTGGCGACGTGGTCAGGGATCACCACCTCATACCCGAGCCGTTCGAGGAGCTCGACGGCCTTGATCCCCACCGGAGCGTCGAGGGTGTCGGTAAACTCATCGCAGAAGAGATGGACACGCCCGAGCCTGCCGGGCCGCCGCGGCCGGCTCCGCATGAAGCGCGAGAGCGTCGTGCCATGGACGCGCGGCAGCGACCGGCCCGCCGCGAATCCCATCCCCCACTTCAGTACCCCTGAGATTCCCGGGGCCGTGACGAGGGTGTTGTAGAGCCAGGGCACGCGCGCCGCCCATTGCATCGCCCGCCCCGTGTCGGCGATGAGCCTCGTCCGCAGCGGGATGCCGTGGGCGTCGATCCAGTGCTGCTCCCATTCGCTCTTGAGCCTTGCCATGTCGACGTTCGACGGGCACTCGCTCTTGCAGCCCTTGCAGGAGAGGCACAGATCCATCACCTCGGCGAGCTCGGGCGTCGTCCAGGGATTGGCGCCCGGGCTCCCTGCCGTCGAGGCGAGCGCCTGGCGGAGGACATTGGCCCGGGCCCGGGTCGTGTCCTTCTCGTCGCGCGTCGCCATGTAGCTGGGGCACATCGTCCCCCCCATCGCGGCCGATTTGCGGCACTGGCCGACGCCGCCGCACTTCTCCGCCGCCCGCAGCACCCCCTGCACGGCGTCAAAATTGAACACCGTCTCGTGGCTCGGCTCCGGCTCCCCCGGCACGATCCGCAGCTGCGTGTCCATCGGGGGGGTGTCGACGATCTTGCCGGGATTGAAGATCCCCTGCGGATCGAACAACCGCTTCACCCTGACGAGATGCTCGAAGCAGGCGGCGCCGACCATCGTGCGGATGAACTCGCCGCGGAGCCGGCCATCGCCATGCTCGCCACTTAAAGAGCCGCGGTATTTCTTGACGAGGTGCGCAACGTCGGTGGCGACATCGCGGAACATCTTCAAGCCCTCGACCGTGCGGAGGTCGAAGAGCGGCCGGAGGTGGAGCTCGCCGGCACCGGCATGGGCGTAGTGGATGCAGTCGATGCCGTACTTCTCCGCGAGGAGCCGATCGAAGTCGGCGATATAGGCGGGGAGGTCGTCGATCGCGACGGCGGTGTCCTCGATGATCTCGCGCGGCTTCTTGTCGCCGGGAATGTTCTGCACGAGCCCCTGCCCGGCCCGGCGCAGCTCCCACACCTTGTTGGCATCGTCGCCGAAGAGGCGCGGGTAGGCATGGCCGATGCCCGCCGAGACAAGTGCCCGTTCGGTGGCCGCAAGCGCCCGCTCGATCGCAGCCCGATCGGCATGGCGGATCTCGACGACGAGGATCGCTTCTGGATCACCGACGACGAAGCTCCGGTTGCGGGTCTGCTCGGCGTTGCCCTTCGTGCATTCGAGGATCTTCCGATCGATCAGCTCGCAGCCAGAGAGCACGCCCCCTTCCGCCGCCGCCGCGGCCTTCCCTTCATGCATGACGACGACGGCCCCACGGAGGGCCTCGTCGACACTCGCGCAATGGGCCACGAGCAGCCCCCCCGGCGCCGGCAGATCGATCAGCCCGAGCTCGAACTCCACCCCGAGAAACAGCGTTCCCTCCGAGCCGGCGACGAGCTTGCAGGCATTGAAGGGATGGGGGCTCGAAGGATCGAAGCAGTCGGCATCCATGAGGGCGTCGAGGGCGTAGCCGGTGTTGCGGCGGGTGACGGCCGCCTTCGGAAAGCTCCGCTCCACCTCGGCCCGCACGGCAGCATCGCCGAGAAGGTCGCGAAGCCCCTTGTGGATCCTGGTCTCGAGCGAGTCGGGGCCAGCGCACTTCGCCGCGAACTCGGGCGCAGATTCCGCCGCGAAAGTCACCTCCGAACCGTCGGCGAGGAAGCCACGGGCAGCGCGGAGATGGTCACGCGTCGTCCCCCAGGCAATCGAGTTTGAGCCACAGGAGTTGTTCCCCACCATCCCGCCGATCATCGCCCAGGACGCGGTCGACGTTTCGGGGCCGAAGGAGAGGCCGTGGGGGGCGAGGGCCTGGTTGAGGGCATTGCGGACCACGCCCGGCTGGACACGCACCGTGCGCCTCTCGACATCGATCGCCACGATCTTGTTCATGTGGCGCCCGGTATCGACGACGATCCCCCCTCCGACCACCTGGCCGGCGAGCGACGTGCCGGCGCCGCGGGGAATGATCCCCACCCCCTCGGCCGCGGCGAAGCGAACGATCGCACCGACATCGGCGTCCGTTCTCGGGAGCGCCACCGCCAGCGGCCGCTCCTGGTATTCGGAGGCATCGGTGGCGTAGATCATCAGCGTCGTGTCATCGACGAGCAGTTCGCCGTCGAGCCGCGTCGCAAGCGCCGCCAAGCGCTGTTGGAATCGGGCATCCTGGCGGGAAGGATCGGCGCCGGGATTCTGCTCGCTCGACACGCGGTGAGTCATGGCTGGCTACGGGAGGGAAAACGTGGACGAAGGAAAACCGTGTGGTCATGGTAGCCTTTTCCAGAGCCCATTTCGGACCCTTCCTCCGCTCCCGGCCGGATCACCATGTCGACCCCTCACGCCGAACTCCCGCCGGTCGAG
This sequence comes from Candidatus Kuenenia stuttgartensis, assembly GCA_945860405.1. Lineage (GTDB taxonomy): Bacteria > Planctomycetota > Planctomycetia > Pirellulales > UBA1268 > QWOP01. The sequence continues at coordinate 3,560 of CAMARC010000101.1, read as the reverse complement.
ATCCGCCGCCTCGGCTCTGTCACCGTGGCGACCCTCCTCGACAAGCGCGTGCTCGGGGCGCGGGCCACGGCTCTCTTCGAGGACCACCTCCTGCCAGAGGCCGATGCCCTCGCCGGCGATGGGCTGGTGATCGACTTCTCCCGGGTGACCTACTTCGGGAGTGATTCCTTCGGCCGCCTCGTGCTCCTGGCCGGCCGGGTAGACCGGGCTGGCGGTTGGCTGACGCTGTGCCATGTCGACGGGAAGATCCGCGAAGTGTTCCGCGTCACCCGCCTCGACACAAGATTCGACATCGCCGACGACCTCGTCACGGCGATCGGCTCGAACCGGCCAACCGAACCGGGCTAAAAGGAAAGCGAGGCACATGGCGCGCGAACGGCAACGGTCACTGTTCGACGACGACTCGCTCCCGGAATCCCCGGTGGCTAAGCCCGCTCGCGCCGAGCCGGTCGCGCCGGCTCTCGTCGCCGCAGACATCCACGCCCTTGCCGCCCGGCTCCAGGCGCAGGTCCATCTCGGCACATCGAGCTGGTCGTTCCCCGGCTGGACGGGCCTCGTCTACGCGCCGCGTCATGGCAAGCCGGAGAGCGAACAGCGCCTGGCGCGCGGGGGCCTGGCGGCCTACGCGCAGCATCCGCTCTTCGGCAGCGTGAGCCTCGATCGCACCTTCTACGCACCACTGCTTGCCGACGAATACGCCGCCTACGCCGCGGCGGTGCCCGACGACTTCCGATTCGTCGTCAAGGCGCCGGCAGCGATCACCGATCCCTTCAAACGCGCCGGGAACTCCGGCCTTGTCAGCGGCGACAATCCCACGTTCCTCGACGCCGCCACCGCGGCGGCGGTCTGTGTCGCCCCGGCGGCCGCCGGCTTGGGTGCGAAACTCGGCGCGATCGTGTTTCAGTTTCCGCCTCTCGGCCGGGCGCTGCTCGCCGACGTGCCGCGGCTCGTCGCCCGCCTCGTGGCCTTCGTGGTAGCGCTGCGGCGGCCAGGCACCGAAAGCCTCCCCCACGGTCCCCCGATCGCGCTGGAGATCCGCGATCCTGCGCTCGTCTGCGAAGCCCTCGCGGCGGGCCTCCTCGATGGGGGCGCGATCCCGTGCCTCGCCGCGCACGCCCGCATGCCGCCGCTCGAGAAGCAAGCCGACGTCTGGCGGCTCGATCGCTTCCCCGTCTCGAGCCCGCTTGTGATTCGCTGGAATCTTCATGCCGGCAAGGACTACGAGGGGGCGAAGCAGGAATACTTTCCCTTCGACCGGCTCGTCGAGGAGGATCTCGAGACTCGCAACAGCCTTGCCCGCCTCGTCCGCACCCAGGCGCGGTCGGGGCGGACGGTGCTCGTGACGATCAATAACAAGGCAGAGGGCTCGGCCCCGTGGAGCGTCCGCCGCCTTGCCGAGGCGATCGCAGGCTGCAACTGACCGCGCCTCCGAGTCAGTCGCCGGGAAGAAAGACCCACAGCGCCGGTCTGCCGCAGTTGCAGTGCACGGCCCGCCCCAGCAGGCCGAGGCCTGCCGCGCTGAGAAAGACGCTCGTCCGCGCCGCATCCCAGAAGCCGTGCAAGCCCAGCGAGTGTGGCCCGCGCAGCCGCTGGGCGACGCTCGGCACCGGATGGAAGATCGTTTCAACCCACGGCGGCCGATTCCGCTCGCGGTCCTGGAGATCGTCGAGTGCGGCAATCGCCCTTTCCATGCTCCCCCGGGAACAGCCAGTTCCAAGCACCCGCTCATCCACCTCGGTGACACCCCGGCGGCTCGGCGTGGGCAGGAGGAGAAGCCCGAGAAACGACCAGAGCGTGAACCAGAGACTGAGGTCGACGGTGCCGGATGCCGTCCCCAGCCGATCGCGGCCCACGAGGCAGGCGGCTACCGTGATGCCGGTGAGGGTGAAGCCCAGTGCCAAGAGGCGGCCCCGCAGCCAACTCCCGGAACCGACAGCCATCGTCCGCCGCTCCAGGGCCGCTGCAAGCTGATCGGGCTCGAGCATCTCCCGCCATTTCATGGGCAGCAGATGGAGCCGCGGCACGAGCACGCCGACAATGCCGCCGGTGAATCCTTCGTCCTGGCTCTCGGCGACGAACGTCGCGACAGATTCCTCCGCGCCGGTGGAGCGTTCGTCGCTGGGCGTCACCTCGAGCGGCGCAGCGGCCGAGGCGAGCAGCACGCGGCCGCGCAGGAGCAGCAGCATGAGAGCAGCCCCGGCCATCACCACGCCGACGATCCCTCCAAGCCTTCCCGCCACGAACATCGCGACCGCGGTCAAGAATAGGAGGCTGGCATGGACCGCGATTCCGCGAACCAAGCCCGCCAAATACCTTCCGAGCGGCGGATGCGCGCGTGAAAAACGCCGCGGGAGCAGGAAGCCGCCCCAAAGATCCAGTGGCAATTGGATGGCCACGTAGCAAAGCACGAATGCCAGCAGCCCGAAGATCTGCGCTGCCACCGTAGCGTCGGCTGCAGGTAGGGCCCGCCCGCTGGCGTTCACGGCCAATCCCGCGGCACTGAGCACCACCATCGTGCCAACCGCGGAGATGCCCAGCCACAACCGCGCCCGGCCATACCCCGGAAGCGTGTCTGCGGCGATGGCCTGCTCGGGTAGTTTCGCCGACTTCGCCCGCTGCATCGCCTCGGCCGTCTTTCGAATGCCGCGGAGCATGCCGCCGAAGACGATCTCGTGGAGCGGGACGACCGCATACCAGTAGAGAATCCCGATCAGCCCCCGCGGCCTGTAGAGGGCCGTCATCTTGAGTTCCGTCGGGGATTCGGCCGAACCGTCGGCCGGCAGGATCTCGAACTCGAGCTTCGCCTCCCCAGGCAATTTCATCTCCGCCCGGAGCGAGAGAAATCGGTCGCGATCAATGCCGACCACCCTCCAGAAATCGAGCGTCTCGCCAAACTCGACGTTTTCCGGATGCCGCCGGCCACGGCGCAGCCCCGGCCCCCCGACCAGCGTGTCCATCCAGCCCCGCAGTCGCCACAGCATGTCGCCGGCATACCAGCCGTTCCCCCCGCCAATTCGACAGACGGCGGCGAACACACTCTGCGGATCGGCGTCGATTTCCACCGACCGGCGGTCGGAGAAGACGGTGCCACCAGCCCACGAAGGGTCGCCCGGGATCGGGCCGGCCACGCTCCACCTCGTCTCCACCGCCCCGGCCTCGACCTTCCGCAGCGCCCTCGTGATCGCCTCCCGAGCCCCGAGCGCCGCGTGAGGCATGAGCCGCTGAGCATCGTCATTGGTGAGCACGACCCGGTTTCTCAAGCCCTCGGCCAGAGGCCGTGCGATCCGATACGACACCGGCGTGACGATGTTGATCCACAGGGAGCTCAGTCGCGGCGTGAGCACAGGCACCGGCACGATGAGTCGCCGCGGTAAGTGAAGCTCCTCGGCCATGATCTGCATCAACTGCTGATAGGGAAAGACGTCCGGACCACCGATCTCGAGCGTACATCCGGCTGACTGGGGCACTTCGAGACAGCGGACAAGCCAGTGGAGGACATCCTCAATGGCAATCGGCTGGCATTCCGTCTTCACCCAGCGCGGAGTGACCATCACCGGCAG
>CAMARC010000100.1 GCA_945860405.1 Candidatus Kuenenia stuttgartensis | reverse complement strand
CGGGAGGGAATCGAGGGGGAACGGCTGCGGCGTGGATGGCGCGGGGAGTGCTCCACGGCTCCCACATCGCGCTACTTGCCGACGCAGTGCCGCGAGAATATCCGGTCGAGGAGATCGGTGCCGATCGTGTGGCCGGTGACCATGCCGATGGCATCGATCGCCGCCAGGAGCGCCTCCGCAAGCAGCGGCTCCTCCGCCGGTCCACCGGCAAGCCCCACCGCCGCGATCGCTTCCGCTTCCGCCAAGGCTTGCCGCGCTCCCACGAGCCCGGCCCGAATCCGCTCCGCCGCGCCACCGAAACGAGGCAAGCTCGCCACCGCCGCGGCGATCTCGCGATGGAGGCGATCGAGCCCTAGGCCGGTGGTGGCGCTGGTGGCGATCACGGTGCCCACGTCGCCCGTCGGAAGCCCACGATCGCAGCGGGTGAGGATGTCGATCACGACCGCGCCGGCAGGGACGAAAACCTCGTCGGGCGAAACACCCGCTGTCCCCAGATCGCGACAGCGGAGGACGATCTCGGCCCGACCGACTTCGGCGAGCCCCACTGCGGCTGCCGCGGTGGCGAGCCCGTCCCCGGGCACGGTGTGCCCCTTCGCTTCGAGCTTCGCCACGCCGGCGGTGTCGACGAGGAGCCATTCGACCGCCCCCGGCTGGCCGGCGCGCCCCGGCGCATCGCCCCGGACGACCGCCTCGAGCCAATCGCGCGTCGTCCCCTCCTCGTCGGCGACAAGCGCCGCCTCGCGGCCGATCAGGGCGTTGTAAAGGCTGCTCTTGCCGATGTTCGGCGGACCACAGATCACGACCCGCGGGAGCCGCCCGCGGGCGCCGGCGTCGCGCGACTCGACCTTCGCCATCGCGGCCTCGACAGCGCGGCCGATCTCGCCGAGCGCGGCGATCACGCTTCCCCAGAAGCTCGCGCTTGTTTCCCCGAGGCTGTCGGGGCTGCGCTCGTCGGCAAAATCGATCGCCGCCTCGACGTCGGCCGTGAGGTCGAGGAGTCGCTCGCGGATGCCGTTGAGATCGCGGCCGACCCCTCCGGCGAGCCGGTCGAGGGCCTGCGACAGCTCGCCGGGGGAGCGGGCGTCGACGACGGCGAGCACCGCTTCGGCCTGAAGGAGATCGAGCTTGCCGGCCAGGAAAGCGCGGAGGGTGAACTCTCCCCCCCGGGCCAGCCGGGCCCCGAGCCGACAGGCCTCGCCAATGATCGCCTCGAGCAGCGGCTGCGAGCAGGGGAGCTGCAGCTCGGCAAGTGGCCCGCCGGTCGGGCCACCAGGGCCAGGCCAACGGAGGATCTCGACGGCGATCACCCCCCACTCAACCCCGAGCCGATCAGGGCGGAGCGTCGCGGAAAGACTCCGCGCCCCGCCGGGGAGGGGATCGGGAAGGACAAAGAGTTCCTCGAGCAGCCCGTCGAGCCCTTCGCCCGAGAGCCTGACAATCGCACGGACACCCCGACCAGGCACCGTGGCGGGGGCGACGATCAAGTCATCCGGCTCCCACATCGGTCACCTGCCGTTCACGCCTTGGCCGAAAGCATCTCAGCGCTTCTTCCGCGACTGGCGGCGCTTCCGTTCTGCCTCGCCACCATGGGCGGCGCCGTTGGCCTCGGCTTTTCCACCGGTGGAGAAGAACGGCACGTCGATGATCCGTCGACCGGCGCCCGTCGTGCCGCTGCCGCCCCCTCCCCCCGCCACAGCGCCGGTCGCCGGGGCCGCCGTCGGGAGCATGAGCCGCTCGGCGATCCCCCACAGACTCGAGGCGATGAAGTAGAGACAGAGGCCACAGGGCACTTTGAAGAACATCACCGCCATGAAGAACATCATGTACTTCATCACCTGCTGCTGAACCTGCGACTGCTCGTCGACTGCCGGCGGCATGAAGAGGTGCTGCTGCCAAATGAAGAGGGCGATCGTCGCCAGGGGAAACAGATTGAGGAACGGGCCGAGATAGCCCTCCGGCGCCGTCAGGAACGGCGGAAGAAGGTTTGACCAATCCCAGAACATGTCGGGGGCGGCGAGATTCGAGCACCAGCGGATCGCCGAGCTGAACAGCGGCGCCTGCCGCAGTTCGACGTCGGTGGCCAGCGACCGGTAGAGCCCCATGAAGATCGGGATCTGGATGAACACCGGCAGACAGCCGCCGACTGGGTTGTGGTCGTGCTTCTTCCACAGCTCCTGCGTCGCCTGCGTCCGCTTGGCCGGGTCGTCCTTGTACTTCTCGGCGATCGCCTTCATCTCCGGCTGGAGCGCCTGCATCTTCTGCGTCGAGAGCGCCTGCTTGCGGCTCACCGGGAACATCGCCCCGCGCACCATGACGGTGAGGAGGAGGATCGCGATCCCGTAATTGCCGATCACGGCATGGATGGCATGGAGGATGGCGATCATCGGCCGGGCCACCCAGCCGAACCAGCCGTAATAGACGAGGTCGTCCATGGCCGCGGCCGGCGCCCCGTGACGGGCGAGGAGATCGGGCTTCTTCGGCCCGGCGAAGATTCCATAGCGGTGCCGAACCGGCTTTCCAGGCTCGAGCGCGATCGGCCGAGAAACGATCCGGGCGGTGACATCGACGAGCTTCTTCTTCGCCGCCCCGGGAACATCGCCAACGGCGATCGGACGGACCTCGGCGAGATCGGGGATCTCGCTGTCGGTGGCAGGAATCAGCGCCGCAGCGAAGTAGAGGGCATCGACGCCGGCAAACGACAACGGCTTGCCGTCACGGACAGACGTGGCCGGATGCTCGAGCTTGTTGTCGGCGATCTTCAGGCCGCTGATGATCGCCGACTGCTCGCCGGCGAAACGCATCGCCACGTCGCGGACGGCAAGCGTCCCCCAGTCGCGGGCGACGCGGGCGGTGTACCACCAGCCTTCCGTCGGCAGCCCCGTCGGGCCGTCGAGGGCGTATTCCACCGTCGTCGGCTTGTCGGCCGCGAACTCGACAACGAGATCGAGCGTTGCCGGGCCACCATCGGCTCCGGGCACGAGCCGGTATTCCTTGGCAACGGAGAGCCCGCCAGGGAGCCGTGTGCTGAACCGCACCCCCTCCCCGGCAGCGAGCGGCTCGGCCGACCAGTCGCGATCGACAAGGCCCAAGCCGGGAAGCTCATCGAGCGGCTCACGACGCGACCGGCCATCGACCGATTCCAGCGACAGCCGGAAAGAGAGCGGATCGGCCGGATCGGTGTCGGGATTCTCCACAGGCGCTGCGAGGTATTCGGGACGCACGACCTCGAGCGGGCGACGATCAAGATTGATCTCGCACGACGACGCGGTATCCCCCCGCCGGTAGTCGACGGCAATCTTTCCCCCCGGCTTCGTGCCGTCGAGGGCCCGATCGAGCCCCGCGGCATCGGTCACCGCCACGCCACCGACCCGTTCGATGATGTCGCCGACGGCGAGCCCGGCCAGATGGGCCGGGGTCCCTGCTCCGACGACACCGATGCGGCATCCTCCCGCCACCGGCGCCACGGCCAGGTGCCCCATCGCCCCGCGCCAGTCGTCCTGATCGTGATAGCGCTCGCCGGCCAACTCAATCCGCTCCACCGCCGCGCCGCGGCTGGTGAGCGTGTAGAGCACTTGGGAAGCGGCTGTCGGATCGAGCGACCCGAGAGCATGGCGGGTGCGCGGGGCCGAGGCCTCGGCCGGCTCGGCGGCCGCGTCGCCAGCCCCGACGGCTGTGGCGTCACGGTCGCTGCCGGCCTCGGCGAGGTCTGCGGGCTTGTCAGCCGCGAACGCTGCGCCCTTGGCGCCGGCCGCTTCCTTCGCGGCAGCAACCGGCAATTCGGCATCTCCCGGCTCAGCCAGAGGGCGGGGGAAGAGCCATGTTTGGAGGAGTTGACTGCCGAAAATGATCGCGAAGGCAATCAGTGCGAATTGAACGTGACGGCGTTCCATGATCGCCTCGGGCGATTCACCGCCCACCGGGCTCCCTGGAAGGAGCCACTCCGGCCGCAGCACGGGTACCGTGCCGCATCGACCGCTGCCGCCGACTGATCCGGGCCCTGAGCGTGCGGCGGGGAAACGCCACTCGAGGCCGGAGGGCCGCAGACCGCGACTCTCCACCGAGACCGAAGAGTATACCAGCCGCCGCGGGAATCCCCGGGAGTCGGGATGAAGGCGGGCCCGGACGGAGGGGACGCGACAGCGGCTGCGGAAGCCCAGCCGCCAGGATCACGGCTCGAGGGGATATCAGCGGCCGACGAGGAGCCGGTCGCCGAGATAATTGTCGAGATCAGCGACCGCGTAGATCTTCTTGCAGGTGACATCCGCGGGATAGCGGATCCGCCGGAAGCGGACAACGACATCGTCGTCGGCATGACCGGTCTCGAGAATCACATAGCTGGCGCGGGAATCGAGATCGCGTGGCTGCCCCACCGAGCCGACGTTGACCATCGCCTTCGGCCCCGGGAGCGTCCGCCGCCATTCCTCGTCCGTCAGGCTGATCTCCGGGGCTTCGAACTGCGGCGCCACGGTGAACACGCCAGGAATGTGGGTGTGCCCCTGGAAGCAATACCGGCCGACGAGTTCGAAGATGTGCTCCATCTTCAACGGATTGTAGATATCTTCGGGGAAGACATATTCGTCGAGCGGGCGGCGAGCCGATCCATGGACGAAGAGAAGATTCCCCTCGACGTGCGTCCGCGGCAGCTCTCCCAGCCAGTCCATCAGCCGTTCGGCGGAGTTCTTCGGCATCGCGTCGTGGTGTTCGAGCTGCGAACGCGTCCAGCGGATCGCCCGCTCGGCACCGACGTTGAAGCCGTCGGGATCGAAGAGGGCCCCTTGGTCATGATTGCCGAGGATCACCAGCCCGCAGCGGTCGCGGACGAGCCGGGCACACTCGCACGGATTCGGCCCGTAGCCGACGATGTCGCCGAGGCAGGTGATCGAATCGACCTTTTGCTGGTCGATGTCGGCGAGGACCGCCTGGAGGGCCTCGAGGTTGCCGTGGATGTCGCTGATGATCGCCCGCTTCACGCCAACTCCACCCCCGCTGTGCCACCCTCTGGGGCAGCGCCTCAAGAATCAGACGGATCGGACCGAGCCGATGCACCATCCGCCGCCCGGGAGCGGGCGGCGACCATGGTCGGCAAAGCCCGGCAACTCACCCCACAAAACCGGTGAATCCCCGTCAGACTAAGGGGGTTTGCTACCACGGTCAAGCAGTGTGCGTCCCCCCCGGAGCCGATTCCATGAAGACGGTCGCCATCGACACCTCCCTGCCGTCCGGCAGCGTCGCCGCCCTCGACGGCGAGCGGATGAGCGAGGTTTGCTTTGCTCCGGCCCAGGCCCATGCCCGGCGGATCGCCGCGGCTCTGACGGAGGCCACGGCCGCACTGGGGTGGAGCGTCGCCGACGCCGACCTCGTGGCGGTGATCCGCGGCCCGGGCTCGTTCACGGGGCTGCGGGTCGGCATCGCCGCCGCGAAGGGGATGGCCTGGGCTGGCGGGATGAAGATCGTGGGGGTGTCGGGATTCGAAGTCATCGGCGCGAGCGTGGGAGGAGAGGAGCCGATCCACATCGTCTACGACGCCGGCCGTGGCGACCTGTTCGCGGCCACCGTCCACCCCGCCCCGGCCGCCCCCACCGGCTGGCAGACTGACGGGGGCGTGCTCGTGCCGATCGACGCCTGGGTGGCGAAGCTTCCGCCGGGCGCAACGCTCTCAGGCCCCGGGCTCGACCTCGAAGCGGTGGCGGCCCTCGTGGCGGCCCGGGGGGATCTCCGCCCCGTCGCCGGGGCCGCCCGCCTCCCCTCCGCCGCAGGAGCGGGGCGGCTCGGCTTGCGGATCCTGGCAACCGGGGCGACGGGGTCTGCAGCGGAGCTCGCTCCCGACTACCTCCGCCCGAGTTACGCTCAGGAAAACAGTGCCGGCCCTTCCCGCTGACCTGTCGAGGGACGTACAGTCTGGGTTTTTGCCCCCTGTTTCCGGCCGTTGCCCCGCTATCCCCCGTCACGCAGGAATCGACATGGCCCGTCCGATCAAGAAGCTGCTGGTCGCCAACCGCTCCGAGATCGCCATCCGCGTCTTCCGCTCGGCTCACGAGTTGGGGATCCGCACCGTGGCGATCTATGCCCATGAGGACCGGTTCGCGCTCCACCGTTTCAAGGCCGACGAGTCGTACCTCGTCGGCCGTGCCGGCGAGCCGATCCGCTCCTATCTCGACTTCGAGGGGATCGTAGCGCTGGCCAAAGCGCACGGCGTCGACGCGATCCACCCGGGCTACGGCTTCCTCTCGGAGAACCCTGAGTTTGCCGCGGCCTGCCTGGCGGCGGGGATCACGTTCGTCGGCCCGCGTGTGGAGCTCCTCGAGACCCTCGGCGACAAGACCGCCGCCCGCGACCTCGCCAAGCGTGCCGGGGTGCCGATCCTCGCCGGCAGTTCGCAGCCGGTGACGAGCCAGGCCGAGGCGCTGCGGATCGCCAAGGATCTCGGCTGGCCGGTGATGATCAAGGCGGCGCATGGCGGCGGCGGCCGCGGGATGCGGGTCGTCCGCGGGGAAGACGAGCTCGCCGTGGCACTCGAGAGCGCCCAGCGCGAGAGCCAGACGGCCTTCGGCAGCGCGAAAGTGTTCGTCGAGAAGTTCATCCAGCACGCCCGCCACATCGAGGTCCAGCTCCTCGGCGACATGCATGGGGGACTTGTGCACCTTTTCGAACGCGACTGCTCGGTGCAGCGGCGCCATCAGAAGGTGGTGGAGGTGGCCCCCGCGCCGAACCTCGATCCCGGCATGCGGAAGGAGATCTGCGACGCCGCCTTGGCGATCGGCCGGACAGCCCGCTACGAGAATGCCGGGACGGTCGAGTTCCTCGTCGACACCGACACCGGCCGGTTCTATTTCATCGAGGTCAACCCACGGATCCAGGTCGAGCACACCGTCACCGAAGAGATCACCGGGATCGATATCGTCCGCCGGCAGATCCGTGTCGCCGAGGGCTACCGCCTCGCCGATCCGCAGATCGGCCTCGGCAACCAGGACGCGATCGGCTCGATGGGGACGGCAATCCAGTGCCGCGTCACGACCGAAGACCCCGAGAACCGCTTCCTCCCCGACTATGGACGGATGACCGCCTACCGCTCCGCCAGCGGCATGGGGATCCGCCTCGACGCCGGCACCGCCTTCTCAGGCGCCGTCGTCACCCCGTACTTCGATTCCCTCCTTGTGAAGGTGACGGCGCGCGGGCTGTCGCTCGACGAGGCGGCCGGCCACATCGAACGCTGCTTGCAGGAATTCCGCGTTCGCGGCGTGAAGACAAACATCCCGTTCCTCATCAATCTCGTCACCCACCCCGAGTTTCTCGCCGGCCGCTGCACGACGAGGTTCATCGACGAGACCCCGGCGCTGTTCGATTTCCCCATCCGCCGCGACCGGGCCACCCGGCTCCTCGAATACCTCGCCGACACGATCGTCAACGGCAATCCGCTCGTGAAGGGGCGTCCGGCAGCGGCCCGGCGCACCTCCGCGCCGATCCCCGAGTTTGACCGGCTCTCGACGCCTCCGGCGGGAACGAAGACGAGGCTCCAGGAGCTCGGCCCGGAGAAGTTTGCCGGCTGGGTCCGCGACCAGAAGGGCCTGATGGTGACCGACACGACGATGCGCGACGCGCATCAGTCGCTCCTCGCCACCCGGATGCGCTCCTTCGACATGCTCGCGATCGCCGATGCCTACGCCCGGATGGCACCGGGGCTGTTCTCGCTCGAGATGTGGGGCGGGGCGACGTTCGACACGTCGATGCGGTTTCTCAAGGAAGATCCCTGGGATCGCCTCGCCCGCCTCCGCGAGCGGATTCCGAACATTCTCTTTCAGATGCTCCTCCGAGCGAGCAACGCCGTCGGTTACACGAACTATCCCGACAACGTCGTCACGGCCTTCGTGAAGGAATCGGCGGCCGCCGGGATCGACGTCTTCCGGGTGTTCGACCCGCTCAACTGGGTGCCGAACATGCAGGTGGCGATGGACGCCGTCCGCGATGCCGGCGGGATCTGCGAGGCGGCGATCTGCTACACCGGCGACGTCCTCGATCCGACGCGAAAGAAGTTCTCCCTGGCCTATTACGTCGATCTCGCCCGGCAACTCGAAAAGCGCGGCGCTCACATGCTCGCCGTCAAGGACATGGCCGGGCTGTGCAAGCCTTACGCGGCAGCGACGCTCGTCAAGGCGCTCCATGAGGCGGTCGGGATCCCGATCCACTTCCACACCCACGACACCTCCGCCGCGGCGCTCGCCAGCGAGCTCGAGGCGGCCCGCAACGGCGTGAGCATCGTCGACGCGGCGATGGCGCCCTTCTCCGGCCTCACGAGCCAGCCGAACCTCAACGCGCTGGTGGAGGCGGCCCGTCACACCCCGCTCGACACCGGCCTCGACCCCGAGCCGCTGCGGCATCTGGCCCGGTATTGGTCGGCCGTCCGCGAGCACTACACCGCCTTCGAGTGCGGCATGAAGGCCCCCGACGCCGATCTCTACCTTCACGAGATGCCGGGGGGGCAGTTCACGAACCTCCTCGAGCAGGCCAAGGCCCTCGGTCTTGCCGACCGCTGGGAGGATGTCTGCCGCGCCTACGCCGACGTCAACACGCTCCTCGGTGACATCATCAAGGTGACGCCGACGAGCAAGGCCGTCGGCGATCTCGCGCTGCTCCTTGTCACCAACGGCCTTCACGCCTCCGATCTCCTCTCCGATTCCCGCGAGATGGCCTTCCCAGAGTCGGTCGTCGATCTGCTGTCGGGCCGAATGGGCCAACCGCCGGGGGGCTTTCCCGAGGCGGTCGTGCGGCGGATCGTCCGCCCCGGCGAGCTGGTCACCGGCCGCCCTGGCGAATCGCTCCCTCCGGCCGACTTCAAGGCGGCCGAGAAGAAGGTGGCGGAGATCACCGGCATTCCGGCGACCCACCAGGAGGTACTCTCCTACCTCCTCTACCCGCGGGTCTTCCAGGATTTTGCCCAGCACCGCTCGAAGCACGGTGACGTCAGCGTTCTCCCCACGCCGGCATTCCTCGAGGGTCCAAAGCCGGGTGAGGAGCTGGCCGTCGACATCGAACCGGGCAAGACGCTCGTCATCCGGTTACTGACAGTCGGTGAGCCACATATCGATGGAACGCGGACGGTTTTCTTCGAGCTCAACGGCCAGCCGCGGAGCGTGTCGGTCGCTGATCGCAGCCTCGAAGCGAAGGTGCAGCGGCGTCCGAAGGCGGTCATCGGCGATGCCCGCGAGGTCGGCTCACCAATGCCGGGTTTGATCGTCACGGTGGCCGTGCAGGCCGGCGACATCGTCACCCGCGGCCAGAAGCTCCTCAGCCTCGAGGCGATGAAGATGGAGACGACCGTCTACGCCGAACGGGACGGGAAGATCGCGGAGGTCCTCGTCGCCCCGGGCACGCCGGTCGAGGCCGGCGAGCTGGTCGTGAAGTACGCCGACGCCTGATCGGCTGCTGGCGGCTCACTGGCGACTTGCGGCAGGCTTCCGCCCTGCTTCGACGGCGGTTGCGGCTTCGAGCCATACCTGCTCAAGATCGGGGCGGTCGAGGTCAGCGGCCATCGTGGCCAGTCGCCGGCGGACGTCGGCGTCTCCGGGACGGGCCCACGCCTCCTGATGGAGGTCGGCAAAGGTGCGGCGAAGGGCCCGGATCCGCTCCGCCTCAGCCCGGGCCGCGTCGGCGTCGGCCTCGCGGCCAGCCCCGGCATAGGCCTGCGCGAGCTTGAGGCGGACGAGATAATCCCTGGGGTGCTTGGCAACGCCCCGCTCCAGGGGACGGACGGCCCCCTGCGGATTGCCATCCTCGAGATCGATCGAGCCCTCGAGGCGGAGCGCTCCGAGATCGTCCGGGGAGGTTTCGAGGATGCGGTTGACGATTCCCCGGGCGGCCCCGCGGTCGCCGATCGCCAGGAGGCATTCGGCTCGGAGGAGATCGGCGGCGTCGCCCCCCGCGAGCTTGTCGAGCGTGGCGAGCGCCTCGCGGTGGCGATGAAGCTTCACGAGGCTCCCGGCCATTTCGACGAGCACCTCGTTGCGATCGGCCTGATCGGGGGAGCGCCGCAGGCTCTCCTCATAGTGCTCGACCGCCTCGGGGTAGCGCTCGTAGTCGTTGTGAATGAGGCCGAGGAGCCTTTTGGGACGGGGATCGGTCGGAGCCAGCCGCGCCGTCGCCTCGAGGTGCTCGATGGCTGCCGGAATCGCACCGGCATCGTAGGTCATCGCCGCCAGGAGCCGGTGGGCGTCGACCGAATCGGGCGTCGCCGCGAGCACGGCGTTCAGCTCCTGTTCCGCCAGCGGGTAGAGGCGGAGGCGGTAGGCGGCTTCGCCGCGGACGAGGTGGACGAGGCGGAGGAGATCGGCATCGTCGGCCGCGGTTGCATCGGCGGGAAGCGCGGCGAGGAGATCGAGCGCTGGGCGAGAAAAGCCGCGGGCCACGAGCAGGCGGGCCTGCACCACCCCGGCTAACCCCACCGCGCCCCGCTCCCGGAGGCTGCGAATCGCCTGCCTGGCTGCCGCGCCATCCTCTCGATCGACCGCTTCCCAGGCCGCCGTGGCAAGCGCCATCGATGTCGGGGCTGCCGCGTCGATACCACGCCCCTTCCATCCCCAGCCCACGGCCACCGCCACGGCAGCCCCAGCCATCAACAGCAGCCCACCGACGAGCCATCCGCGCCGGCGTCGTGAGGCCAAGGGTTGGCTCGGCTCGGGCGCGGTCATGTCGCCCCTCCCGCGGGCGTGCCCGCCGCTTCCGCGGGCACAGCACCAGCCTCGACGACCCTGATCTCCCGCTCGGCTCCGGTCAGCTCGACCTCCTGGACAACGCCCGAGGGCCAGCGGACGCGGAGCCTCTGCGGCACAAGAGCCGCCGCGCCGGCCGACTCGGAGAGGACGACATGGAGCCGACGGTCGCTGTGGGAGAGATAGCTCCCGCCGCCGGTGACCTGGAGCGCCGGAGAGGGGCCTTCGCCGCCGATAACCTCGAGCCGGGCGCCGACCGCGTCGCGGTTTGACACCGTCCCCACGAGTTGAACGAGGATCGATCGGCCCGCCTGAGGAAAGCGATTTTCGAGGACCGCGACGGGGGCTTCGACGTGCGAGATCGCCAGATCGAGGTCGCCGTCGCCGTCGTAGTCGCCGCTGGCAAGGCCCCGGCCCATGTGGGGCTTTGCGAAGTACGATCCCGGCTGAGGCTGGCCGCGGCGGAAGCGGTCGCCGTCGAAGCGGAGGAAGAGTGGTTCCTGGAGGAGCGGAGAGGCGTCGGGATATTTGATGACATGGCCGTCGGAAACGACGATATCGACCCAGCCGTCGGCGTCGAAATCATCGCAGGCCGTCCCGAAGCCGACAAACAGCCCACCGATGTCGGTGATGCCGTAGCGGCGGCTGACATGGAGGAAGTAGCCACGCCCTTCGTTGCGGTAGAGGGCAAACCACTCGCGCTCGAAGTTCGTCACCCACACGTCGGGGAGACCGTCGCGGTTGAAGTCGCACAGGTCGATCCCCATGCTCCCGTTGGGCACCCCCTGATCGTCGAGGGCCGTGCCGCTGACGAGCCCGCTCTCCGCAAGATGGCCATGGCCGTCGTTGACGTAGAGGAAGTTGTCGGTGGTGTCGTTGGCGACATAGACATCGACATCGCCATCGACGTCGAGATCGGCCAGAAGCACTCCCAGCCCCTTGCCGTCGCTCCGCAGACCGGCCGCAGCCGAGGCGTCGGTAAACGTGCCGTCGCCGTTGCCGAGACAGACCATGTCGGGCAGCCCCTCGAACGACCGCGGCGGACAGATGTCGCGGACGGTCGCCGACGGCCCGCAGCGGGGATGGTTGTCGAACGACCAGTTGACGTAGCGGGCGAGATAGAGATCGAGGACGCCATCGCCGTTGAGATCGGCCCAGCCGGCGCTCGAGCTCCAACGGGCGTCTTCTCCGGCCGGCGACGGCGCAACGACGAACGTGCCGTCCCCCATGTTGCGCCAGAACTGCGGCACCCCATACCCGGTGACGAGGAGATCCTGGAAGCCGTC
>CAMARC010000099.1 GCA_945860405.1 Candidatus Kuenenia stuttgartensis | reverse complement strand
GTTGGCGATCGTGTGGACCCAGGTGGAGAACTTCGCCGTCGGCCGATACCCCTCCCGCGCTCGGTAGACGCGGAGGAAGACTTCCTGGGCGAGATCCTCGGCGGTGGAATGGTCGCCGGTGTGGTGGAGAAAGAGCGTCACGAGCCGGTCTTGCCAGAGCGTGACCAGTTGCTCGAAGGCTTCGGCATCGCCGGCCTGCACGCGGAGCATGAGGTCGGCGGAGGGATCAGCCGAGGTGGCCATGGAACGAATCCCAGCCCCAATGAGCCCCGAGCTTCCCCACCGGGGAGCTTTCGCAAGCTCGAACCCGTGCCCCGACTGCCGCACCCGGGCACTCGTGGACTGTTGACCTGAACCTACACCATTGACCTGAGCCTACGGTCAGTGGAGCGGAGGAGGATCGAACTCCCAACCTCGGCATTGCGAACGCCGCGCTCTCCCAGTTGAGCTACCGCCCCGTCGAAGGCGGGCGGCTCTGCGGAGGCGCCCACCAGGGAATCCGATGGTATGGCAGCCCGGAGGCGATGTCCAGCCTGCCGGTCCCGGGGCGCTACAATGGCGCCCGGCCTGCCGTTTTCCCCGCCATCCCCCCGGCCTCTTCCCATGCAAGTTCCCCCGATCGTGGTCCGCGGTGCCCGCGAGCACAACCTCCGCGACGTCACTGTCGGGATCCCCCGCGGCCGGCTGGTCTGCCTCTCCGGAGTGAGCGGGTCGGGGAAGTCGAGCCTGGCGTTCGACACGCTCTATGCCGAGGGTCAGCGCCGGTACGTCGAAAGCCTCTCCACGTTCGCCCGCCAATTCCTCGGCCAGCTGCCGCGCCCCGACGTCGACAGCGTCACCGGCCTCTCTCCCTCGATCTCCATCGCGCAGAAGTCGGCCGGGACAAACCCCCGTTCGACGGTGGCGACGATGACCGAGATCCACGATTTCCTCCGCGTGCTCTACGCGCGGGTCGGTCGCGCCCACTGCCCCGAGTGTGACGGGGTCCTCGAGGCCCAGCCCCGCGATGCGATCGTCGAGCGGATCCTCGCCCAGCGGGGCGGGCGGCGAATCCTCGTGCTCGCGCCCCTGGTGCGCGACGCCAAGGGGGAACACCGCGACCTGTTCACCGATCTCGTCCGTCAGGGATTCACCCGGGCGCGCGTCGATGGCCGCGTCGTCCGCGTCGAGGATCCGCCGCCGCTCGAGAAGCTCCTCAAGCACACGATCGAGGTGGTCGTCGATCGGCTCGTTCCGGGGGAAGCGACCCGCAGCCGGCTCGCCGAGGCGGTCGAACTCGCGCTCCGCACCGGCGGGGGAATGGTGATCGTGGCCGCCGAGCCCGAGGGGGAGTCGACGCCCGCCGAGGCACCGGCACCGGCTGCGGCTCGGAAGAAGAAGGCGAAGCGAAAGACCGGCGATGACGAAGACAGCGAAGCGGCCGATCGACCGGCTCAAGCGGGCTCCGACGAGCTCGTCCTCTCGAGCCGCTATGCCTGCACCGCCTGTGGGGTGAGCTACGCCACCCCCGAACCGCAACTGTTCAGCTTCAACAGCCCGCAGGGGGCCTGTCCGGCCTGCGAAGGGCTCGGCGAGATCTACGGCATCGATCCCGACAAGCTCGTCACCGAGCCGGGCAAGTCGCTCCGCAAAGGAGCGCTGGGGATCCTGGGGAGCTTCCGCGACATGCCGCGCTGGATGCGGCGCCTGTTTACGGGGGTCGCCGCGCACGCCGAAGCGAAGCGCAAGCTCCCCGCCGGCACCCTCCTCGACACCCCGTGGGAGGATCTCACGCCGCTGCAGCGGCGGATCTGGCTCGAGGGCACGGGCCTCGAAGAGATTCGGCTGGCCTGGAAGCGTGGCAAGGCCGAACGGGGGGCGAAGACCAGGTTCGAGGGGATCCTCTCGATGCTCGGCAACCGGTGGCGGAATGCCAAGAGCGGGATCCTCCGGCGGATGCTCGAGAAGCTGATGCGGATCACCCCCTGCCACGGGTGCCAGGGGGCCAGGCTCTCGCCTCAGGCGCGGGCCGTGCGGATCACCACCGCGTCGAAGCCGGCCCGTGCGGCGCACGGGCCAGAGCTGTCGCTCGACCGCCTCTGCGGCCTGCCGATCGCCGACGCGCGGGAGTTCCTCTCCGCGCTCACGCTCGACGCGACGCAGGGGGTGATCGCTGCGGAGCTCCTCAAGGAGATCCGCTCGCGGCTCGATTTCCTCGATCAGGTCGGCCTCGGCTACCTCGCCCTCGACCGCAAGGCACCGACGCTCTCCGGTGGCGAGAGCCAGCGGATCCGCCTGGCAGCCCAGATCGGCTCGGGGCTCTCGGGGGTGCTCTACGTCCTCGACGAGCCCTCCATCGGCCTTCATCCGCGCGACAACACCCGCCTGCTCGGGGCGCTCGAAGCGCTCCGCGACAAGGGGAACACCGTTATCGTTGTCGAGCACGACGAGGAGACGATCCGCGCCGCCGACTGGGTGGTCGACTTCGGCCCCGGGCCGGGGAAGCGCGGCGGTGAGGTGGTGGCGGCGGGGACGCCCGACGACGTGGCGGCAAACCCGCGGAGCATCACCGGGGCATTCCTTTCGGGGCGCGACCGGATCGAGATCCCTGCCAGCCGCCGGCCACGCAGCGAGCGGCGACTGCGGATGGAAGGGGTGTGTCACAACAACCTCCGCGGCGTCGACGTGGAGATTCCGCTCGGGCTCCTCGTCTGCGTCACCGGCGTCTCGGGGAGCGGAAAGAGCTCACTGGTCGGCGACGTCCTCGAGCCGGCGCTCCGCGAGAAGCTCGGCAGCGAGGCGGCGCGTCCGGGCGAGTTCACGGCACTGCTTGGGGCCGATGAGCTCGACAAGGTGATCGTCATCGATCAATCGCCGATCGGCCGCACGCCGCGGAGTAACCCGGCCACGTACGTGAAGGTCTGGGACGACATCCGCAACCTCCTCACGATGCTCCCCGATGCGAAGACGCGTGGATGGAAGGCGGGGCGATTCAGCTTCAACGTCGCCGGGGGGCGGTGCGAGGCCTGCGAGGGGAACGGCTCGGTGCGGCTCGACATGGACTTCCTCGCCGATGTCTGGGTGACCTGCGAGACCTGTGGCGGGGCCCGGTTCTCCCGTGACACCCTCGAGGTGCGCTGGAAGGGGAAGAACGTCGCCGACCTCCTCGGAATGGAGATCGGCGACGCGCGGACGCTGTTCGCCGATGCCCCCGACATCGCCCGCAAGCTCGAGACGCTCTGCGACGTCGGCCTCGATTACCTCCATCTTGGCCAACCCTCCCCAACGCTCTCCGGGGGCGAGGCCCAGCGGGTGAAGCTCTCCCGCGAGCTCGCCAAACGCTCGACGGGGCGCACGCTCTACATCCTCGATGAGCCGACGACGGGGCTCCACATGGCCGACGTCCGCCAGCTCCTCGTCGTCCTCGAGCGGCTCGTCGATGCCGGCAACACTGTCCTCGTCGTCGAGCACAACCTCGACGTTGTGAAGCGGGCCGACTGGGTGATCGACCTCGGCCCCGAGGGGGGCTCCGGCGGGGGAAAGATCGTCGCCGAGGGAACTCCTGAGAAGGTGGCCCGGGCGAAGGGATCGCAGACCGGCATCGCTCTGAAGGCCGTCCTCGCGGCCGGCGCCGCAAGCCCGCCTCCCCGGCGTGCGACGCGGAAGCGCGCGGCCGTCGATCCGGCGGCCCTCGAGCGCGACACCCTGGCGCGGATCACGGCCGCCTCGCGTGACCCCGGCCCCGCCTCGATCGAAGTCCGCGGCGCCTGCCAGCACAATCTCAAATCGGTCGATGCCGACATTCCCCGTGGCGCCATGACCGTCTGCTGCGGGCCGAGCGGCTCGGGGAAGACGTCGTTGGCCTTCGACACCCTCTACGCCGAGGGGCAGCGGCGGTATGTCGAGAGCCTGAGCCCCTATGCCCGCCAGTTCGTCGGCCAGGTGCCAAAGCCGCTCTTCGAGCGGATCGAGGGCCTGTCGCCGGCGGTGGCGATCGAACAGCGGGCCACCGGCAGCACGCCCCGCTCGACGGTCGGCACGCTCACGGAGATGTACGACTACTTCCGCGTCCTCGGCGCCCGGCTGGGAAAGATGCATTGCCCGGACTGTGGCGTGCCGGTCGGGGCGCGGAGCGTCGACGAGACCGTCGCGCGGCTCCTCGCCCATCCGCCGGAAACGCGGATGCTCCTCCTGGCGCCGGTGGAGCCGCGCGTCGGCCAATCCTCCGACGCGTTCTTCGCAACGCTCAAGGCGGCCGGTTGGGTGCGCGTCCGGATCGACGGGCGCACCGTTCATCTCGACGACAAGCCGGAGCTCGATCGCAAGCGGAAGAACCGGATCGAGATCGTCGTCGACCGCGTCACGGCCGATCCCGCCTCCCGCAGCCGGCTCGCCCAGAGCGTCGAGGCGGCGTTCGTGGCAGGAGGGGGCACGATGCTCGTAGCGCGGCAGGCCGAGGGGCACAGCGGCGAAGCCCTCGAAGAGCCCGACTGGCCCGTCGAGGTCCACAGCCGGCTGCTCGCCTGCCCGGGCTGCGGCCGGGGCTTCAAGCCACTCGAACCGCGGCAGTTCTCCTTCAACAGCCCGCTGGGGTGGTGCCCCCGCTGCGACGGCCTGGGGACACGCACCGGCGTCGAGCATTCGTCGCTCGTCCATGATCCGACGCTGTCGCTCGCCGACGGCGCCCTCGATCTCTGGCCGCAGCTCTCGAGCCCGGTCTCGCGGGCGATGCTCGTCGCGCTCTGCGCGGTGAGCGGGCTACCGACCGACGTGCCGCTGGCGGATCTCTCCGGCCTCCAGCAGCGCGTGCTCTTCGAGGGGACCGGCGAGCGCTGGATCGAGGTGCCCCATCCCGCCGGTAGCGGCCGGGATGCCGGCCCGTGGTTTGCCTTCCGCTTCAAGGGGCTCGAGCAGGCCTGCGAGGAGGCGGCCCGGCTCGTGGTCGGGCTCCGCGGTCGGGTCGATGCGGTGCTCGGCGAGGTGCCGTGCAGCGAGTGCGGTGGCAGCCGGTTGGCCGATGTCGCCTCGGCGGTGACGCTCTGGGGCCGCCCCCTCGATGTCTGGTGCCGCATGCCCTTGGGCCGGCTCAAGGGGGAACTCGAAGGTGTGACGATTGCCGACTCGGAGCGAAAGATCGCCGCCGATCTCCTCCGCGAGCTGCTCTCCAGGGTCACGTTCCTGGTCGATGTCGGCCTCGACTACCTCGATCTCGCCCGGCCGGCCGGCAGCCTCTCCGGCGGCGAGCTCCAGCGGATCCGTCTGGCAGCCCAGGTCGGCAGTGGCCTGACCGGTGTGCTCTATGTCCTCGATGAACCGACGATCGGCCTCCATCCGCGTGACACTCATCGCTTGATCACAGCGCTTGCCAAGCTCCGCGATCTCGGCAACACCCTCGTCGTTGTCGAGCACGACCGCGAAGTGGTGGCGGCCGCCGACACGACGCTCGACTTCGGCCCGGGAAGCGGCCGTGAAGGGGGAAGGATCGTCGCCCAGGGGCCACCGGCAACGCTCGCCACCCTCCCCGACAGCCCCACCGGCCCGTTCCTCGCCAGCCGTCGGGCCTGCGATGCGGTCGTCGGGCGGAAGAGCCGCGACGGTCGCCGCGAGCCGACCGGCTGGCTCGAGATCCGCGGCATTCGGCACCGGACCCTCAAAGGCCTCGACGCCCGCATCCCCCTCGGCGTACTCGCCGCCGTCACCGGCCCGAGCGGGAGCGGCAAGACGTCGCTGGTTCTCGAGGTGCTGTGGCGGGCGCTGGCGCGCCGGCTCCATGCCGCCCGCGAGCAGCCAGGCAACCACGAGTCGATCCGCGGGATGGAATCGATCGACAAGGTGATCCTCGTCGACCAAGAGGCGATCGGCTCGACACCGGGCTCGACCCCCGCCACCTACACCGGCGTCTTCGACCACATCCGCGATCTCTTCGCCAAGGTTCCGGAGTCGAAAACGCGCGGCTTCACGCCGCGGACGTTCTCGTTCAACGTTCCCGGCGGCCGCTGCGAGGCCTGTGAGGGGCTCGGCCGGCGCCGCGTCGAGATGCACTTCCTCCCCGACGTGTGGGTGGAGTGCGAGGCCTGCCGGGGGAGCCGCTATTCCAGCGAGACGCTCCATGCGAAGTGGCACGGGAAAAACATCGCTGACGTCCTGGCGATGAGCGTTGCCGATGCCGCGAGGCTCTTCGAGGGGGTGCCGCAGGTGTCGCGGATCCTCGCCACGCTCGTCGACGTCGGCCTCGGCTACGTCACCCTCGGCCAGCCCGCCCCGCAGCTCTCCGGCGGTGAGGCCCAGCGCGTGAAGCTCTCCCGCGAGCTCGCCAAGCCGGGCACGGGGAGCACGCTCTACATCCTCGACGAGCCGACCACCGGGCTCCACTTCACCGACATCGAGAAGCTCCTCCATGTCCTCGAGCGGCTCGTCGACGCGGGCAACACCGTCCTCGTCGTCGAGCACAACCTCGAGGTCATCGCCGCGGCCGACCGGGTGATCGACATGGGCCCCGAGGCGGGGGACGGCGGCGGACGGATCGTCGTCGAGGGGCCGCCGGAGGACATCGCCATCCACGCCGCCCGCTGGCGGGCGGCGGGCGGGGCCGAGGGCTCGAAGGGCCGCCCCGGAAACGGCCCGGGCTCCGCCGGCCCGGCGGCGGGGAGTGAACCACTCCTCCGCAGCCACACCGGCGAAGCCCTGGAACGCTTCAGCCTGCCGGGCCTCGCCGGCCCGACACCGGCCCCGACTACCAGCGGCTCTCGAGGCCGAACTGGACGCCGTTGAGGAACACGCTGCCGTTGGTGTTGATCGTGGCAGTGTTGTTGAGAACGTCGGTGGTGTTGAGCTGATCGACCGGCACGGCGACACCGGAGAGCCAGAAGAAGTTGTAGCCGGTCCGCCAGGCGAGCCAATCGGTCATCTGCCAGGTGCCGAAGATCCCCAATTCACCGAAGAACGCCGTCTGCTGGGCAGAGGCTGAGAGCGGGCCGAGATCCCCCTCCGAGAAGCCGCTGGTGTGCTGGACGGCATTGTTGAGGAACACCCCCGCCTTGCCGACCGCGTTGAAGCGGATCGGCCCGCCGTTGTTCCAAAGCATCACGTCGGCACCGGCCTGCCCACCGTAAAGATCATTGATGGTGTTCGTCGTGATCCGCTCCGCCTGCTCCAGCGGAATCGGGGCTGTCGTGCCGTAGGTGTCGAGAAGTTGCAGCCCCTGGTTCCATTCCACCCAGCGGAAACCGGAGAGCCAGGTGACCGGTCCACAGGTGCGGCGGCGCCAGTTGAGTTCGGCGCTCATGATCGAGGCGTTCGTCGTCACCTGCGCCCAGTCGATGTCCTGGAAGCCGGGGGCGTCGGGCGGCCGGAAGCCGGCGAGGAAGTTCTGCTGGTAGGCGCCGGCGGTGTGCGGCGTCGACTGCTCGCCGTTGAAGGGCCGGACGTTGAAGTAGTTTCCCTCGATGGAGTAGATGTTGTCGAGGTTGAAGATCACCCCGATCCGCGGGCCCACGGCCGCCTCGTTGGCCGTCTGGTTGATGTCCAGGGCGGTCGTCGGCAGCGTGCCGGGGGGCGGGAAGGGATTCGGCTGGGTCGTGGTCGACCGCGTGTTGAGGTAGAGCGGACGACTGCCGATGTTCCCCTGCCAGAGGAAGAGGGCGTCGGTCTGCACGACCCACCGCGGCGACACAGGCCGCAACAGCCCGCCGCCGAAGTCGACCGGTCCGCTCCAGGTGCTGAAGCCGCCGTCGGCTCCGCCTCCGTAGGGAATGACGCCCGGCTCGGCGCCGGGATAGACGCCATCGACCCGGGGCACGGCATCGACGGTCGCCGCCGAGTCGTAGCCGTCAAACCCACCGGAAGGGTCGCCGAAGCCGATCGTCGGCGCCTCCTCCCCGGGGGTGAGCACCGAGGTTTCGACCGGCTCAACGACCTGATCCCCCTCGCCGTCGAGGAAGCTGTCGAAGCCCCCCGCCGTCGCGGTGGCCGGAGCCACAGACAAAAGAAGCGCCGTGGCCGTCAGGCCGAGGCCAGTCGTGTTGCGGAGCGTCCGGGCAAAGCCCGTACAACCGGCAACCCGCACGCCACGCGGAGAACCCGCCCGATTCTGCCAAGCGTTCATGACGTCATGATCCTCCCAAGGAAATCTGCTCCCCTGGTGTTTCGACTGACGGTCATGCTGGTCGTGACTCTCGATCCTCAAATGCCGGTCACGGAGACCGGGCAACTTGGGTCGACGGCACAAACCGTGCGGGCGATGGATCGCGCAAAGAAGGCTCGCGGAGCCGCGCACTTTCCCCCAGACACCCCAGGCCTCCGGAGCAACCCGTCGTGGGACTGCTGGCGGGCGAAGATGAGGGGAATGCACCGACCCGTCCCCGGGGAATCGGCCTGGGATTCATTCCCAGGTCTGATTCCCACCGGGGAAACATGCGATCGGGAAAGGATCACGCCGCGAAGGGATTGATCGGACCGGCCTCGGCCGACCAAGCCCCTTGGCCCTGCGAGGTCACTGCCGCCACGCGGAAGAGGTGACCAAACCGGGTGACGAAGCCGCTGATCTTCGCCGTCGTCGCGGTCGGGGAGACACCCGCCGGCCACTTGGCCGTCACCCACGCCGCTCCGGCCCGGTTGACGCGGTACTGCACGACGTAGCTCGTGATCGGCATCCCGCCGGTGTCGGTGGGGGCCGTCCAGTTCAGGGTCACTGTCCCTCTCGACGCCACGCCCGACACTCCCGTCGGCCCGGCCGCCTTGCCGATCGGCGTCACGAGCACCGACTCCGCCGAAGGCGCGGAGAGCCCGGCCCCGTTCTTGGCGGTGACCCGGAAGGCATAGGTCTCGCCGTTGACAAGGTTCGCCACGACCGCGGTGGTCGCCGCCGACACGCTGTCGGCGTAGACGGTCCACGCGGCGTCGGTCGACTTCCGCATCTCGATGACGTAGTCGGTGATCGCCGCTCCGTTGCTCGTCGCCGGGGCGGTCCAGGAGAGGTTGACCACCTTGTCGCCCGCCCGCGCCACCACGCCTGTCGGCTGGGTCGGCGCGGCGATGACGGTGACGGCATTGGAGATCGCCGAAGCCAGCCCGGCCCCGAGCGAATTGACTGCCGACACGCGGAAGACGTACGTGCTTCCGGTGCTCAAGCCGTTGATCACGATCCCGGCCGCCGGAGAGGCGGTGTGGGGATGGCTGGTCCACGCCGTGTCGGTGTTCCTTCGGTACTCGATACGATAGTCGGTGAGCGCCACGCCGCCGGTCTCGGCCGGGGCGGTCCAGGCGAGGTGAACCTCCGCCCGCACGCCCGCGGTCGCCACCGGGGCCGAGGGAACCCCCGGCAATCCCAACACGACGACGGGGCTTGATTCGGCCGAAGCCGCCGAGCTCCCGAAGCTGTTTTTCGCCGTGACGCGGAAGGTGTACGTGACACCGTTGGTCAGGCCAGTGACGGTGCCGGAGGTCGCCGCACTGACCCCATCGGCAAAGGTCGTCCAGGTCGCGGCCCCGGCGGCCCGGTGCTCGAGGATGTAATCGATGACCGGCAGGCCACCGTTGGAGGCCGGGGCGCTCCAGGTCAGGCGTGCCTGCTTGTCCCCTCCGACGGCGACAACCGCCAGCGGCACCGTTGGCACCGTCACCGGCATCACCGGGTCGCTCGTGTTCGACGCCGGGCCGATGCCGGCCGGATTGACGGCCGTCACCCGGAAGAGATAGCTCGTGCCGTTGGCAAGCCCGGTGACGTTGGCCGTCGTGGCACTCGAGGCGACCCGCGGGAACCGGGTCCACGTGACGGAGGGGCCGTCGACCTTGTACTCGATGATGTAATTGCTGATGGCGCCGCCGCCGTCGTTCCCCGGGGCTCTCCAGACAAGATTCACGCTGGCGTTGCCCGGGGTGGCCGAGACGATCGCGGGGGCACCCGGGATCGTCATCGGCGTGATCGGCTTCGTGACCGCCGTCGCCCCGAAGCCGACTGGATTGACCGCCGCCACGCGGAAGAAGTACGGCGTGCCATTGGCAAGGCCCGTGACGACGATCGACGTCGCCGTCGACGCGGTGTGCGGAACGGTCGTCCACGGCGTCCCGGTCCGCGCCTCGCGGTACTGGATGAGGTAGTCCGAGATCACACCGCCGCCGTTGGAGGCCGGCGTCTGCCAGGCGAGCGTCACCTTCGAATCACCGAACGTGCCGACGAGGTTTTGCGGTGCCGAGGCTGTCGTCATTGGCACGAGCGCCCCAGCGACGTTGCTCAGCGGGCTGTTCCCGGCAGCGTTGACGGCCCTGACGCGGAACTCGTACGACTCCCCGTTGGTGAGCCCGGTCACCGTGATGGCGCTGGCCGACGTCGGAGCGTGGGCGAACGTCGACCACGTAGCCGACGTCGTCAGACGGAACTCGACGACGCAATCGGTGATCGCCGCGCCGCCATTGTCGGCCGGTGCGGTCCAGGTGAGAGCCACGCTCGAATCGCCACGGACGCCGGCCAGCGCCGTCGGGGCGGTCGGCACCGTCATCGGCATCACCGGGCTCGACGGCGTCGACCAGGCCCCCAGGCCGTAGGAGGTGATCGCTGCGACGCGGTAGGTGTAGGTCGTCCCGTTGACGAGGCCAGTCACGGTCGCGGAGGTCGCCGGCGATACCGCATCAGCCACCACCGTCCAACTCACACCACCGTTGAGGCTCGACTGGATCTGGTAATCGGTGATCGCCGAGCCGCCGTCGCTGGCCGGGATCGTCCAGCTCAGATCGACCTGGGCGTTGCCAGCCACCGCGAGGAAGGCGAGCGGTGCCGACGCCGGGGCCACCGGCGTGATCGGCCCGGCCACCGAAGAGAAGGCCGAGTCGCCGACGGCGTTGGTGGAGGCCACGCGGAACTCATACGCCGTGCCGTTGCTAAGCCCGGTCACCTGGACGCTCGTGCCGGTGATCGGCGCGGGGGGCGAGAAGGTCTGCCAGGTGCCGCTGCCGACGGCGCGGTACTGGACGACGTGGTTGGTCACCGTCGAGCCGCCGTTGAAGCCAGCGGTCCAGGAGAGGCTCACCAGCGTGTTGCCGACTTGGCCCGCGAGGCCCGTCGGGGCGTCCGGGGAGGTCATTGGGATGACGACGATCGACACGATGCTCGGCGTGCCGGCGCCGTACTCCGTCACTCCGCTGACACGGAAGACATGGCTGACGCCATTGGCGAGCCCGGTGACGGTGATGCCCGTGGCGGTCGACGCCGGATGGGCGAAGGTCTGCCACGACGCGCCGCCGTCGACGCTGTATTCGACGCGGTAGTCGGTGAGCGGAGCGCCCCCGGTGGAGGTCGGCGCGGTCCAGGCGAGGGTGGCACTGGCGTTGCCGCCGTTGGCGATCAAGTTCGCTGGGGCGCTAGCCGGAGCGAGCGGCTTGACCGGCGCCGACGGCGCCGACCAGATCCCGTCGACGAGGCCCGTCGTCTCGTTGACGGCGTTACGCGCCTGAACGCGGAACACGTACACCGTGCCGTTGACCAGGCCGGTGACCGTGGTGGTCGTGGCAGGCGAGACCCCGTCGTTGAACAGCGTCCAGGTGGCCCCACCATCGGTAGACGACTGGATGTTGTAGTCGAGGATCGGCGTGCCACCAATCGACTTCGGCGGATCCCACGTGAGCGTCACCGACGAGTCGCCGCGGGTGCCGACGACGTTTTGCGGGGCGGTGGGGATGTCGGCCAGAGCGATCTGGAACGTCGTCGAGCCGTCGGTCTTATTGGGGAGGAGCGTGTTGTTGGCCCGGTCGATGAGGAGGCCAGCGACGGTCGCCGTTGCCGCCCGGGTGGTCGCGGTGATCTGGTAGGTCCCGAGCGGGAAGGCCGAGATCGACTCGAAGATCACCTGGTTGGAGTTCTGCAGATAGCGGAACAGATAGTCGACGCCGTTGGTGAGCGCAACGCCGTCACGCGTGACGAGGAACGCCGCGGAAGTCACCGTCGACTTGTCGATCCCCACGCCCTGATCGTCGATCTGGAGGACAAACCGGGTGATCCCCACCCCGTCGGCCCGCTCGAGGCGGATCGCGTCGGGGGAGCCGTCCCGATCGATCGGGTTGACAGGATTGCCGTCGATCGGGTTGAC
>CAMARC010000098.1 GCA_945860405.1 Candidatus Kuenenia stuttgartensis | reverse complement strand
GCGCGGAATCAGCCCCACGCGCGGAATCCCGCGGCGATCGAGACAGCGCCGGTTCAGCCGCGCCAACCGCGTCGCGCCGATCGAAGCCGACGCCGCAGGCAGCACCGAGGCCACCACCGCCCACCGCCGATCCGCTGGTGATCGACGGGCTTTCCTTGCGCGATTCGAGCGGCCGCACGATCTACCGCGGCCAGATCGATCTGGCCCCAACGCTCGAGCGGATCGCGGCCGGCCGGCGGTTGCGATTCCCCAACGACGGCACCACGTTTCAAAACCGCGAGAATCGCCTCCCGCGACGCCCGCCGGGATACTACCGCGAATGGGTCGTGCCGACACCAAAGGAGCCGGGGCCGGGCCCGCAACGAGTGATCACAGGCGACGCGGGGGAAGTCTGGTACACCTCCGACCACTACCGCACTTTCCGCCGCATTCCCACGGAGATCCGGATCCGATGAGCAACGCCCCAGACGCCCCTGGCCCGTTCCTGCTCAGCGAGGATCCGGCGGCATACCGGGCCGAGGGCGCCCTCGTGGTGCGGATTCCCGCCAAGGCCAAGGGGAAGGAGAAACTCCTCAGCGTGCTCGCCGCGAAGCTCCGTTTCCCGAGCTACTTCGGGCACAATTGGGATGCCCTCGAAGAATGTCTCCGCGATCTCTCCTGGCTCGGCGATCGGCCGCGGGTGGTGATCGTCCACGAAGCGTTCCCGTTTTCGGCGGCGGGTGATTCGCTGGCGACCTACCAGAGCATTCTCGCGGATGCCGTGGCCGTTCATCGCCAGCGCGGTACACCCCCGTTGCTTGAGGTCGTCTTTCCGGCCCCACTTGTGGACAACGCTCCACGCAAGGCCTGACCGACAACGTCTTGTCGGCTGATCGGCAACGCCCCGGGGAATCCGCCGTGCCGGAAACCGTCCTCTACAAAGACAGCCCAGCGATGTTCCGCAACCGGCCGGTGCTGTTCCTCGCCTGCTGCGCACTGATCCCCTTCGGGATCGGCATCGTCGTCTTGCTTGTCTGGTGGCTCCGTTGCCTGGCCACGTCGCTTGTGATCACGGACTCGCGCGTCACCCTGCGGAAGGGGCTGTTGAGCAAGGCCACCAACGACGTCCTCATCGCCGACATCCGCAACGTGCAGGTGAGTCAGAGTCTCCTCCAGCGGATCTTCGGCGTCGGTACTGTCGCCGTGTCGACCTCCGGGCAGGGCGACATGGAAATCGAGGTCCACGGGGTGCCAGCCCCCGACCGGATCAAGGCGATCATCAACGACCGCCGGACCGCACTCCGCGCCCTGTGATCCCGTTCGGGGTGAAAGGCCCTGTCAGCGGATCGAGCGATCATCCGGGGTGAGACCCCTCACACAAGGGGATTGAGTGGTCCAAGCACGCTCTGCAGGAGCACAAAACATTGACCTTTAGAGCAGCTCTTTGTTAGCTTTTCGGGTGGTTTTTCAAGGACTCGGGTTTTTATCGATCGCTCTTTCTCTTGAAGGAGAGCGATTCTCCCAAGGAAAGGGAACATTCTATGCAGAGAGTTCTGGCACATTGTGCCTGGATGGTCGCCGTGACCGTGGCAGTCGGGGGGCTCTGGCTCTCGACCGCTCACGCTGATCCGATCGGTCCGATCGATATCTACGGCAACTTGGGCGTCGTTAAAACCACCACGACGAGCAACACCGTCGGCTACCTTTCTCCGAGCCAAGCGAATCAGTACCAAGCGCAGGGATTCAGCGTCGGCCCGCAGTTGGGCAATACGGCCTGGAACATTCAAATGATCGACGTTGGGTTGGGATCGACTGGCAGTCCTTCCCCTGTGGTGCAGATCTACAGTAATTCGGCAGGCGCTCCGGGCTCGGCCCTGGCGTCGTTCACGGCCGGCTCGGCGGTCTCGGCAAAGCAGGTCTACTCCTTCACAGGCTCATTTCTGGCCCAAGAGAACACGAGCTACTGGGTGGTGCTCTCCAATGCGAACTCCGCCTCCTTAGTATCCTACGAGTGGTACACCAACGACGCGTTCAGCGCTCCTTCGACAAACAATGCCTCGGGGGTCAGCTACCTGGGCACGAAGCAGAGCAATAACTTGGCGGCGTGGACCGATACGATCCCTTCGTTGAGCATCGCGCTGTACGCCACCGTCGCTGTGGCGCCGGTCCCAGAGATCGATCCCAGTTCCTTCGGCAGCGCTCTGGCTCTCGTGGCCGGTTCGCTCGGCCTCCTCGAGCGGCGTGCCCGCCGGCTCCTCGGGCTGACGGCCTGATCCTGGATCGAGGTTCGTCGATCAGGATTCGCTGATTCAGACACCCGGGCTGGGCATCGCAAGGTGCCCGGCCCGGTTCGTTATCGGAGAGCGTCGTTCACCGCCGACAGAACGCCGGCCGGATCGGAATCTGGGATCTGGACGTAGAAGACCGGCTGGCGGTTGCCGATCTCCTCCATGGCGTGCTGGATCAGCGCTGTTTTGCCGATCCGGCGGCGCCCGGTGATCTTGGCAAAGAACCACCGCTTGCGGTCGAGCATCTGCTTCAACGCCGCAAGCTGTTCTTTTCGACCGTAGAACTCCCAGTCAGCCATCCCTTCCCCTGGAGATAAAACCGCTTTACCGAATTAAGATAAAGGCACTTTATCTCAGCCTATTTCGCTACGCAAGTCTTTCATAAACATAGGCTTGCGACACGCTCAGCGCGGAGATTTCCCAACCTCTCCGCCGGCCGCCGGGAAGGCTCGGGGCCATGCCGGCGACAGATTTCCAGCTCCTTCGATCGTTCCCAAACCGCGGCAAGGCCGTCTTTGGGGGCACGAAGGTTGAGCGACCCGAAGAAGATTCCTTTCTCCCCACCCGCGGAACCGGTCAGCGGATCGAGAGATCATCCGGGGCGAGTGCCCAGATCGTCGGCCGGCCTGAGGCACCGCCGAGCGTCTCGCGGAGGAAGAGGTCGATCACGCCCGTCCGTAGGCCAGCTTGGCCGAGGAGGGCGAGCGCCTCGCGCGACACACCGAGCGCTGCCAGACGGCTGCTGGCA
Organism: Candidatus Kuenenia stuttgartensis; assembly: GCA_945860405.1. Classification (GTDB taxonomy): domain Bacteria; phylum Planctomycetota; class Planctomycetia; order Pirellulales; family UBA1268; genus QWOP01. The sequence continues at coordinate 9,045 of CAMARC010000098.1, read as the reverse complement.
TCAGGATCACCGAAGAGCACCGAGAGATCGAGCCCCGCCGAAACGTTGGGCCGATGGACGATCTCGTATTTCTCGATCCCGGCCTTCTTCGCTACCGCCGCCAGGCAGTCATCGAGGCCGCCGATCTCGTCAACGAGGCCCGCCGCCTTCGCCTGGCTCCCCGACCACACTCGGCCTCCGGCCAGATCCTGGAGCTTCTCGATCGGGATGCCCCGCGAGTCGCTGACGAGCTTCAAGAACCGGCCGTAGACGTCGTCGATCGTCTTCTGGAGCTTCGCTTGGTCGTCGTCGTTCCAGCCGCGGTCGGGAGCGAAGGCACTGGCCGCCTCATCGAGGGCGATGTTCTCCATGTGGAGCCCGACGCGCTTGAGGAGAGTGCCGAAGCTGATCTTCATGGAGAAGACGCCGATCGAGCCGGTGAGCGTGCCCCGCTCGGCGTAGACCGGCACCCCAAGGCAGGCCACCCAATAGCCCCCCGACGCAGCCATTTCCCCCATCGAGACGACCGTCGGCTTCTTCTTGGCAAGCTCCGCCAGCGCCTGGCGGATCGCTTCGCTTGCCGTGGCCGAGCCCCCCGGTGAATTGATGCGAACGACGACTCCCTTGATCTTGTCATCGCGGCCGATCTCCTGGATCGCCTTGACGGTGGGGCCGGAGACGATCGAGCCCGGCGACTCCTTCTTGCCGTCGACGATCGCCCCGGAGAGGTGCATGACGGCGATCGAGGTCTCCGTCACCTTCGCCGCCTTGTCGGGGCCGCCCCCCGACATCACCTTCCCCATCAGCTCGAAGAACGACATCTCCTTCTTCGGCTTCGCCGCCGCCTCCACCCAGCTCGTCTCGCCGCCGACCCAACGGTTGAGCGTCCCCTTCATCGTGCCGAACGGGGCGAGCTCGTCGACGAGGCCGGCTGCGAGGGCCTCGGCCGGGAGGAAAAGCCGCTGCTTTTGGAGCTCGCGCACCTTCTCAGTGGTCAGACCGCGGCCGCGGGCGATCATCGACACTTGGGCGTCGTTCATGCTCGCGAGCATGTCGAGGTAGTGCTGGCGGAGATGCTCGCTCATCGCCGAGTTCACGTAGGGCTCGACGGCGCCTTTGAAATTACCTGCCCGGACGACCGAGGCCTTGAGGCCGAGGAGATCCATCGCGTCGCGGTAGAAATACGACTGCATCGTCTTCGACGGCATGTCGATACCGCCGAGATCGGCCATCGCCACGTGATCACAGCCGGCCGCCACCGCGAGGTGGGCCGATTCGGCGCTCTCGAGCCAAGCCCCCACCTTCTTCCCCGCCTTCCGCAGCGCCCCGAGGCGGCGAAGGAGCTCGTCGAGCTGGGCGAGGTTCATCGTCAGATCGGCGTCGGAGAGATCGATGACAACGGCATGGATCTTCGGGTTCTTCGCGGTTTCCTCGAGAAGCTCGCAGAGCTTGTAGAAATTCCTCCGCTTCCCCGGGCTGCCGCCGATGACCAGGCTCGTCGGATCGAACTCGTTGGCACCGACGATGTCTTCGTAGGTCCCGCCGAGCGTGATCAACTGCACCTGAAGCTTCGCCGCCTCGGCTTTCGCCTTTGCCTCGGCTTCCTTTCGCTTCTCGGCCCGCGTTGCCTCCGCATCGGATGGCTTGGCCTCGGGGGGCTTCGCTTCGACGGGTTTCTCGTCGGCAGGCTTGGCTTCCGCCGGCTTTGCTTCGGCGGCGGGCGCTTCGGCCGCGGGCGCCGGTTCGGTGGCAGGCTTCGCCTCGGCGGCCGGAGGGGGCTCGGCCACGGCCGTGGCGCCGTCGTCGGCCTGGGCCAAGCCGGCGGCCGCCGTCAGGGCGAGCAGGAGGGCCAGGCTCCGAACCAGTTCCGGAGCCAGTCGACCGGTCACTCCGCAGCCTCGAGCCTTCATACATTTCTCCCTGCGATGGTTGACTGTCTCGGGGGCAGGAGGACCTGCCCAACCCCGTTTGACCCTTGCAGGATACGCTCGGGGCGGGGTGGTGACCAATGCCTTCGGGCCAGACTCTCCAGTCGCCGGGGGCCTGTTGGCCAGACCTCACCCCGCCAGCTTGAGACCGCCCCAGACAGCGACGAAGCCGAGCAGGTTCGACGCCACGACGGAGGCGAGGGCCAGCCCAGGTTGCCCCGATTCGCACAGCTCAACGGCCTGGAAGGCGTAGCTCGAGAAGGTCGTGAACCCGCCCAGAAGGCCGACCAGGAGGATCGTCTCGATCCCTTGGGGCAGAGCGACGCGGGACCTGGTGGCCCCGACGATCACGCCGAACGCAAGCGCCCCGAGGGCGTTGACGGCGATCGTTCCCCACGGGAATCCGCTGCCGAAGAGCCGCGTGGCGACGATCGTGACACCGGCCCTCGCCACCGTGCCCAGCCCGCCAGCCAGCGCAAGCGCAATCCAATGGCCAAACGTCGTCATCGAGGCCTCCATTTTCAGTATCCCGCTCCACCGTGGAGCGACACTCACCGAATCCTAACGCAGCGCAAGGCCGTGCCATTCGGCCTCATTCGCGATGTTGCAACGCTCCCCTCCGAAACTCTATAAAACCACCTCCGCGGAGACGTTGGGGGGTCGTCGGTGAACTCCCCTTGGGTGGAGAGATCCATGAATCGGCATGATGCCTTTTTTCTCGTTGTCGTTCTTGTCGCCGCGGCGGCGATCCTCTTCGCAGCGCCGATGGTGGTCAGTTTTGCCATCCGCTCCGGCGCCGACGCACTTGGCCGAATGGCCGCCGAACACACCCCCTGACGACTTCCAGGCGATGCAGCGGCCTCTCCGCTTCACCACGCCAGTGCCCCACATTCCCGACAGGGCTTCGATGCATCAGCCACAGGCAGGACGCCGTCGCTCCACACTGGCGATCCTCATCGGTGGGCTGCTCCTGGCATGCCTGCCTGGCATCGACCCGATCAGCCCCACCTTGGCCGACGATCTCGAGGCGCCCCTCACCCGGCCCCGGGCACCCCACGGCACCCCCTTCACCTTCGAGGTCATCGAAAGCCTCGACGCGGCCTATCTCGGCGACACGCCGAGCCATGTCGGCCGCGACGGCGGGCTCGAGTTCCGCCCGAATGTGGCCCTCGGTGATCCTGTTTTCCGCATGGTGGCCGAGGCCGAAGACGAGGCGAGGGCGGTGCGGATCGGCAGCGTGACACGCGTCGTCTGGGAGCGAGTCAGCGGGGGCCTGACGGTGGAGTTCGATCCGGAGCCGTTCGTCCGCATCGCCGTCGGCGACGAGGTGTTTGTCGACCTCAATCCGGCCCCACCCACGCCCCAGCCCTGATCCCTCCCGCTGAGGATTCCACGACGGGGATCGGCGCGGACTGAACCATCGCGCCCGAGCCGACGTATCAGTTTGCCCGGATCGGCCTGCCGGGAACGGCCCGGCTGAAACCGCCCGAACGGGCGATGGCAGGCCCCACGGCCCAGCGTCAGGGCCGCTGCGGCACCCGCCCCCCCCGGTCGATATACTCGGCCCTCTCCCCCGGTCGTTGCGCGTCGGCTCGGGGGGGGGATTTTGAACCACGCGCGCGGCGGACACGCGATGCTCGTCTTTCCCCAGCGGATTCTGTTTGTCGGCTTCGGCGCCGTGGCCCGCTGCACACTGCCGATCCTCCTCGATCACATCAAGGTGCCGGCCCACAACATCACGATCCTCGACTTCGAGCCGCTCGAGTCGGCGATCCGACCCTGGATGGAACGGGGCGTGCGCTTCGTGCGCGAGCGGATCACTCCCGACAACCTCGGCGAGATCCTCGGCAAGCACCTCTCCGCCGGCGATCTCCTCATCGATCTCGCCTGGAACATCGACTGCTGCGAGATCGTGCAGTGGTGCCATCACCAGGGGGTGCTCTACCTCAACACCTCCGTCGAGATGTGGGATCCGTACGAGCATGCCGTGACGGCGAAGCCGAACGAGCTGACGCTCTACTGGCGCCACATGAACCTGCGGCGGATGATCGCCAACTGGAGCACGCCCGGCCCGTCGGCCGTTCTCGAGCATGGCGCCAACCCCGGCCTCATCAGCCATTTCACGAAGCAGGCCCTCCTCGACATCGCCACGCGCTGCCTCGAAGAGCGGAAGTTCACCGGCCGGAAAGCGGAGCAGATCCGCGAGCTCGCCCGAACCCGTACCTTCAACCATCTCGCCCACGAGCTCGGCGTGAAGGTGATCCACTGCAGCGAACGCGACACGCAGATCTCCGACCGTCCGAAGCAGGTCGACGAGTTCGTCAACACCTGGAGCGTCGAGGGCTTTCGCGAAGAGGGGACGACCACTGCCGAGATGGGCTGGGGCACCCACGAGAAGCAACTCCCCGACCGGGCCTTCGAGCACGAGGAGGGCCCCAGGAGCCAGATCGGCCTGGCACGGATGGGCATGAACACGTTCGTCTCGAGTTGGGTGCCGCACTACGAGATCGTCGGGATGGTGGTCCGCCACGGCGAGGCTTTCAGCATCACCGAAAAGCTGTCGGTGCGCGACGATCACGGGGTGACCATCTACCGCCCCACCGTCCACTACGCCTACTGCCCCTGCGATGCCGCGATTGCCAGCCTCCACGAACTGCGGGGATACGACTACGATCTCCAGCCGCGGGTGCGGATCATGACCGACGAGATCACGTCGGGCTCCGACATCCTCGGCGCCCTCGTGATGGGCCACCCGCTGACGAGTTGGTGGTGCGGCACCGATCTGTCAATCGATGAATCGAGGCGCCTCGTGCCCCACCAGAATGCGACGACGATGCAGGTGGCGATCTCGGTCGTGGCCGCCTGCATGTGGATGATCGAGAATCCCGACAGGGGAGTCCTCCTCCCCGACGACCTGCCGCACGAGTACGTTCTCGGCATTGCCAAGCCCTATCTCGGCAAGTTCATCTCGACGCAGTCCGACTGGACGCCGCTGAAGCGATCCTACGACCCGTTCCGCGGCCAGGTCGCCGCCCGACGCGACCACGACGATCCCTGGCAGTTCAAGAACTTCCTTCTCCCTGACGGAGGCTGACAGTAAGCCGCATGACTCCCGCCACCCTGCTCAAGCTCGCCAAGACCCACGGCACGCCCCTGTTCGTCGTCGACCACGCCGAACTGCGCCGCAACTACGCCACCTTCCGCAAGCACTTCCCCCGGGTGCAGGTCTACTACGCCGTGAAGGTCAACAGCGATCCGGCGATCGTCGAAACCTTCTACAAGGCGGGTGGCAGCTTCGACGTGGCGAGCATGCAGGAGTTCCACACCGTCCATCAGTTCATCGAACATCTCCCCAAGAAGGCCCGCCAAGACTTCATCTGGGACAAGATCATCTACGCCAATCCGATCAAGCCGACAGAGACGCTCCGCGAGCTCGATCAATACCGCCCCCTCGTCACCTACGACAACCACGAGGAGGTGAAGAAGATCGCCAAGCACGCCCCGCATGCCGGGCTCGCGCTGCGGATGCGGGTGCCGAACACCGGCTCGATGGTCGAGCTATCGAGCAAGTTCGGCGCCCTGCCGGGGGAGGCTGTGGAGCTGATCGAGTATGCCCACAAGCACGACCTCGTCGTCGAGGGGCTCTCGTTCCACGTCGGCAGCCAGTGCACCAATCCGCAGAACTACATCCAAGCCCTCCACCTCTGTGCGGGCGTGTTCGCCGAGGCGAAGAGCCGTGGCTTCGACCTCAAGCTCCTCGATATCGGCGGCGGATTCCCCGCAGCCTACGACGACAGCGTGCCGGAGTTCGCCACGCTCGCCAAGTCGATCAACCACGAGCTCGACCGGCTCTTCCCCGCGTCCGTGGAGATCCTTGCGGAGCCGGGGCGATTTCTCGTGGCGTCGGCCGGCTGGGCGGTCTCGAAGATCATCGGCAAGGCGTTCCGCAACGACAAGACCTGCTACTACGTCGATGACGGCGTCTATCACACCTATTCGGGCGTGATCTTCGACCACTGCACCTACCACATGAAGAGCTTCAAGAAGGGAACGTCGAAGGTCTGCGCCGTGTTCGGGCCGACCTGCGACGCTCTCGACACGATCAGCCTCGCCGAGCAGCTTCCCGATCTCGAGATCGGCGACTATCTCTACAGCGAGAAGATCGGCGCCTACTCCGCCGCGTCGAGCACCCACTTCAACGGCTTCCCGCCGGCGAAGGTGGTGCACATCAATCAGAAGTGACCGCTCGGAAATGACTGGCCGCCGGGTCACTCGTTCGCGGCGTCTGTCTCAGGTGACCACACCTCGTGACGGCCGCTCCAGGTGATCTCGGCGGCCCCGTCGCGACGCACCGCCTCAATGACGTGGTAGTGCTTCACCTCTTCGCGGGCGACCGAGTCCCATTCTGCGGGAAGTTGCTCGAGATACCACGACGGCTGCTTCGTGACGACCAGGAGCGTGCCCCCCGGCGCGAGCCCCCGCCGGGCCGCCTCGACAAACAGCGCCGCGATGCGGAAGTCGGCGTAGTAGGGGGGATTGGCGAGGGCGAGATCATACGTGCCCGGATCGGGAACGGAGCCGTGGGCCTCGAGCGCCACGTGGAGGTTTGGCAGGCCATTGGTGACTGCCCCCCACTGGGTACAAGCCACCGCGCGGGCGGAGCTGTCGAAGGCATGGGCATGGACGGTGGGGTCGCGGGCGGCCATGCCGAGGCCGACGCTCCCTGGACCGCAGCCGATGTCGAGGACGCGCGTGTCGGGGGCGACGTCGACGGCATTGAGGAGATGGCGGGCCCCGGGATCGATCCGCCGGTGGGAGAACACGCCGGGGCGCGTCAGGCCCTTCAGGAGTCGACCGCGGTCGCGGAACACGATCTCGCAGGAGAAGTCGCGGATCTTCGCCGGCTCACGCGTCTTCTCGATGATGTAGGTGACCGTGTCGGCGCCCTGACGGACGCGGACGGTCTCGCCGGTGGCGGTGAGTTGCTCGTGGAGCCAGCGGTCGCGGGGATTGTCGGTGGAAACGACGAGCTTTCCACCTTCACACATGTTGAGCAGTGCCTGCTGAATCACCTCGCGGGTCAGCTCCGCCTCGCCACCGGAAGCGGTGGGAAGAACAACGAGATCGTACGGACCGGCCGGCATGTCGGCAGCACAGACAAGCTCGGCGCCGGCCGCTTCCGGAGTCTCCCCGGCGACCCGGTCAATGTCGTCGCGGGCTAGGTCGTGCCTGAAGAGATCGAGAAACCATGCCGTGACCCTGGCCGTGGGACGCTCGACGGCAAGGGTCCGTGCCGCCTGGGCCCGACCGAGGGTCGTGCAGAGGATGCGTTCGCCGGGGAGGTCACGGGCGATGTCGAGAGCGTGGGCTTCAGCGGCACGGGGCGGAAGCGGCGCGGAGTGGGAAGGTCGATCCATGAAGCCGATTAGAGCAGGATCGTCGCCGGATTCATCCGTGGCATCCAGAACGGCGGCGCGACGGAAGGAAACCATGGACCGACGGCGCGGGGCATATCCCGCGTCGGCTCCTCCGCGGCGCGTCGACCGCGCCGCGGAGAAGACCGACCAGGACTCACTCGGGGCGGCGCGGACGGTCGGGCCGCGGGGCACCATCGCCTCCGGGTCCACCGCCAGGACCACCCGGCGGGCCACCGGCACCGCCCCCTCCAGGACCGCGGCGGCCACCGCGTCCTTCAGGACCTCCCGGAGGACCGCCTCCTGGCGGGCCGCCAGCTCCGGGCCCGCCGCGCTGTCGCCCCATCTCCTCGGCAAACTTCGTCAATTCATTGCGGTCGAGCTTGCCGTCGCGGTCGGTGTCGAACGACAAGGCACGCTCCACAAACCGCTCCGGGCTCGGCGGCCCCATCCCTGCACCCCGTCCCCCGCCAGGGCCACCCTCCGGCGGTCTTCCAACGGGCGGTCCCCCCGGGCCACGTTCCCCTTGGCCGGGGCCAGCGGGGCCCCGCTCACCTCGGCCCGGGCCTCCCGGCCCACGCTCGCCTCCCGGCCCACGCTCGCCTCCCGGCCCACGCTCGCCTCCCGGGCCACGCTCGCCCCCCGGCCCCCGCTCACCCGGTGGGCCACCGCGGGGCGGGCCTTCGGCTCTTCCTTCGCCTCTTCCTTCACCGTTGCGGGGCCCAAACCCTCCCGGAGGGCCTTCGCCCGGCGGACCGTGGTCCCCGGGGGGATGCGGCGGACGAAACTCCTCCTCGTCGATGACGCCGTCGCCGTTGCCATCGAGGGAGAGCAGGGCGGTGGCGGCATTTTTGATTTCTTCCGCATCGAGCCGGTGATCGTGGTCGCGATCGAGGGCCTCGCGGAGCGGATCAAACGGCGGCGGGCCGGGGGGGCCTCCGCCGGGGCCGCGCGGCGGCTGGGCGATTGCCAAGGCGCCGAGGCCGATCACGGCGACCGCCGCGGCGATCCCGCTCCAGGTTCGTGTTCCAAGTTTCATCGCATTCACCCTGCTTTCTGAATTGGGCCCAGAGCCGATTCGACGTCGATCCTACCGCCACCGTTCACTCCGTCGTGCCGATCGCATACAAGAACTTCCCCGAACGGAGATAGATCCGCCCGTCGACGAGGGCCGGAGTGCCGCTCGAATCGCTGTCATCCCCCTCGAAGACGTTGTGGGCCAGCACCTCGTACCGCGGTGTGGCGGGGAGGACGATCGTCCCGTCGTGGCGGGTCACGACATACACATTCCCGTCGGCGACCACCGGCGAGGCATAGACCGGCCTCCCTCCCGACGTGATCTCGCGGACGCGCTCCTTGTAGATCTCCTTGCCGGTCTTCGCGTCGGAGCAGAAGGCCAGCCCCTTGTCGTCGATCCAGAAAAGGTGCCCATCATGGAGCACCGGCGTGGCGACATAGGAACTCGTGCGGCTCGTCCAGAGGACGTGCGTCTTCGAGACATCCCCCCGGCCCCCGGCCCGGATGGCAAGCGACCCGGACGAACGGAAGCCACCGAAGACATAGACCGTCTCGCCATCGACGATCACGCTCGGGCTGACATTCCCGGTGAGCCCCATCTCGGCGTGCCAGCGGAGTTTGCCCGTGCTGGGATCCAGGCCCCACACCTCCCCGGGGACGGCGACGACGATCTCCTCGGAGCCGTCGGCGAGCGTGACAACGCCAGG
>CAMARC010000097.1 GCA_945860405.1 Candidatus Kuenenia stuttgartensis | reverse complement strand
TCCGCCCCCGGGCCTTTTCATGGGAGGAGTACTCGGAGCGGACGAAGGCCACGAGGATGTTCGTGTCGACGGCGATCACGTGCCGCGCCCTTCGTAGATTGCATCGCGGATGCGCTGCCAGTCGCCGTCGGCGAACTCGGGCTGGAAGCCGCCGCCGACCGGCGCGATCTCGCGGAGGCGGAAGGCGTTCGGCCGTGGCCGCCGTTCGTCGAGGACCCGGCGCAGCCCCTCCTGGACAAGCTCCTTGAGCGTCGTCTGATCGCGGGCCGCCACCTCTCGGGCCTCCCGGAGAAGGGCGTCGGCAACATCGATGGTTGTCTTCATGTTGCTCACCATACGCGGTGGGCCAGCACGGCTCAAGTGGCCGGAAAATCGAGGACGAATGCCTTCTCGCAGCGCTCAAGGACTTCCCGACTGCAACTGACTAGTTGACACTTTTTCTCGACGCTCGTAAACTGCACTACCGAACTAGTTCACTAGGCATACAGGCCACCCTGTCCGAGGACTCGCGACGTGCAGATCGACCCCCGCCGCCACCTGCCGATCTATCTCCAGATCGCCGAAGCGATCCGGGGGGGCGTGGCGGCCGGCACCTACCGGCCGGGGGAGGCGCTGCCGTCCCTCCGCGAACTGGCTGTCACCCTCCGGGTGAATCCGAATACCGTCCAGCGGGCCTACGACGAGCTCTCCCGCGAGGGGATCGTCGAAGCGCGCCGTGGCCTCGGCCTGTTCGTCGCCGAGCAGGCCCCGGGGGACGCCCGTCCCCGCGCCGTCGAGGAGGTCCGTGCTGCCCTCGAGCGGGGCATCCGCATCGGCCTAGCTGCCGGTCTTGCCCCCGAATCGATCGCGGCCGATTTCCGGCAGGCGCTCGCCACCGTCACGCGATCGATCCCGTCCCCCGTCATCCCCGCGGCACCACCGAAACTCTGCCGCAATCCGAAGGAGGCCGACGCATGAACGCCACGTACGCTCCGCACGCCCAGGTCGGCCCGGCGGCCCCTGCCCCGCCCTCCGCTCCAGCAATCTCGATGCACGGCGTGACGAAACGCTTCGGCACGACCGTCGCTCTCGACCATGTCTCGCTTTCGATTCCCCCCGGCTCGATCTGCGGGCTCGTCGGCCCCAACGGCGCCGGCAAGACGACGCTCGTCCGCCTCCTCCTCGGCCTCGAGTGGCCGGCCGCGGGCGCGATCCGCGTCCTCGGGCTTGATCCGCTCCTCGACTCCCGCGCGCTCCGCGAGCGTGTCGGCTACGTCCCCGACACCCTCCATGCCGACCGGTGGATGACCGCGGCCGAGGTGCTCCGGTTCTGCCGCGGCCTCCGCCGCCGCTGGAACGCCCCCCTTGCCGCGAGTCTCGTCGATCGGCTCGGTATTCCTCTGAAGACACGCGTTGGCAACCTGTCGCGCGGCACGCTTGTGAAGCTCGGTCTCGTGGCGGCGGTGGCCCCTGAGCCCGAGTTGCTCCTCCTCGACGAGCCGATGGCCGGCCTCGATCCGCTCGCCCGCGAGGAAGTGGTGGAGACGGTGATCGCCGCCGCCCCGGATCGCCCCTGGACGGTCCTCTTCTCCTCCCATTCTCTCGACGATGTCCAGCGCCTCGCCGATTCCATCGCCGTCGTCGTCGCCGGCCGGCTCGTTCACCACGGCGCCACCGACGACCTCCTCACCGCGGTGCGCCGCGTGCGAATGCGCGTCGACGACGCCCTTCCCCGTCCGCTGCCGGCAGGGATCGACGTCTATGGCTCGCAGCAATCCGGCCGCGAGTGGACGCTCGTCCTCCGCGACGGCTCAGGCGGCGCCATCGAGCGCCTCCGCGGCCTTCCAGGCGTCGAGGTGCTCGGCGTCGATCCCCTCTCTCTCGAAGAGATCTTCAAGCACATGGCCCGCGCTCCGTCGGGTCGGAATGACGAAAGGAGCCAGTCATGAACGGTTTCGATCAGCTCGTGTGGCGGGAATGGCGGCGCAGCCGCACGATCCTCTTCGTGACGCTCGGCATCATCGTCGCACTCCTCATCTTGGTCTTCAGCCAGCCACAGCCCCCCGAGACGGGCGGCGGCGAGATCCGTGTCGTCGTCTCGATGGCGGTCGTCGGCTACTTCGCCTCATGGATCGCCGTCCACGTCAGCGTTTTCCTGCTCCCGATGATCGCCGCCAACAGCCTCGCCGGGGAGCGGGCCGACCGGTCAGCAGAGTTCATCGCACCGCTTCCGGTGTCGCGCGCGGTCCGTCTGATGGCGAAGGTCGTGCTGCTCGCGGCGGTGGCGATCGCGCTGTGGGCCCCGATGCTTGTCGTTGCCTCGCTTCTCCGAAGTTCGCAACTCGTCAAAGCCGACGACTATCGAACCGGACTGCAGTTGCTCGGCATGATCGCCACGTTCGCGATGCTGACGATGGCGCTGGCGTGGCTGCTTGCCGGCTGGATCGAGAGCCCCGTGATTGCGGCGGTGATGGCGATCGCAATTCCCGTCGTTGTCCCCTCGGCCATGTTCAGCCTGCAGGCCCCCTTCCTCGCCCCGGCAAGCTTCTTCGGCCTGTGGATCGATTCCAAGGGAATCCCGCAGCCCCTCACGTTCCTCGTCGCTGCCGCGTTCTTCGTGGGCGGGAGCGCGCTGTACCTGCGTCGGCTCGAATGAGCCACGCTCGACGATCCCGGACGCGTCAGCCCGCTGCCCAGGCGGCGTCGACCGCGGCGGTGACCTTCGAGAGCGCCTCGTCAAACGGCCCGGGGAGGATCGCGCCGGCGGCGGCCTTGTGGCCGCCGCCGTTGAACGTGGCGGCGAGGAGATTGCAGTCGACCTTGCCCCGGCTGCGGAAGCTCACCTTCACCCGTGCGTCGGGCTGCTCGATGAGGATCACGGCGACCTCCGTCCCCTTCACCGCGAGGGTGAGATTGACGAGATCCTCGGTGTCGCTCGGAAGAGCATTGACTTCCTTGATGTCGGACTGGCGGACGGTGGAATAGATCACCTTGCCGTCGTGGGCCGGCTTCGCCCCGGAGAGCGTCCGCCCGACGAGATGGATCCGGGCGAGCGAATCCTGCTCGAAGAGCTCCCGATAGACCGCCGGAGGGCTCGCACCCGCGTCAACGAGCCGGCCCGCGACGCGGAAGGTCTCGGCCGAGGTCGAGGGAAAGCGGAAGCCGCCGGTGTCGGTCGAAAGGCCGGCGTAGAGCGGCGTGGCGATTCGCTCGGTGAGTGGGACTTTGAGCCGCAGCGCCACCTCGCTGATGATCCGGGCGGTGGCCTCGGCGGTGGTGTCTTTGAACCAGCGGTCGGAGAGATCGTCCTCGCTGACGTGATGATCGATGACGAGGACCTTGGCACGCATCTCTTTGGCGACATCGGCCATCGCCCCGAGCTGCGCCCAGGCGCTGGTGTCGACGATGAGGAAGAGGTCGCGGTCGGCAAGGTCGGACTTCTTCACGCCGGTCTGGAGCGATTCGATGCGCCGGTCGGGGTCGATCCAGGCGAGCGTCGGCGGGGTCGCCTGGGCGTTGACGATGCGGACATCCTTGCCGATCGCTTCGAGGATTCCGAGCATGCCGAGCTCGCTGCCGAGCGCGTCGCAATCGGGGCGGACATGGCTCGTCAGCACCACCTTCTGGCAGTTCCGCAACACCTCCACGAGGGCTGCCCAGTCGAGACGTGTCGAGGCCATGGAAGCTCCGCGGAAGGAGAAGGAAGGAACGGGAAAGTCGGCTGGTCAGCCACTCGAAGAGGATGGGAAGCCCGCGCCGATCGCGGCGGCGCGGGCGACGTCGGTCGCGAGTTGGGCCTTGAGATCGTCGAGGGATTCGAAGCGGCGAGTGTCACGGAGCCGCGCGAGGAAGTCAACGTCGAGACGCTGGCCGTAGAGGTCGCCGTCGCAGCCGATGAGGTGGACCTCGACGGTCACCCCCGTAGCGCCGAACGTCACATTCGGGCCGATGTGGATCGCGGCCGGGGACGGTGAACGCAGTTCCCCCCCTGCCCCGGCTGGCGGCGCGGGGGGATGAGCGAGGCCGGCATAGACTCCGGCGGCCGGGAGGAGCGTGGCGATCCCTTCGAGGTTGGCCGTGGGGAAGCCGAGGGTGCGGCCCCGGGCTTGGCCATGGACGACGAGCCCGTCGATTCGGTACGGCGCGGTGAGCAGCTCGCGGGCGGCCTCGATCTCGCCGGCGCTGATCAGCCGCCGGATTCGCGAGCTCGACACCGGCTCCCCGCCGCGCTCGAGCGGCCCGACGGTGATCACCTCTGCCCCGTCGGCGGCGGCGAGTGACTCGAGCAACGCGAGGTCGCCTTGACGATCGGCGCCGAAACGGAAGTCGGGCCCCTCGACGATCGCCGCGGCCCCGACCGTCCCCCGGAGGACTTCCCGATAAAAGGCGGCGGCCGGCAGCGCGAGGAACGCCCGATCGACCGGCTGGACGAGGACCGCATCGACGCCGAGATCGAGGAGCAGCCCGGCACGGCGATCAGGGGTCGAGAGCGCCGCCGGGGCGGCGTCTGGGCGGAGGATCTGAGCGGGATGGGGATCGAAGGTCAGCGCCGCCGTCGGCAGCCCGAGACGCCGGCCGGCCTCGAGGAGCCGAGCGACGATCGCGGCGTGGCCGAGATGGACGCCGTCGAAGTTGCCGACGGTCACCGCGCAGGAAGCGCGGCTCGGTGGCCAGCGGAGGCCGGCGGCAAGCAGACGCGGGGCGGCAAAGTGCGGCAAGGGAGGGAGAAATATCGTGGGAACGAGGACTGACAAACGACGTGGCCCCGCGGAGACGAGGCGCTTCTGAGTGTAGCCTACGCGCCCCTTTCCCGCGGGGAGGGCCCTTCGTGGCGACGGTATCATGGAGTCTCGACGATGCATCCAAGCCCATGAATCCCCGCTTCGGATTGCGCCCCGCTTCCGCAGACACCACGGATCCTCACCACCGATGACCGACGACAAGCAGATCTACCTCTCGCCCGATCTGACCAGCCGCTTGGCGGCGATCGACATCGGGTCGAACAGCGTGCGGATGCTCGTTGCCGAGGCTCTTCGCGGCGGTACGTACCGGATCCTCGACGAGGAACGGGAGCCGACCAGGCTCGGCCGCAGCGTCGCCTCCGGTGAACTCGACGACGAGTCGATGGCCCGGACGCTCCAGGCGCTGCGGAGCTTCCGGGAGATCGCCGCCGGATATCAGGTGACAAACCTGCGGACGATCGCCACCTGCGCCGTTCGCGAGGCCCGCAACGGGCCCGACTTCTGCCGCCGCGTCCGCGACGAGGTGGGGATCGAGATCGAGGTCATCAGCTCCGAACGGGAGGCGCGGCTGGCGTTCTCGAGCGTCCAGAACGCCATCGATCTCACCGGAAGGAACGTCGTCGTCGCCGACATTGGTGGCGGCAGCACCGAGATCGTCTTCGCCACCGGCAACCTCATCGAAGCGATCTATCCGACGACCCTCGGCGCCGTCCGCCTCACCGAGCGCTTCGGCAGCGGCGATCCCCCCGATCCGGCCAAGTTCCTCGCTCTCGAGGAAGAGGTGGCGACGACGCTCAAGAAGAAGACGTCGCGGCCGATGTTCGCCCCCCACTTCCTCGTCGGCTCCGGCGGCACGTTCACGACCGTCGCCGAATTGGTGATGGCGTCGAAGGGGGAGAGCGATCTCCCCGTCCCTGGCTACCGCGTCTCGCACGCCGAGGTCCGCCATCTCCTCGACCGATTGCGGAAGCTGCCGGTGCGCGCGCGGCGGGCCCTCCCGGGCATGACCCCGGATCGGGCCGACATCATCATCGCCGGCCTGACGATCATCGATGGGCTTCTGAAACGCTTTCGGGTCAACACCCTCGTCGTCCACACGCGCGGCGTCCGTGACGGCCTCGTCCGCGAGATGCTCGAGGACGTGCTCGGGGCCAACAGCGCGCCTGTCGACCATGCCGCGCTCCGCGAGGCGGCGATCGAACGGCTGGCATCGGCCTGTTCGGGCGAGGTTGAGCACGGCCGGGCCGTCGCCTCGCTCGCCGGCCGGATCTGGGAGCAGCTCGCCGAGCCGCTCGGCCTCGATCCGGCCGACCGACCGCTCCTCGAATGTGCCGCCCGGCTCCAGGATGTGGGCTACGTCATCAACTACGACAAGCACCACAAGCACAGCTACCACCTCATCCGCAACAGCCGGCTCCCCGGGATCCGGGCCCACGACCTGGAACTGATCGCCAACGTCGCCCGCTATCACCGCGGCGCGCACCCGAAGAAGAAGCACGAAAACCTCCTCCGCCTCACCCCTGCCGACCAACGCCGCGTCCACGGCATGGCGGCCGTCCTCCGCTTGGCGGGGGGTCTCGACCGGAGCCGGTCGCAGCAGGTCCGCGATGCGGTTGTCCATGTCGACGGCGGGACGGTGACACTCGAAGCGGTGGCCGATCAGGATCCACAGGTCGACCTGTGGGGGGCGGAGCGACGCACCGATCTGTTTGAGAAGGTGTTTGACATGCCGGTGAAGTTCCGTTGGGCGGGAAGCGGGCAACCGTAAGCAGCGAGTTTGTTCTTCCTGGAAAACCTGACAGGGCGCCCGCGATGCCATGGTCGAGAAACGTCATGCCTGGCACCGTCGCCGCTCATCGAAGCAGCGGGAATCGGCTGCGGTTGCCTGGCCGTCGTCGCGTTATGCCGGCTTGTGATTGAGGCCAACGGCCAGTATCACGAGGGCCTGTTCGGGTTTGTCTGCGCACTGTTGTCGGGCTGGCTTGCTCGCGTCTGGTGGTCGGCACGACGTCGGACACTCATCGATGATCCGCTGTTGTTCGCGTTGACTGACCCGATCAGTCTGCTGATCGGAATGCTGCTCGCCGCTGTCGCCGGAGTCTCCGTGATCCATTCGATTCTCGTGTGACCCATGACTGCATCATGTTCTTCGAAGTCGCCAGCGACAGCGGCCCCCGAGGTGTCTCCCTCGGCCGCCTCCCCGCGTCGTTCCACGCTCATCCTTCGCGCCGGTTTCCAGTTGTTGCTGGCGGCCAGCGCATTCGTTTTCAACGTCACGCTCGAGCGTCGTTTCGACGGCCTCGGAGCCTTCGACCAACTGGACGTGATCTTCGACACCGACCCGAACACGCGACTTGGCGAATTCGGCTCAGGCGCCTGGAGACACAGGTGTTTCGTTCACCCTTTGCTGCGATTGGTGAGCCTGCCGATCCGGGGTGCAACAACATTCGCTGACGTGGCTGGCATCACCGTGGCACCTCCCAAGGCCTCGCGGCGGAGTTTGGCGTTGCTCGTCGCGCCGGTGTGCTCGGCCCTGACTGCGGTCGTGATGTTTCGGGTGTTCCTCGGCGCAGGGTTCGGCGATCTGGCCGCTGCAACAGGTGCGATCCTCCATCAGATAACGTTTAGCCAGATGATGTTCGGCAGCATTCCTGACCACTTTGTCTTGGGCGGACTAGGCCTGTCGCTGGTGCTTCTGTGTGGCCTCGTCCCGCCGACGAGCGATCGTGTCGGATGGCTTCGCTGGCTCGCCGTTGGAGTGTTCACCAGTGGGGTCACGATCACCCAGATCATCCCTACCTGCATCATGTTCGCCTCCTGCTGCCGGTGCTGCGGAAGAGGGGTGAAGGAGACAGCGAAGGCCACGGCACTCCTGGGAGGATTGAGTGTCGCTCTGGCGCTGTCGATAAGCAGTCTGTTGACTTTTCCCATCGTAGGCTCATCCCAGCTGACTCCTGCCGCCCAGGCCGCGGGATACGCGAAGTTTTTTCCATCGCGTCCCTTGAGCCACGCCTTTGACGTAATCGCGGCGCTCCCTAACTCGATCGCCCCGCCCCCGGCCCGCGTTGTGCCCGATCGGCGCGGCGATTCCAACCGCTATCAGATCAGATTCACGCTCGAGTCTGTCCGTCATCCAGGACGGATCGCCGCTGTCTGGATGCTGTTGCTGGTCGGCGCGTGGCTCGGGCTCCGGTCGGACGCCCCGGTTCAACGGGCGCTGTGTCTCGGGTCGATCGCCGTCGTGCTTTACAACCTCATCTTTCATGCTCTTTGGGGCAAAGAGTGGTTTCTCTATTCGCAGCACTGGCTGGCGCCGATGGTGTTCCTGATGGCCGCTCCCCTCCGTGATGCAGGGAGGTACCGGTTGCCGGTGTGGGGCGCAGCCGCGATCGCCCTCACGCTGATCGCTTCCAGCAACTGGTTTCGCATTGGAGAGATCGTCGCTCGCCTCGAAGCCGAGCCCAAGTCCGTCGTCACGACAACGCAGGCCTCCGAAATACGATTCGAGGGCGGATCGCCCCCACCGGCTGCGCTTCCTGGCATGGATAACGGAGCGAGTCACTGACTTTGAGACGGCCCAGCGTCGAACATGTCTGAACCTACAACACGTTTGGCCCCACCATCCCGACAAACCGGTATCTCCGGTGCGCGGGAGGTTTCCCCGAAGCGAGACGCGCGGGCCGGTCGATGCCACAAACATCCAGTGCGTCGTGTCCCGGAGCCGCTGATGTCCACCGCCCCTGTTCGCCAACTCGCCAGCCTCCTGGCCGATCGCAGTGACAACGGACGGGCGCTGCGGATCCTCATCGGGTCGCTGATTTGGTTTGTGGCCTCGATCGTCGTCGTCCGGGCCGATGACGGCGGGATGATGCCGCGAACCGGCTGGGGCGAGCCGCGCGGTGTCGGCCGGGCCAAGCCAATGGGGTATGGCGAGCCGCAGCGGCAGGCACCCTTTCTTCCCGGCCGCTCCCCTTACGCCACTGGGCTCCGTCAGCGGCCGAAATACTTCGTCCCGCCGACGCTCCCCCGCACGCCCACCTGGCCCGTCTACGGCACGCAACCGGGCGTTCGTCCCGGCGACTGGCCGACGTACGCCCCGCTCGGCATGGGGGGCTACCGCTTTCCTGCCGTCGGCAATCAGGCCTACCGCTGACCTTCCGCAGCGGGGCAGGAACGGCTCCCCGCGCTGTTAGGCTTCTGCCACCGGAGCGGTTTCGCTCGCAGTGGCGGGAGGCGGGCGCGAATGGCGGATCTTCTCGTGGTGAGCGATGCCGGGCTCTACTGCCCGGCGGGTGACTTCTGGATCGACCCCTGGCGGTCGGTGCCCCGCGCGGTCATCACCCACGCCCACGCCGATCATGCCCGGTCGGGGTGTGATCGCTACCTCTGCGCCGCCCCCGGCAAACTCGTGATGCGGAGCCGCCTCGGCGGCACCGTGCCGATCGACACGCTCCGCTACGGCGAATCGACGACGTTCAACGGGGTGAAGGTCTCGCTCCATCCGGCCGGCCATGTGCTCGGGTCGGCACAGGTCCGCGTCGAGCATGGCGGGCAGGTGTGGGTCGTCAGTGGCGATTACAAGACCGCCCCCGACCCGACCTGCGCCCCCTTCGAGCCGGTGCGCTGCGACGTCTTCATCACCGAGTCGACGTTCGGCCTGCCGATCTACCGCTGGCCCGCACCGGAAATCATCGCTGCCGAGATCAACGCCTGGTGGCGGGCGAATCAGGCGGAGGGAAAGACGAGCGTCCTCCTCGCCTATGCCCTCGGCAAGGCGCAGCGGCTCGCCGCGATGGTCGATCCGTCGATCGGCCCGATCCACGGCCACGGCGCCGTCATGAAGCTCGTTCGCGCCTATCGGGACAGCGGTGTCCGGCTCCCGCCGATCGACGCGGTGCCAGCGCGTGCCAAGCGCGTCGGCCAGGGGCGGGCGCTGGTGATCGCGCCGCCATCGGTCGCAGCCGGGGGGTGGCTCCGCGTCTTCGGTGAGGTGGTAGTGGCCCAGGCCTCGGGATGGATGACCGTCCGGGGCATCCGTCGCCGCCGCGGCTTCGGGACGGGATTCGTCCTCTCCGATCATGCCGATTTTCCCGGGCTCGTCTCCGCCGTCGAGGCGACCGGCGCCCGCCGCGTCCTTGTCACCCATGGCTCGAGCGAGGCCTTTGCCCGCTTCCTCCGTGGCCGCGGCCTCGAGGCCGATGTGCTGGCGACCCGGTTCACCGGCGAGCAGCCCGACCGTGACGATGCCGGCGACGACGACGATGTCGGGGCCGAGGCGGATCCCGATGTGCCCGGGCCCGACATGAGCAGGCCCGACGACGGGGCGGCCGTCGATTCCGCCCCCCGGGGCGAGCTGCCGTGAAGCGGTTCACCGATCTCTCCTGGCGCCTCGACGCGACGACAAAAACCTCCGAGAAGGAGGCGCTGCTCGTCGACTATTTCCGCGCCGTCCCTCCCGGCGACGGCGCCGTCGCCGTTCGGATCCTCTCCGGGGGACGCCAGTCGCGGGCGGTGTCGACGACGCTCCTGCGAACATGGGCGGCCGAGGCGGCGGGAATCCCCGACTGGCTCGTCGAGGAGTGTTATGCCCACGTCGGCGATCTCGCCGAGACGCTCGCGCTGCTCCTTCCGGAGCCGGTGGCGTGCCTCGGGACGGGCGCCGCCACGGAGTGGGGCGGGCTTGCCGATTGCATGCGGGGCACGGTCGATCGAATCCGCGCCGAGGCCGACGAGGGACGGAAGCGGGCGCTCGTTGAGGAGGTGTGGCGCGGCCTCGGACCGGCGGAGCGGATCGTGTGGCACAAGTTCCTCACCGGCGGCCTCCGCCTCGGCGTGTCGCGCACGCTCGTGGCCCGGGCGCTGGCCGTCGTGGCAGGCGTTGAGCCGGCGGAGATGCTCGAGCGCCTCGTCGCCGCGAGGCTCGAGACAGCGGACGATTATCGCGAGCTTCTCGATCCTGCCGCCTCCGCCACGTCGCGCCGCCCCTACCCGTTCTTCCTCGCCGCGCCGCTCGACGAGCCTCCGGCCATGCTCGGCGACGTGGCGGGCTGGCAGGTCGAATGGAAGTGGGACGGCGCGCGGGCGCAGCTCGTGCGTCGCGGTGGAGAGACGGCGCTCTGGACGCGCGGCGAGGACCTCGTCGGCGAACGGTTCCCCGAGGTGGTCGCCGCCGCGGAGCGCCTCCCCGAGGGCACCGTCCTCGACGGCGAGTTGTTGGTCGTCCGTGGGGGCCGCCAGCTCGGCTTCGATCAGCTCTCAAGACGGCTTCATCGCAAGGCTCCCACCCGCCGCGACATCGCCGAGCTTCCGGTCGCCTTCCTCGCCTACGATCTCCTCGAGGCCGACGGCGTCGACCTTCGCGCCGAGCCCCTCTGCCAGCGGCGCCGGCAGCTGGAGGCGCTCGCCGCGGCGCGGGGCTGGCCGGGGCTCGAGCCGCCGATGGTGGGCGATCCCCTTCCCTCCCCGGACCACGATAGCGAGCCTTTTCTCCTTTCGCCCGTCCTCTGCCCCACCGACTGGGCTGCCGTGGCAAGCGCGCGCGCAACCGCGCGCGATCGGGGCGTTGAGGGGGTGATGCTCAAGCGTCGAGAAGGCCCCTATGGCGTCGGGCGGACGCGCGGTGAATGGTGGAAGTGGAAGATCGAGCCGCTCGAGATCGACGCGGTCCTCATTGGCGCCGTCGCCGGCCACGGCCGCCGCGCCGGCCTCCACACCGATTACACCTTCGGCGTTTGGGATGACGGACGCCTCGTGAAGATCGCCAACGCCTACTCCGGGCTCACCGACAAGGAACTGACCGAGGTCGACCGGATCATCCGGATGACGACACTCGAGAAGAAGGGGCCGTGGCGGGGGGTGACGGCCACCCTTGTCATGCAGTTGGCGTTCGAGCGGGTGGCAGAGTCGACCCGGCATGCGTCGGGGGTGGCGGTCCGCTTTCCGCGGATCGTCCGCTGGCGGAGAGACAAGTCGCCGGCCGAGGCTGGCTCGCTTGCCGATCTCCGCGCTCTGGTCGCTCCTGTCGAGACGCTTCCGCCGCTCCCTCCGCTGCCGCGTCTGATCCCCCCCCCTGGCGACCGCCAGACCAGGCTCTGGGAGGAAGACGAATGACCCCCAGGGGCGTGGGCCGGTTTCCTGCTGATCTGCAGTCGCTTCGGCGCTGGTTCGCGGCTCTGGGATGGAAGCCTTTTCCGTTTCAGGAGCAGGTGTGGCGGGCCGCGGCGGCGGGCGGGAGTGGCTTGGTGCATGCCCCCACGGGCACCGGCAAAACCCTCGCTGCCTGGCTCGGGGCCCTGGCCCACAGCCGCCGTCGCGCGATGGCGCGAGAGGAGGCAGGCGACGA
>CAMARC010000096.1 GCA_945860405.1 Candidatus Kuenenia stuttgartensis | reverse complement strand
AGCTTGCGGCAGGCCCTCGACAAATACCGCTTCGACGCCGCCTTCGGCGGGGCCCGCCGCGACGAGGAGAAGTCGCGGGCCAAGGAGCGGGTGTTTTCCTTCCGGGACGAACACCACCGCTGGGATCCGAAGAACCAGCGGCCCGAGCTTTGGAACCTCTACAACACGAAGGTCAAGAAGGGGGAGAGCATCCGTGTCTTCCCGATCTCCAATTGGACCGAGCTCGACGTCTGGCAGTACATCCACCTCGAGAAGATCCCGATCGTGCCGCTCTACTTTGCCGCCGAGCGGCCGATCGTGTGGCGCGACGGGGTGATGATCATGGTCGACGACGACCGGCTCCCGCTCAAGCCCGGCGAGATCCCCGAGATGCGGCGGGTGCGATTCCGCACTCTCGGATGCTATCCGCTCTCCGGTGCCGTCGACTCCTCCGCCACGACCCTCCCCGAGATCATCCAGGAGATGCTCCTGACGACGTTCTCCGAGCGGCAGGGGAGGCTCATCGATTCCGACGAGGCCGGTTCGATGGAGAAGAAGAAAAGAGAAGGCTACTTCTGACGTTCCGCCGGGCCCTGCAGCAGACCGTGGCCTAAGGCCACCGGCCGCTGAAGGCCCCTCGAGGCCGGTGTCAGCCCCGGCACCGAAGATCCATACATCAGCGATCGGACCCATCCCTAGCGACACCCGACATGTCCCATCAATCCGCGCTTATCGCCCACGACATCGACGAATACCTCGCCCAGCATGAGCGCAAGGAGCTCCTCCGCTTCATCACCTGCGGGAGCGTCGATGACGGCAAGAGCACGCTCATCGGCCGGCTGTTCTACGAATCGAAGATGATCTACGAGGATCAGCTGGCGGCGATCACCAAGGATTCCTCGCGCTACGGAACGACCGGCGGCGAGGTCGATCTGGCACTGTTTACCGACGGTCTCGAGGACGAGCGGCAGCAAGGGATCACGATCGACGTCGCCTACCGCTACTTCTCCACCGACAAGCGCAAGTTCATCATCGCCGACACCCCCGGCCACGAGCAGTACACGCGCAACATGGCGACGGGCGCCTCGACGGCGGACCTTGCCATCATCCTCGTCGACGCCCGTCATGGCGTCCTCACGCAGACGCGCCGCCACAGCTTCATCGTCTCGCTCCTCGGCATCCGGCATGTGATCGTCGCCGTCAACAAGATGGACATCGTCGGCTACGACCAGGCTGTCTTCGAGGAGATCCGCTCCGACTACGCCGCCTTCGCCTCGCGCCTGGAGCTTCCCGACCTCCACTTCCTGCCGATCTCGGCGCTCAAAGGCGACAACGTCGTCACCAACAGCGCGAACATGCCTTGGTTCACTGGCTCCCCGCTGATGACGCTCCTGGAGACGGTTTACATCGGCTCCGACCGCAATCTCGAGGACTTCCGTTTCCCGGTGCAGCTCGTCCTCCGGCCGAACCTCGACTTCCGCGGCTTCTCCGGCACGATCGCCTCCGGCATCATCCGCAAGGGGGACGAGGTGATGAGCCTCCCCTCCCGGAAGAAGAGCCGCGTGAAGCAGATCGTCACCTTCGACGGTGAATGCGAGGAGGCGTTCGCGCCGCAGAGCGTGACACTCACGCTCGAAGACGAGATCGATTCCAGCCGCGGCGACATGCTCGTCCGCCCCGGCAATCAGCCAAAGGTCGACAATCGCTTCGAGGCGATGATCGTGTGGATGGCCGAGGAGAAGCTCCTCCCCGGAAAACAGTATCTCTTCAAGCAGACGACGAAGGTCACCAGCGGCGCCGTGAGCACGCTCCGCTACCGCGTCGACGTCAACACGCTCCACCGCCAGGACGCGCCGGCGCTCGCTCTCAACGAGATCGGACGCTGCGCGATCACGCTCACCGAGCCCTTCTGCCACGACGCCTACCGGCGCAATCGTGGCACCGGCGCTTTCATCATCATCGACCGACTCACCAACGCCACCGTCGGCGCCGGGATGATCCTCGACCGCGAGCCCGAAGAGGGGCGGAGCGCCGCCCATTGGGACGAAGCGGCCGCCGAGCATCTCCACGGGGTGGCAAGCGCCGTGACGGCAACCGAACGCGAGGCCCGCTTCGGCCAGAAGCCCGTCACCCTCCTCCTCACGGGGCTGACCGGCTCCGGCAAGAGCACGCTCGCGGCGGCGCTCGAGCGGCGGCTGTTCGAAGCGGGGCGGGCGGTGAGCGTCCTCGACGGGCAGTCGCTGCGGCTGGGGATCAGCCGCGATCTCGGCTTCTCGGCGGGCGAGCGGAGCGAGAATCTTCGCCGCGGCGCGGAGATCGCCCGACTGTTCAACGACGCCGGCCTCCTCTGCATCGCGGCCTTCGTGGCCCCGGAGGAATCGGTGCGGCAAAAGGCGGTCGATCGGATCGGCCGTGAGCGGGCGCTGGTCGTCCATCTCGCCTGCCCGCTCGAGGTCTGCCGGCAACGCGATGCCGAAGGACACTACGCGCTGGCTGATACGGGCGAGATGAAGCACTTCCCCGGCGTGAGCGCGCCGTACGAAGCGCCCTTGAATCCCGATCTCGTCCTCCCGACCGACCAGTGGCCGGTGGCCAAGTGCGTCGATGCGCTGGTGAAGCTGCTCGGGGACCGCGGCGCGATCTAAAAGGGAGCAAGGTGCGGTCAAGCGTCCGGCGATCCGGCATCGACAGGACCGATGTCGAGTCGTAACCGCCCACCCCTTTCGCCTCGGGGCTCAATCGACGAACAGTTCCGCCGGCTCGAGGGCCGCCTCCGGGCAGGCCAGGGGGAAGAGCGGCCTGCCGGCTCGGTGTGTGGTGCGGGTGTCGTAGCGGCCCGCCACCGGATCGCGGAACACGATCACCGCCCGGGCGGCGAGATCGACCACCCAATAATCGGCAATCCCGGCCGCGGCGTAGAGCGCCGCCTTCGTGGACGTGTCGTGGTCAAGGCTCGTGTCGGCGACCTCGACAACGAGCATCACGTCCTCCGGGAGCGGGCGGCGATCGATGTAGCGCCGCAGCGTCACCCAGGCGAGATCGGGCTGCGGTGCGCTCTCTGCGGCAGGGATCGCGATCGGGTTTTGGACGCGCACGAGGATTCGGGAGAGATCGACCTGCGTCATGCTCCAGCGGACGAGCCAGTCGACGGCGTCGGCATGCCGGTCTCCGATCGGCGACATCATCTGCAGCACTCCTTCGATGAGCTCGAGCGGATGCTCCTGACGCGGATCGAAAACCCCGGCGGCGATCATCCGGTCATACATCGCGAGCGTGACGGTGCCTCGGGGGGGGAGCCCGGCGGGCATCGTGGCTCTGGAGTCGGCCGTGGCGGGGATGAACGTGCTCATGATGACGAAGATTGTAACCCCGCCGACCCGCGTCTTCGACGTGGGGAAAGATCCGCGGAGCGGACTTCATTCCCGCCCCGCGCAGGCGCTTTTGACCAGTCGCCAGCGGGCGAGGGGGCAGCGATCAGAGCGATCGCTTCACCGAGAGGGCACCCCCTTGTCAGAAGGGGACTTGAGGGGGGCAGAAGCACCGGATCGATCCGATGTCGGGCCCGTGGGGAGAGGGGAACGGCGGGGCGTGGAGCCCGCATTCCGGACAGCTGTCAGATCCGGATGCCGAGAGTGAAAACCGCGATCAGGAGCGTCAGCGAGACCGTGAGGAGGACAAGGTCGATCGTCGGTATGCTGCGATCGACGACGGGCGAAGGGGCCGGTTTCGGGGCACGTATGACATCGCGCTGGCTAGCGGCGAGGAGTGTGGTGCGTGAACGGTGCATGGTCACCATCGGAGGTTGGGACGTGATCGGCGGCGAGTCTGCCGCCGCGATGTGTCTGGTCCCAAACTAAGTTTTTTGACAACCGACGCAACGCTTCGGTGGCTCCCGAAAACCTGACACGGGAAACGCAAAGAGTTTTCCCTTGTGGGCAACGGAGGAAACGGCTTCCTTACGCTCTTTACAGCGAACTCGACGGCGAATCCTTAACACCCTTTAAGCTTCCAGGCGAGCTGGAGTCCCTTCTCGTAGGGGGTGTCTTTAGAGGAGTAGGGTCGACCGCCAGGGCGCGGGGTTTGCGCCGGCAGCAGGCACAGCGTTCCTCCACCCTCCACTCCACCGCCGGCACCTTCCGTTTCGTCTCATTGCGCACCGGCACGACGCGTGTCTTCACCTCCGCGCAGGTCGGCTTCCAGAGATCGTGCGTCCAGCAGCCGCAGTCGTCCTGTTTGCAGACCTTGCCACACCACACGCTCGGCCCCGGTATGCAGAAGTCCTCACATTTGGCGTCCCAGCAGACCTTCCTGATTTCCCTTTCGATCATCTTCGGGACACCCACCTTCCGCACGCCCTCGCAGCCCCCGCACTGGTCGCAGCGGCCGTCGGGGGGCGGAGCTTCTTTCTTCCCGGCATCCGCCTTGGGATCTTTCGGTTTGGCGTCGTCTGGCAGGACGAGATTCTGCGGTTCCTGCTTGGCCCGTGGCCTTGGCAGGGATTCGGGATCGGCTGCGGCTGCGGCGGACGCAAGCAGGAGGATCGCCGCGATCCTGATCGCAGCCCGGTTGCAGGCCGTCTGGGTGTTGAGATGTGGCATGGTGTTTCCCCGTCGGCCAAGCGGATGCAGGCCATAAATGGCTGCATCCGCGTGAAACTAGAACTCGATCTGGAATCGTGTCGCGAAGATGTCGAAGGGGAGCGGGCCCTTGCCACGGACGTCGGGCATTGCGTGAATCCAGTTGAATTGGACGCGCGTGAATCGGTTCCACCACCAATTCAGCGCCAGCGTCGGCGCGTTGTAGATGCCGTAGCCGGGGGCCGGTGGGGGGCCGGCGGAATTGGAGAGCTGGTTGGCCGGGTTGATGTTCGTGCAGGAGAGATCGACGTACGTCCAGCGGAAGGCCGCCTCCCACGCCCCCCACCCGGCAAGGCGGCCGCGGCGGCCGGTGCCGAAGAAGGTGGTGTGGGGGACGACGTTGTAGTCGAGGACGCCCGCCTGCTTGAGATAGAGGGCACTCTCGCCGGTGAGGAAGTAGCCGCACTGGAAGTAGGCGGCGGGGACGAACGTTGTCGGCCCGCCAAACTGATTGAAGCCCTCGAGCATCACCTCGGTCTGGAAGTGGGCCGGACCGGCATTGCGGGCGAACTCGACGTGCGTCATCCAGAAGTTGTCGGCGAGGACGCGCCCCGAGTCGACGACGCGCGGCGTGCCGGCAGCGGTGAGCCCGAGGCCCGACGGATCGCCGACGAAGAACTCAGGGAACACGAACGAACGATACGTCTTGGCGCCGGGGCCCGTGCTCCCGGAGCCACCGGTCTGGCCGTAGAGGAATCCGGTGCCGACGTGCGTGAGGTAGCGGCCTTCGGTGAGGTCGTCGTAATCGAAGAGATGGGTGATGCGCGACGCGAAGCCGATGCCGCCGTCGTCGCCGATCTCGGTGCCGGCCCGGTTGTCACCGAAGGTCTGGTAAACGTTCTGACCGCCTTCGAAAAATGTCAGCCCGGAGGCGTAGACACTGTAGGCCCAGCTTGTCCGCTCGTCCTCGCTCATGGCGTAGGCCATGATGCCGACGCGGCGGAAGGGATCGGTGGCCTGGAAGGCCGCCGAACGCTCGAGAAACTCCAGGTGCCGCACGCTCGTCCAGGCGTCCATCGTGCCCGGCTGGCGGAATTGGCCGATCCGCACCGTGCCGAGGATCGGGATCTGCTCCTGTTCTCCCCAGATATCGAAGAAGCTCGGCCGGCCGATCTGGGCGAAGTCGAACTCGATCGAGAAGTTGGTGAACTCGGTGAGCTTCCCGATGGCCTGGAGGCGGGCACGGCGGAAGCCGACGCCATCCTGGATGTCGCCGTAGTGGGCCTGGCTCGCCGGCGACTGGCTGAAGAGCCCGTCGTCGACTTGGAAAAAACCGCTCATCCGGATCAGGGGCAACTGCTCCGTCTTCCCCTCGAGCTTCTCGAGGCGGTTCCGCGCCTCGTCCAAGCGGATGTCGAGGTTGCCGATCTGGCCCGGATCGAGGACGGGGTTGCCCGGCCCGTTGCCGCTAAGCCCCTCGAACCGCCGCCCCGCGCCGCGGTCGATGTTCCCCGCCTGCCCGGGATCGAGGGTCGGTGTGCGGAGTGGATTGGCCGAGGGATTCTGGGCGAAGCGTTCCCAGGGGCCCCCCTCCCGTTCGATCAGCGGCACCACCGTGCCGGAAATGTGCTCCTCTGCCAGGCTCAGCGCTACGTCCTCATCGATGTCGGCTCGCTCAGGCGTGTCCGGTGACTCGGCTGCGGCGCTACCGGGAGTATCCACGAGCCCCCAGCCCACGGCCGCTAGAAAGAGCGCGTGCGTCACCACCGCGAGGCTCGATCGCCTCGGCCGGGGCCGCTCGATTCCTGTCGGGGTGATCATGCGCGTCAGCGGTGCGGGGCGAACGAGGGACCGGTCCGCCCTTCAGCGGTTCCCGGAGCCTCCCTTCCATCGACACGATTTCCCCGGCCTCCCCAGCCGGAATAAACGTCAGGGTCGCGGGTGCCGGGTCACGAAAGGGGACAAAGACCGCGTGGTTTCGCCATCCCCCCTGGGGTATCGTGGCGGGCATCATGGAAATCGCTCCGCCCCTCATCGGCATCCTCACCGTCTCCGACCGGGCAAGCCGGGGGGAGTACGTCGACGAAGGGGGCCCGGCGATCCGCGACTATCTCCACGAGGTGCTCGCCGCGCCGTGGGAAGCGCGGGAGCGGATCGTCCCTGATTCCCTTGAAGACATCTCCGCGGCGATCGTCGCCCTGGCCGAGGCCGGCTGTTGCCTCGTCGTCACCACCGGCGGCACCGGCCCCGCCCCCCGCGACGTCACCCCGGAGGCGACCGAGCGCGTCTGCCAGAAGATGCTCCCCGGCTTCGGCGAACTGATGCGGAGCGAGTCGTTGAAATATGTCCCGACCGCGATCCTCTCCCGGCAGACCGCCGGGATCTGCGGCCGGGCGCTCGTGGTCAATCTCCCGGGGCGGCCGCGGAGCATCCGCCAGTGTCTCGACGCCGTCTTCCCGGCCGTCCCCTACTGCGTCGATCTCATTCACACAGGCGTTGAACTTCCGCCACGCCTCGAGACGAAGCCGGAGCGGCTCGTCGCCTTTCGGCCGAAGGGGTGACTCGGGCGGGTTCGCGCGGGCGCCGCTCGGGGCCGCCCACGCCCCGTCGCCGGACGTTCGCGTCGGCCATCCATGGCCGCCGCTCTCTCCGCGCCGCTTGCGCTTTCGCCCTCCGGGCTACGCTGACCGGCGAGGCCGGCTCTCGGGGCATGGGCGACCCCGAGCTTCCCTTCCCGGGGAAGGACCGACGATCCGTGGCGCTTCACCGCATCGCGCGGGCGAGTTCCGGAGCGAAGTAGGTGAGGATGGCGTCGGCGCCGGCGCGCTTGATCACGAGCACGCTTTCGGCAGCGGCCTTCTCACCGTCGATCCAGCCGTTGGCGGCCGCGGCGCGGATCATCGAGTATTCACCGCTCACCTGATAGGCGAACGTCGGCACGCCGAAGGCGCGCTTGACGCGGTGGATGACGTCGAGCGCCGTACCGGCCGGCTTCACCATCACCATGTCGGCCCCTTCGGCGAGGTCGAGGGCCACTTCGCGGAGCGCCTCATCGCCGTTGGCGGTGTCCATCTGATAGGTCTTCTTGTCGGTCACGCCGCGGGCCGCCCCGGCCCCGAGCGCTGCCGATGAGCCGAGCGCGTCGCGGAACGGCCCGTAGAACGCCGAGGCATACTTGGCGGCGTAGGAGAGGATGCAGACATCCTCCCGCCCCGCCCCGTCAAGCGCCCTGCGGATCGCCCCGACGCGGCCGTCCATCATGTCGGAGGGGGCGACGATGTGGCAGCCCGCTTTGGCGAGCGACAGGCTCTGCTGGCAGAGAACAGCGACCGTCTCGTCGTTGAGGATCCGGCCGTCGGCGAGGAGACCGTCATGGCCGTGGCTCGTGTAGGGATCGAGGGCGACGTCGCAGATGATGCCGACGCTGTCGCCGGTCTCGCGGCGGATCGCCCGGACCGTCCGGCAGGCGAGATTGTCGTCGTCGAAGGCATGGGCCGCGTCGTCGCTCTTGTGCCGACCCTCGACGACCGGAAACAGCGCGATCGCCGGAATCCCGAGGGCGGCCGCCTCGGCCGCAGCTCTGGCCACGCCGTCGATCGAGCGTCGCTCGACGCCCGGCATCGCTCCTACCGGCACCGCTGCGGGGTGGTCGTGGACGAACAGCGGCCAGATCAGATCAGCCGGCGTGAGGACCGTCTCGGCCGCGAGGCTCCGCAGCCAGGCATGCTGGCGGATCCGCCGTGGACGGGTGGTGGGAAAGGAGGCGCCGGCGGGGAGGAGCGGTTCTGGCATGGGGAGCAGCGGGCCTCGGGGAGGGCTTGGTGGGGGAGTGCAGGGGCGGTCAGCGGTCGTCGATGACGATCACACTACCGAGTGCCACCGGCGGCGGCGCGGGGGGGCCGGTGAGGGACGCGATCGCGCACGCCTCGTCGGTCTCCCACACGCTCACTTGGCGGGCGACGACGCCCAGGTCAGCGAGAACGCCAGGGCAGACCACCTCGAGGAGATAGCGGGCCATGTTCTCGGCGGTCGGATTCCAGGGGAGAAGAAAGAGCTTCGACGGCGTCGACTGTTGCACCGCGGCAATCGCGCCAGCGTCCTCGACGAAGAGGATGAAGGCGTGGTCCCAGTGGGTGTCGAGCCAGCCGAGGAGCCGCTTCTTGATCAGCGAGAAATCGACGATCCGCCCCACGTCATCGACCGTCGCCGCGCCTCCGGCCGCCACGACCTCGACATCGACCCGGTAATTGTGTCCGTGGAGGTAGGCACACTTGCTCTCGTGCCGGTAGAGCCTGTGGCCGGCACAGAATCGCAGTTGCCGCACCAGCGCGAGGCTGGTCGTCGAGGCCTGTGGGGATGGCATGGGTCGCCGGGAGGCTCCGAAGCGTGGAGAGAACAGAAGAATCATACCCCCGTGTTTGCCCCCGGGCAGAGTCGCGGACAGAGCAGGCCTTGCCGGATTTGCCGGAGGAATCGACGCCGTGGCATGATCCTCGAGGGGGGACGAGGTCGAATCCGCCGCCGAAACCGTATTCCAGAATCCAGAGGTCTCCGATGCTGCGCCCCGATCCCACCGACGTGCTCTGGGCCCTCAGGCCGGCGGCCGTCCACCTCCTTGGCCTCCTCCTGCTTTTGCCGCTGGCGGCCCGGGGGGCCGATCTCCCGGCGCAGGCCGATCTCCCGGTCCGCGAGGTGAGCGTCTTCAAGGATGGCCATGCGTTCGTTGTCCATCGTGGCAC
The DNA here is from genome assembly GCA_945860405.1 of Candidatus Kuenenia stuttgartensis. GTDB lineage: Bacteria > Planctomycetota > Planctomycetia > Pirellulales > UBA1268 > QWOP01. The sequence continues at coordinate 2,775 of CAMARC010000096.1, read as the reverse complement.
CGTCGCGGTCGATGCGGCAGGTGACGCCGTCCTCCGCCATCTCCCTGCCCCGGTGATGGGGACGTTCTGGGTGGGGGCGATCGATGGCGGTGCGGAGCAGCGGGGGATCGGTGTCGCGGCGGTGACCGCTTCCCAGAGCCGAGTCAGGGTCGAGCGGACGGCGCTCTCGCTCAAGGAGCTCGTCGACGCCAATCCCGGTGCGAAGGTCCTCATCACCGAGACCCCGCCGGCCAATCGCGACCCGGCGCCGTATGAGGCGACGATCCTGCCGACGCCGGTGCAGACCTCGGACGAACTCGAATCGCTGTCGCCTCCCGGCGACGGCCCCAAGCTTCAGGTCGCCTCGGATCTTGTCTTCCTCAAGACCGATGCCGGCACCCGCGTGCTCCCGCTTGCTCGCATCACAGACATCACCTTCCGAGACGGCCCGGCCCTGAAGCTCGGCCGCGATGAGCTTCGCAGTGCCCTCACCCTCCGCGTCATCCGCCGTGGTGCGGGTGACAGTGCGGAGCCACTGGCCGGCGGCGCGGCTGATGTCGGGCTGATGTATGTCCAGCGCGGGCTCCGCTGGATTCCGTCGTACCGGGTCGAGCTCGACGGCAAGGGGCAGGCCCGCGTCTGGCTCCAGGCGACGCTCGTCAACGATCTGGTCGATCTCGACGACGTCACCTGCAACCTCGTTGTCGGTGTCCCCACGTTCGCCCTGCAAGGTTCCGCCGACCCGATCGGCCTGGAGCAGGCGGCGGCACGTCTCGCGCAGGCGGTCACCCTCGACAACGGCCATAACTTCGGCAACTTCTACGCCAACTCGATGATGTCGCAGGTGGCCGGCGGGGCCGGAGGGGGTGTGGCGCCCGCACCGGAGGCTGATGCAGGCGGAGCGAATGGCGAGAAGACGGAGGATCTCTACGTCTTCCGCCTCGAGCATGTGAGCCTGAAAAAAGGGGAGCGGATGGTGGTGCCGGTGAGCGTCGGCTCGCTCCCTTACCGCGACTTCTTCAAGCTCGAGATTCCCCTCACTCCGCCGGCCGAGTTCGTCCAGCAGCTCGATCCCCGGCAGGGGGCAGAGTTCGCGCGGCTCATGGCGGCGCCGAAGGCCGTCCATACGATCCGCCTCTCCAACACCGGCAAGGCCCCCCTGACGACGGCGCCGGCGCTCGTGATGCGCGATGGCCGCGTCCTCGCGCAGGGGATGCTCAGCTACACGTCACCAGGCGCCGAGGTCGATCTCGCCGTCACCACGGCCGTCGACATCCGCGTCACGAAGGAGGAGCGGGAGTCACGCCGCGTCCCCAATGCCCAGAACTGGAACGGCGAGCAACTGGCCAGGCTCGAGCTGACTGGCGGATTGACGCTGAAGAACCTCCGCGGCCAGCCGGTCGACATCGAAGTGGTGCGACACGTGTTCGGCGCTGTCGACTCGGCCGATCACGACGGCGTCATCGAGCGCGTCAACATCCTCGAGGATCTCTCCCTGCTCGGGCAGGCTGCCGGGCCGTCGGGCCAGCCGCGCGGCGGATCGGGAGGCTTTGGATGGTTCAACCCGCCCCCGTGGTGGCGGCAGTTCAACGGCGCGGCGCGGATCCGTTGGCAAGTGCGGCTCGACCCCGGTGCGGAAACGTCGCTCGAGTATGCGTGGAGCTACTACGGGCGGTAGCTGGCCCGATCCTCGCGGCAGACGACGCTAGGGGTCACCCGAACGGTCTGGCCGGTCCAAGCCCCAGCTAGGTGATCAGGTCGACATGGCGACTCCGAGCGATACCACGGTCTCATCGAGCACGTGAAGCCTGATGTGATCTGATCTCTTACAACTGCGTCGGATTCGGTGCGTCGCCGTAGACAGCCTTCGGATCGAAGGCCTTCTCATGTTCCATAAACTCGAGCGTCGCTCCCGCTCCCCGCTCCGTGCCGACCGGCACCTTGCGGTAGAAGCAGGAGCGGTAGCCGACGTGGCAGCTGGCGCCGCCGGGGATCGCCACGCGGAGCCAGACGCAGTCCTGGTCGTCGTCGATCCGCATCTCGACGACCTTCTGCACGAGGCCGCTCGTCGCCCCCTTGTGCCACAGCTGCTGGCGGCTGCGGCTCCAGTAGTGGGCCTCGCCGGTTTGAATCGTGCGGGCGAGCGCCTCCTGGTTCATCATCCCCACCATCAGCACTTCGCCTGAGGTGAAGTCGGTGGTCACGCAGGGGATCAGCCCCTGGGCGTCAAACTTCGGGGCCAGTTCGTTGCCCTCCTCAACCTGCTCGACGGTGCGGCGGGCTCCGAAGAGATCGGCGGACGGGTTCGGGCATTCGGGGGTCACGATGGATCTCGGTGCGGGGGGGCAGGGGGCAGGGCGGCTGCGGTCGGCCGACCCTCCTCAGTATCCCCGTTCTCAGCGTGTGTCAACGAGCGGTCGTGGCCGGGGGAGCGGGAGCTGGCGGGGCCGGCGTGCGGCCGTGGATCTCCCCCGCAATCCGGGCCATCACCATCGGCAGGAAAATGATCCCTGAATAGTGGTTGGCCTCCATCTGCACATGGTGGTCCGGAGGAAGATTCCCGGCGTCGGCGAGGAGCTGGCAATGGGCGAGCGGGACGACATCGTCGTACTTCCCGGAGAAGATCCAGGTGCGGTCGGGGCGGTAACGGTGGGCGAGGCGCGTCGGCTCGATGGCGTGGAGCGTCTCCTTGATCTGGTCTTCGGTCATCCCCGATTCGGAAAGCTTCTCGCGGACCTTCTCGGCATCCTTCTTCCCCTTCTCGAGCACGCCGACGAGATCCCCGCCGGCCAAGAG
>CAMARC010000095.1 GCA_945860405.1 Candidatus Kuenenia stuttgartensis | reverse complement strand
TTTGCCGGCGAGGGCCGGCCGGGCCTTCTCGGCACGCTCGACCAACTGCCCCGCTTCGGCCGCCTTCCCCGCGCGAAGCAGCACGAACGCCTCCAGACGATCGCGAACCTGCTGATCGACGCCGTCGAGCAGCTCGGGCACACGCCCCTCGTCGTAGAACTGTCGCCGCGACGCCTCGGCGCGAAGAAGATGCCGGATCGGAATGGCCGACACCGCCGCACGGGGCTCGACGGCAATCATGGCGTCGAACTGCGCATCGGCGCGATCGTGCTGGCCTGAGAGGACGAGCAGTTCGGCGAGCAACCAGCGTGCCTCGAGGTCTTTCGGCTTCGCCTTCACCTCAGCGGTCGCCGCCTGGATCGCCTCGTCCAGATTCCCCGTCGACAACAGTTTCCCTGCCGTAGTCATCATGTGCCCTCTTTCGTTGATCAGGAGCGTTTGTCGGTCCTTCGCACCAAGGTAACGAGTCTCAGCGTCGCATCGAGCCGATCGAGTTGAAAGTGTGGCTGAAGCCGCATGATCACGCGGTAGGCCCCGGCCGTGCCGGGCTCCTCGCGGACCTCCACGTGGGCCGCCCGCAGCGGCATCTTGGCCCGCGTTTCGGCCGAGGCCTGATCGTCGGGAGTGACGTATTGGTTCACCCATTCGGAGAGGAGGCGCTCAAAGCCCGGGCCATCGGCGAACGCGCCGACTTTGTCCCGACCGATCACCTTCAGGTAGTGGGCGAACCGCGACACGCAGAGCACGTACTGGAGCATCGACGAAATCCGGGCGTTCACGGTGGCGACGGGAGAGTCGTACCGGCGGGACGCATGGAGCGAAGCATTGGAGTGGAACACCGCGCGGCCGTTGGGCCCAGACGAGGAGAGAGCGATCAGTCCGGCTTGATCGAGATCCATCTGCACCGGTTCGGTGACGAACACCTCAACCGGCCCCCTCACCGCGGCATCGTGGTCGAGGCCCATGAATCCTTCGACGGGCAGCGCCTCGACGACACCGCCTCCCTCCAAGCCGCGTGAGCCCCCCCGGATGTCGGCAAACCAGCCCGACCGCCCGAACTCCCGGATGATCACGCCGGCCAGCGGCCAGATGGCCCCGTTCCAAAGCCTCCCGGAGCCATCGGCCAGATCCGCCTCTTCGCGGTAACGAAAGCCCCGCCGGGCCCACGTCCGCTCCTCGGCCGCCGCCCCCTCCGGGCGACCGATCCAACCGTCATAAGGAAGCCGTCCCAGGACACGCGGCAGTGGTAGGCCAATGAACCGTGACTCCTCCCGGTCGCGCAAGCCCCGCCATTTCACGAAGTCGGGAGACGCCTGGTAGGTGTCGGGAAAAGGCAAGGCATCGAGTTGCTGGAAGGAATCAAGTCCCAGCAGTCCGGGCGCCGGGTTGACCAGCAGCGGCGAGAATGCCGCCGCGGCGACCTCGGCCAGCCCCGTCAGGAGGCTGACGTCGTCGGGGTGATGACTGAACTGGTAGTCGGCCAGAAGGAGACCGTAGGGCGTGCCCCCCGCAGTGCCGAACTCCTCCTCATAAACCTTCCGCCACAACAGCGAGCGATCGAACTCGACGGCCTCGGAGCGGTCGCGCGCCAACTCACGCTTCGTCACGGAGAGGATCCGTATTTCCACCCGAGCCGGGCCGTCCGCGGCGTCGTTGGCATCGAGAGCCTGGCCGACCATCCAAGCCAGACCGCGCCACGACGATTCCAACTGCTGAAACCGCGCGTGATGCAAGATGGTGTCGAGTTGCCGCGCCAGGGCCGAGTCGATGGCGGCGATATCCTCGCCCAATCGGACGAGCAGCGTCGCCCGCGTCAACCGCTCGGAGAGCCCCACGCGGCGGGCCGCCCAAGCTCGCAGCATCTCGACGGACGTTTTGGCCTCGAGGAGATCGGAGACGCGTCGGTCATGCGGAGCAGCGGCCGCAAGTTCGCCAATCAATGACGACGGCGCCGCCGCTGCCCCCGAGGGAGCACGGTATTCATCGGAAGACCCAGACACCGATGCCGATGTGGAAGCCATTCAAGCCCCCCTCTGCCAGTGCCCAGCCCCGGCACCATCTGGCTCCAGTGTTCCCAGGCCCCGACCAATCACCCGCCCTTCGCCGCCGCCGGAATCTTCGCCACCATCCGCAGGCTGGTGGTGAGTTCCTCGAGTTGCAGCCACGGACGCAGCCAAGCGACCGCGTTGTAGCTCCCCGGGGAGCCGGGGATTTCCTCGACCTTGATTTCGGCCTCGGCCAAGGGATAGCGCGCCTTGACGTCGTCGGAGGGGTGCGGGTCAGACGAAACGTAGTTGGCGATCCACCTTCTCAGCCACTCCTCGCAATCCTGCCGCTCCATGAACGAGCCGATCTTGTCGCGGGCGATGACTTTGAGGAAGTGGGCGATTCGCGAGGTCGCCATGATGTAGGGCAACCGCGCCGAGATGGCGGCATTGGCCGTCGCTTCCGGCCGGTCAAACTTCTTCGCTTTTTGGGCTGTTTGGGCCCCGAAGAAGACGGCGTAGTCGGTGTTCTTGTAGTGGCACAGCGGCAGAAATCCGAGCTTCGACAGTTCGGCCTCACGGCGATCGGTGATCGCGATCTCGGTGGGGCACTTGAGCGACTTGTCACCGTCGTCGGCGGTGAACACGTGGGCAGGAAGCCCCTCCACCTTGCCGCCGTTCTCAGCCCCACGGATCGCCGTGCACCAGCCGAACTTGGCAAATGCGTCGGTCAACCGGGCCCCCATCACGTAGGCCGTGTTCATCCACGAGTAATGGTCGTGGGGTACCGGCTTGGCATCCCCCTTCTCGTCGAGCTCGACCTCTTCAAAGTCGAACTCCTCGACGACCTTCGTGTTTTTGCCGTACGGCAGCCGGGAGAGCGACCGCGGCATCGTCAGCACGACAAACCGCGCATCATCCGAATCGCGGAAGCTCCGCCACTTCGTGTACGTCTCGTCGAGGAAGATTTTTTCCAGGTCGCGGGGCTTCGACAGCTCGGAGAAGCTGTCCATACCGAGCAGTTTCGGCGAGGCGGCGGAGACAAACGGACAAAAACCGGCAGCCGAGACCTGCGACATCTTGGCGAGGAGGTCGACGTCCTCGGGGTGGTTCGAAAATTCGAAGTCGCCGATCATGGCGCTGTAGGGCTCGCCGCCCGGCGACCCGAACTCCGCCTCATAAATCTTCTTGAAGATCTGGCTCTGGTCGAACTCGACTGCCTTGTCGAGATCCTTGAACAACTCCCGTTTGGAGATGTTCATGACGCGGATCTTGAGTTGAGCGCCGGTCTCGGAATTCATGACGAGATGGTGCATCCCGCGCCACGAGCCTTCCAGCTTCTGGAAGTCGGCGTTGTGCATGATCGCAGCCAACTGCCGCGACATCGTCGCGTCGATCGAGGAGATCGCCTGACTGATCGTCTTGGTGATGCTCTTGTCAAACGCCACCGTCCCCTTGAGGGACTCCTCGACGAGGGAGCGAATGAGCGCGTCACGCCGCGGTTTCTCGACGGCGCGGGGCATCATGCTCGTGATCTGGTCGAGAAGGCTTCCGGCCCCAGCGGCGGCTGCCGCTTCGGGCTGCTTGGCGGATTCTCCGGCGGTACTCATGGCTATGCTCAATCCTGGGGGAGCGACTCGGGCGACAGCGCCCGGCGGCAGATGGTGGATGTGGGATTCGTTGACTCAGACATGGTCCACGGAACGATCACTTGCCCTCGGGCTCGACGCCCAGTTCACCGGCAAGCTTCTTGACCTGCTCCGAATCCTGCAGCAGTTTTTCCAGCTCGCTCTCGAGGCCATCGGCACGATCGACGGCGCTGAGAAGTTCCCGCAGACGGTTGCGGGTGTCGAGCAGTTTCCTCAGGGGCTCGACCTGCTCGACGATCTTCGCCGGTTCGAAGTCCTCCATCGAGGAAAACTTGAGCTTGACGGCCATCTCGCTGCCGTCATCGGCGAGCGTGTTTTCGACCTTCATCTCCACGCCCGGGGCCATTCGCTTCATGACCTCGTCAAAGGAATCACGGTCGATCGAGACGAACTTGCGATCCTTGAGGGGTTTAAGGGGCTCCGTGGGATTGCCCGAGAAGTCTCCCATGACGCCGACGACAAAGGGGAGTTCCTTGACGACCGTGGCGCCTTCCGTCTCAACGTCGTAGGTGATGTGGACCCGCGGCTTTCGGACACGAGACAGTTTGCCGTGCACGGACTCTGGCATGGTTTGGCTCCTTCAACCCCGGCGTGTGCGATCAAGACCCGACTGCCGGCAAAAAATATCCCAACTGACCGGCACGTGTCAAAGCAGTGGCGAAAAGACGGGTAAATATCACCCGTCGCTTTCGCCCCCGTCGACACTCGCCCCCTCTCCATCCATTCCCGCGGCCCGGAACAGCATCGCCAGGGCGGCTTCGTCGCGGAGGAGCTCTCGGTAATAGGCTTCCCGTGGCAAGCGCCCCAGCCGCACGACGTTGCGGATTTGGGCACCGACAAGGCTGTGCGGGTCGCGCCGCTCGAAAAAACCGGCGATCGACTCCAATTGATCGAAGGCCTCGGCGCGATTGGTAGGCGCCCCCCGCCGCCCCCCGCCGACCTCTCCTTCCCCTTCCTCGGTCGGATTCCCTCCTGCAGGAGCGCCGACGTCGCTGTCGACGGGCTCCTCCGCGGTCTGGGGAACGGCCCCCGGGGCAAAGGTGCGGATCGCCGCATCGCACTCCTCGAAGAGGTCGCGGATCGGGCCCGCCGGCAGCACGGCGGCGCCGTCAGAAGCACTCGACACGGCGTTGGAAAGCAATTCCCATTGCTCGGCCGCAACCCCAAGCTCGAGGAACACCTCCCGGAGATGGGGAACCGGCGTGGAGGCGACGGCCTGCTCGAACTGCGCAGGCGACACCGCGCCGCGCTCGACCGCCAGCTTCAACTTTTCTTCGCTCTCCTCGTGAACGAGGTCGCGACTGCTTCGCCAGTGGCAGAGGGCATATTCTTCGTCAGACCGGCTCTTCGTGAACGGAATATGGAGGATGGCGGGAATCAGCAACCCCTCGCTATCGATGCCGACGAGTCGCTGCAGCGGCAGTGTCCGCTCTTCGACAACGGCCGGCTCGTCCGCCGGCCCGTCCTCCGGATCGGGAATCGGAAAGAGATCGCCCCACATCGATTCCACCATCACCCGGGTCATCGCGAAGCCGGCCGCAAGCCCGATGAAACCGTCGGTCCGCGCGAGGGCCTCGATGGTCATCGCCGCGATTTCGAGGTCACGAGAGCGGTTCCTGAGGATGTCGAGCCCGCCGTCTCGGACCTCTTCCCAGACGCCACGGGCCGCTGGCCACCCCCCTTCGGAGGAATCGCCGTCGTCAGCGCGACGCTCGATCCGGCGAGCATTCTCGCGAAGATCGCGGAGGGCCGACCGTGCTGCCCTCCCGTCCTCGGATAGCTGGAGGTTCTCGCCGCAGGGCTGATCCCCGCTGATCGGATAGCTGAAGTCGTTCGGTTCGAGATCGACGGAGAGTGGCACAGCAGGAACTCCAGGCAAGGCCGCAAAGTCTTCCCACACTCTACAATGGGCTCGGCTAGGTCGATGGAGGGCTGGGCCGCGATGGCCCCCGCTTCAGTCGGGCTCACTGCGGCCCGGCGGAGGGTTGTGTCGATCGTGCCGCCGATGCGGCCTGCGAGGATAGAGCCCCCAGCTTGAAATCGTTCTTGATCGTCAGACGAATCCGCCGCGTTCCAGGGCGATTCGCAGGTCCGCCAGGGTCCGGGTCTGAAGCCGGCTGGCCCAGGCGACGCTGATCCCCACCCGCCTGGCGGCCTCTGTCAGCGTACGGCCCTCGAAAAAAGTCCCGCGCACCAGGGCCGCCTCTTTCTCGGGCAGGGCGTCGAGCAGATCGCGCAGGCACATCACCAACTCCAGACGGAGTGTCGCTTCGCTGGCGTCGGCTTCCCTGCCGAGCAGGTGGAACTCGTGCAGGTCGGTCCGTGCCGGACGCCGTGGGGGCTGCTGCTCTGACGCTGGCCCCGCGCCCACTCCCCCCCTCGATGATGGCCCACACTCGGGCTCTTGCGCCGGTGTTGCTGGAGCGACGCCGGCCGGCCGGCGCTCGTAACGCCCCGCCTCGTACGCGGCCCGATCGAACCACGCCATCTTTCCCAGCCCGTCGAGCATCGCCCCGCGGATGCGATGCCAGGCATAGGTCGTGAACTTCCGGCCACGTTTGGCGTCAAACGCGGCGATCGCCTCGAGCAGGCCTATTTGCCCATAGGACACGAGATCATCCAGGTCGACGCTGCGCGGACACCGTTGATGGGTTTTCCAGGCAATCGCCCGCACGAGGCCCTGGTACAGCATGAACATCTCGTCCCGCTGAGCCACCGACGGCCCCGCGGTCATCGGGACCATTTCCACCAGATGATCGCGCCAATGGCGGCAACCATCACGGCAACGGCAGCAAACAACGCCCGCGACGTACGGAGCGCCCAGGCCTCGGCCCGCAGACTCTCGACGGTCCAGTCGAGTTCACCCTGCAGGTGCACGACCCGGTCGAGCACCTCCCGGACAAAGGCCCGACGATTGGGCTGACGCGAAATCGCAGCCACGTAACAGCCGGCCAAGAGCGGTGCAACGCCCCCATGGTCACTGCCGGGGTGATGGGGATCAGGACAGAACGCTGGAAGGAGTACCCGGGCCAGTTGCGAACTGACATGCAGTCGCAGTCGAAGGAGCATCGCCAGCAGGTGGCGGTTGGTGGGTTGCTGCGCGATCCGCCGAGGGTCGAGCAGCAGTTCCCCCAGAAGATCGTTCAGTGGGCCGGTGGCATTCAAAGCCAGGGCACGCAGGGATTCGGGCGTTGGCGTCAAGCCTGGCGGAAACGGTTGTCCACAGGCCGCGGACCGCTTCCCTGCCTCGAGACGGCCAAGCAATTCCTCGATCGCCGGGTCATCCTGGAGGACTCCCGCCAGCAAGGTCACCGGCGCTCTCACCCCAAGCACCCGCGTGACGGTTGCCAGATCCTCCGCCAACGCCTGTCCAAGACTCGAGGCATCCGCGTCTGCGAGGTGGTTCATGTGCAGCGGAAGCAGCACCAAGACACCGTTGATCGCCGCCATGGGGACACGGGCCTGCCGCAGCTGGTCGCAGGCGTATTCGAGGCGCTCGAGAGCCTCGCGTCGCTCTCTGCCAGACTGGCGCGCCGCAGCCGTCGGCGCCGGGCGTTGCCCGCCGCCAGCGTTGGCACCCAAAGGCTCTCCCGACGTGTCGCGATCGCTCCCCACCACCGGAGCGGCCGGCAGCGTGCTCCCTGTCCGCTGTCCGTCTGCATCCGCCGCTCTGACGGCCATCGCGGCAACCGAAGTCTGCCCGGCTCCGGACAGACAGACGAAGATCGCGTCCTGAGAAGCGAAGACATGGAGTGGTCCGCCACCGCTCGGCGACTGCTCGACGATGAGTGCCGTCGGCGGCTCTACGAACAGGGCCCGCTCGGACTCGCCGCCATCAGTTCCGAGGACGAGAAACAAGGGCGATTCGCTCAAGGCAATCTGTTGCCGGGCAAGCTCGACGGTTGCCGCGTCCCAAGCGGCTCGGAGGTCAGGCCAGCGGCCGTCCTGGTGTTCCAGCCACAGGCGGGCTGCCTGATGGACAAGCAACGGCACAACGAGGAGGAGGACCAACAGCGCGAGCCCTTTGCCCGGGCTCCACCACGACTGGAGGACGGCACGGTCGCCGGTCCACACCACCACGCTGACCGCCAGGAGCACGACGACCAGTTGAAACAACGCGACGATCCAGGCAATCCTTGCCGCCACCGACACGTTGCCGAACCAACGGACCGCCGCCACGACGGCCGTGTATGGAAACAGCAGGATCTTGAGCAGGAGTTGCATGGTGGGGTGGACCGCGGCGGCGGGCTTCGCTGGCTGTGGATGTAGTGATCCGCCACCGGATGCGGCGGTCGACCCCCCCGAAAAACCTCTGCTGTTTTTGGGGGTGTCTCAAGTGGAAACAGGTCCTTGATGACTTTTTCCACGGGGAGTCAGGGTTGGCAAAGGCCTGAAGCGCACCGGAGCAGGAGGGCGATCAAAGGAGAAATGCCCCCCAAGCGGTGACGATCAGTGCCGCTGCCGCCAAGGCCGACACAAGAATCGCCCACATCAGTTCCGATCTGCCCGAGAGCGGTGGCGCTCCTGGCACCTCCGGACCAATCGCGGGCACGATGGGCCGATCGACGCTCAGTTTGATGAGTTGACCGTTGGCCCGCAGCCAGGTGTCGAGCGCGTCGGGGCGGTCGCGGAAAATGCCGCGGAATCCCATCAAGACAGCGGCCACGTACACCTGCATCACATCGCGGGACGGCAGGGCGGCCGCCTTTTCGGCCCGCGCGTAGAACTCGGTGGCTCTCCGTCGCGATCCGTACAATTCCACCTCGAGCGCATGGTTCTCCCACCACGATTGTCCTGGCCAGGCGATATCGACGATCATTAATTCGTCGGCCGCCGCAGCCAAGGCATAGCCGGCCAGTTCCCAGTCCGCCGCCAGCGGTCCGCGGCATCTGGCGGCCGTGGCGTCGAACCGCGCCCGAAGCGCAGCCCGTTCGGCATCGACAGGGCCCGCGTTGCCGTTCGCGGCCCGCTCCGCCAGCGCGAGAACGTCCTGCATGAGTGGGACAACCGCGGCGACAAAATCTGGAGTCATGTCCCTGCTGCCTGCATGCTCGTCCGGACCGCCGCGGATCGCTCCGCGGCGTTTCACCTGGGTATGGCGAAGAGCGCGAACTCGAGCGACCCCTTCTGGCTTTCGTAGGCGACGTCGACGCGGCGTCGACCGGCCAGCTCGTCGGCGTTGAGGATCGACGTATCCCGCAGGCGGATACCCATCGACTGCGTAGCCTGCACCGACCGCCAAGCAGGGTTCTCCGTCCCGATCCGATAATAAAGCCATCCACTCCGCGCGGGCAGGCCCCGTGGCAGGCGTTCGACCGGAAAGAGCTCCAGACCAGGCACCCCCATACGGAACAACCGGTCCACCTCCTCCGTACTTCCCAGCTTCCAGTCGAGGTGGTTGTCGCCCGTCAGCAGTCGGTGGCAAATCTCTTCCGACATGTCTCCCCGGAGGACCCCGACGTAGCACTGCCAATCGGACTGCAGCCATTTGGGCTCGAGCGCGGCCGAGAGCGTTGCCGTGCCAATCCCCACGAAGTACCGCTGCTCGAAATCGAGCACTGCCACGCGCGAAAGCATCGCCTCGATGATCTCTTTGACTCGCCGAAAAACCCGCGCCAGGTCGTCATGGTCGTAGACGGGAAGTTCTTCGAGCCGGCGATCGGCCTCGAAAACCGCCAATTGCCCGGCCACGCGGCACAGCTCCGTGTAGGCGGTCCGCGGGTGGACGCCGCGGGCGAAGGCGATCACCCGCAACACGCCACGGGCTTCGAGGAGTTTGGAAAGCATGAACAGCCGATCCAAATCGCCCGGCTCCGAACTGGAGAACCCGACCTGCCGACTGACGACCTGCTCCGTGAGCACCTCCACCTTGCGGCCAATCAGGTCGTAGAGGCCCCGCACGACGTCACGGCCCAACGGCGGCCACGCATCGACCGACAGCATCGGCGGAAAGTAATCGGGGTCGATCTCGGGAGCGCCCTCGCGGTTTGCCGCCTGGCGGATCTGGGCGATCGGCAGGACTTCAAAACCGGAAAGATCCTCGGTCGAAAGCTTGAGCCGGAGGTTGAGCCGGAGGAAATCGACCTCCTGATCGTTGCCCCCCGAGGCCTCGTCCTGAAGCGATTGCTGGACGGCCTTGAAGCGGCTGCGACTGTCCGGTCCGGGCGGTGAGACGTTTGGGCCCCCCGGGTCAAACCGCGGTACGGCCAGATAAACCCGGACCGTTTCGTTGGACTGGAGTGACTCGCCGAGGGCGGCCGACAATTTCGTCATTTCCGCCAATGACGTGCTCAGGTTGACACGCTCCGGTTCCTCGCCCGGCTCGAGCCACACCAGCCCGCCGTCCCGAAGGCGGGCCTGGCACGCCCGGAGTTCGAGTTGACGGTTGGCCAGCGCCACCGGGTCGATTTCCAGCCGCACAATCCCGTAGCAGAAAGGCTCAGCGGCGATGGTGGAGAAGGCCAACCGCTCCGCCGCGTGCCTGTCGGCAGCCTGAAAATGGTGAGGCCGGAGGAACATTCCCTCCGACCAGTTCACGGGAAGATGACGCATGACAGCATTCCGGAGAGCGACCACCAGGGGCACTGGCGAACTGAGACTCCACCCCCGGGCCGTCCAAGGGCCGCGCCCCGGGGGGGCGGCAACGGAGAACGCCAGGAAACCAGTATCGTAGCCTGAGGCGAGCAGTCTATACACTTCGGGTCCCTTCTCCCATGAACGAGCCACCTCGCACCCAAACCGGGCCCGCAGTACCGGATGCCGATGCCCTTCGGGGGCGTCAGGATCGGTGGCGAGCCGGCCCCTCTTCCTCCTCCCGCCCCGCAACGCGGAAGGTCGCGGCCGGCGCCGGACTGGCGCTGGCCGCTCTGGCAGCCCTCGTGCTTTCAACGGCCCTGATCGTGGCTCCCCTGTTCTCCTGGCAGACGGCTGGTGTCGCTCTCGTCGTGGACGGATCGACGCTCGACGTGCTGCCGGCTGTGCCGTTCGCACACCAAGACATGTCGGCACTGGCCGCGTCGCTGTCCGGTCGCCTGGCACCATCGCTCTCCTCGGAGCTCCTGCCACTGAAGGACTTCGATACCGTGGAGGAGATCCGCGATCGACTCCACGGCTTCTGTGTCAAAATGCCCGTCCGCAGCAAAGATTCGATGATCGCGTATGTCCGCGGACAGTGCCTGGTGCCTCCGCCTCTGCTCGATGTCGATGGCAACGAAAGACCCGATCCGCTCGGTGGTCACGCATGTCTGGTCGCAACAGACGCGACGCTCCGCGGCGAGGGGCTCCGCGAACTGGTGCCGATCCGTGACATCGTCGAATCAATTGGCTCCGCAGCGAGCCTGACGACGCTGGTCGCCATCGACTTGGGAAACCTCCGCTGGGATCCGAGAATCGGTGTCTTGTGCGGCCTTGTGCCGCGGCACTTGGACCGCGACCTCGCCGGTCCGCCGCTCCGCGCCAACGGCCAGAACTGGGTGATCGCATCGCACGACACACTCCAGTATTCCGGTGCCAGCGGCACGGAGAAACGGACGTTCTTCTCGGCCGCCCTCGAGCAGGGACTCGCGGGAGCCGCCGATCAGGCCCCCTGGGGCGACGGAGACCGCGTCGTCGAACTCCACGAACTCGCGCCGTTTGTCGTCGCCTGGACCTCGGAATGGTCGCGGCGCTCTTCCGGCGGACGCGCACCGCAGCGGCCCGTGGTCTGGAAACTCGGGACCGGACGGGTCGATCTTCGCGACATTCCCCGAAACATCCGCCTGGTACGGGTTTCCCCGAACGCCGGCGGCGCTCTGGCCACGCTCCGCGGTCTTTTGCCGGGCGGTGCGCCGACGAAGCCGCTGATCCCCGCCGCCCCGCCACCCGCCCCGCCATCCGCCCCGCCATCCTTGACGACTGCCTCGGCCCCGGCCCCGGCCGATGCCGTGAAAGCGGACACATCAACCTCGGATTCGCAGGCTGCCGTCGTTCCTTCTTTGTCGGCCCCAGCCACGCCGGCAGCCACGCCGGCAGCACAGCCAGGGGCCAGTGACGCCCCTGCCCCTTCACCCACGCTCGCCGCCCCGCCGGCTCAGCAGCCGAACGCGGGCATTCTGCAAGCTGAAAGAACGGCGGCGGGAACGTCTGGGGAGGCGACTGCGGTGGCCCAGACGCCAGCGGCTTCTCCTCCGGCCCCCTCCCAGTCAGCGGCGCCCATCCAACGCCGCAGCGATGATCCCTGGGAACTGCTGAACTCCCTGACGAGCCGCACCGGGCCGGCCCCCACCTTGGCTCCGCGGCCGTCCGTGATCGACTACGCCCCGCACCTCTGGCGTCAGGCGGCATCCTCCGTCGCTGCAGCGACCACGGATGCCGGTCTCGAAGGCCCCGTGGCAGATCGTGCCCGGGCGGCCTTGCAGAGATTCAACGTGGCGATCCAGAGCATCGATGACACCACGCCGAAAGGCCTTGCCATCCTGGCTGGTTCGCCGCCGGCCGAGACGCTGGCCGCCGCCCGCCGCGCT
>CAMARC010000094.1 GCA_945860405.1 Candidatus Kuenenia stuttgartensis | reverse complement strand
GCCCCGATGACCGCCAGCCCGAGGCATGCCCAGCCGCCGACCACGAACAGGAAACTCGTGAGTGGTGCGGAGGTGGGACGGAGGTCCATCGCGGTGGCTCTCGGGGCGGCGGAACAGCCGGCAAAGGGGATTCTATCACGCTCGCCCATGCCGTATGATCGTCGCAGTCGCGGATTGCCGCGGCTCCCGCCCCATCGCCCTCGTGCCGGAGACGACCCATGCCCCTCGTTCCCTTGCGCATCCTCCTCGACCACGCTGCCGAGCACGGCTACGGCCTGGCCGCCTTCAACGTCAACAACATGGAGCAGATCCAGGCGATCATGGAGGCGGCGAAGGAGACCGATTCCCCGGTCATCGTCCAGGCCTCGCGCGGCGCCCGCAGCTACAGCCAAGACAACTACCTCCGCCATCTCATGCTCGCGGCGGCCGAGCTCTATCCCCACATCCCGGTGGCGATGCACCAGGATCATGGCAACTCGCCGGCGACGTGCGTCAGCGCGATCGATAACGGGTTTACGAGCGTGATGATGGACGGCTCCCTGAAGGAAGACGGCAAGACGCCGGCCGACTTCGCCTACAACTCGAAGGTCACTGCCGAGGTGGTGAAGCTCGCGCATGCCCGCGGCGTGTCGGTCGAGGGGGAGCTGGGCTGTCTCGGGTCGCTCGAGAGCGGCCACGGTGAGGCTGAGGACGGCCACGGGGCCGAGGGGGCACTGTCGCACGACCAGCTCCTCACGGATCCCGACGAGGCGGAGCGGTTCGTGGCGGCGACCGGCGTCGACGCGCTGGCGGTGGCGATTGGCACCAGCCACGGGGCCTACAAGTTCACCCGCAAGCCCGACGGCGATGTCCTCGCCATGGGGCAGATCGAGCGGATCCACAAGAAGCTCCCCAACTGCCACCTCGTCATGCATGGGTCGTCGGCGGTGCCGCAGGATCTCCAGGACATCATCAACGAGTTCGGCGGCAAGATGCCGCAGACATGGGGCGTGCCGGTCGAGGAGATCCAGCGCGGCATCAAGCATGGCGTGCGAAAGATCAACATCGACACTGACTGCCGGATGGCGATCTCCGGCGCGATCCGCAAGGTGCTCTGGCAGCACCCTGAGAAGTTCGACCCGCGCGATTACCTCAAGCCGGCCCGCGACGCCATGAAGAAGGTGTGCGCGGAGCGGATGGTGCAGTTTGGCCAGGCGGGCAACGCCCGCAAGGTGCCGGTCGTCTCCATCGAGGAGATGGCGAAGCGCTACGCCAAGGCCTGATTGGCCGTCGTCGCCGCCATTCCCCCAAGTTCACGATCCCGGTCGGCCGGCGGTCTCCCCGCCGGCCGACCGGCTTTTTCCGGGGTGCTCGGGCCCGCATCAGCCGGCAAAAACCGCGTTGCGGGGCTTGCCCACGTGGCCTATCCTCCCGCCCCCCTCGGGCGCCAGTGATCCCGGACTCCGTCCGGACGGCGTTGCCGTCGGTCCGCGCGCGGGACGCTCGCCATGTCCTTCCGAGACTCGCTCCGCCTGTTCGAACGTGCTCCCTCCCCCCGGCCCGAGGTCGGTGGTGGAGCGCCTGCCCGTCCGTTGCCGGTGGCCGGAGAGGGCTTTGGTCTCGAAGCCCAGACGGATTGCGGCCGCGTCGACCTTTCGCTCGGCGATGAGCAGGGGGTGATCGATCGCGGGCGGGGGATCCTCCACGCCGAGGCCCGGGCGATCGTCGAGGCGGCCGAGCGGCTCGACGGCGCGTTTGTCCACGCGGTTCATCGGCTCGAAGCCTGCAGCGGGAATGTCGTCGTCACTGGCATCGGCAAGGCGGGGATCGTGGCCCGGAAGATCTCGGCCACCCTCGCCTCGACCGGCACGCCGAGCCACTTCCTCCATCCGACCGAGGCGATGCACGGCGATCTGGGGGTGCTCCGCGGCGACGACCTCCTCCTGGCACTGTCGCAGTCGGGCGAGACCGAAGAGATCACCCGGCTCCTCCCCCATGTCCGCGCCCGCGGGATCCCCATCGTCGCGATCACCGGACGGGCCGAGAGCACGCTCGGCCGTGCCGCCGAGGTTGTCGTTACCTCCGGCCCGGTGCGCGAGGCGTGCGAGCTGGGGCTGGCGCCGAGCACGAGCACGTCGGTGCTTCTCGCCCTCGGCGACAGCCTGGCGCTGGTCACGAGCGCTCGACGGGCGTTTACCGCCGAGGACTTCCATGCCCGTCATCCGGGCGGGAGCCTGGGGCGGCAACTGATGCATGTCGAGGATGTGATGCGCGCGCTGCCGCTGTGCCGAACGAGCTTGCCGGAAGAGAGTGTGCGGAGCGTCTTCAGCCGGGCGCTGCCGGCGCGGCGGACCGGGGCGGTGATGATCCTCGACCACGACGGGACACTCGCGGGCATCTTCACCGACAGCGACTTGGCCCGGCTGTTCGAACGGCGCAACGACGCCGCCATCGATGGTCCGATCGGCGCGGTGATGACCGTCCGGCCGACGACGATTCGTGTCGGGACCCGGCTGCGCGACGCGGTCGAGCTCCTCGAAGCGCGGCGGCTGAGCGAGCTACCGGTGATCGAAGCCTCCGGTCGCCCCGTCGGCCTCCTCGACGTCGTCGATCTCGTCGGCATGGTGCCGCCGGAGCTCCTCGATCTCCCCCTCCAGCGTGTCGCCTGACTTTCTTCCAATTGCACCCCCGCCGTGGCCGACCCGTGTCGACATTCCCGCCATCCCGAGCCGAGATCGAGCCGCGCCTCGCGCGGGTGCGCTTGCTGCTGCTCGACGTCGACGGCGTGCTCACCGACGGGAGTGTCACGTGGTCGAGCGAGGGGCACGAGCTGAAGACCTTCCATGTCCGCGACGGCCTGGGCCTGCGCCTCTGGCAGCAGGCGGGGAACATGGTGGCGATCATCACCGGCCGGTCGAGCCGGGCCCTCACCCTGCGGACCGACGAACTCGGGATTGGCATCGTCAGGCAGGGGGTTGGCGACAAGGTCGCCGCTGCTGCCGAGGTGGTGGCGACGTGCGGGGTGTCGTGGGAGGAGGCGGCCTTCGTCGGCGATGATCTCCCCGATCTGCCGGTCGTGAAACGGTGTGGCGTGGGCGTGGCGGTGGCCGATGCCTGTCCGGAGCTGAAGGCCGCCGCGATGTTGGTCACCGATCGGCCCGGTGGCCGGGGTGCGGTTCGTGAGGTTGTCGAGCGGCTCCTCCGCGCCCGCGGCGGTTGGGAGGCGGCGGTGGCCCGGTATGGCGGCGGGGTCGCCTGAGACAGGCGCAGGGTGGCTCACGCATGGAACATCGCCTCGGACGCACCCTGCGGGTGTTTCTCATCGTGCTCGCGACAGCGGGGCTTTACCGGCTCGTCGTCGTGCCGCTGGTGGAGCCGCGCGTCCGGGCTGCGGCGGCGAGCCAGGAGCTCTCCCCGGCCGCTGTCGCCGCGGCGAAGGCCCGGGCCGATGGCCGGCTCGCGCAGGTGTCGACGCTCTTCGCCCCCGGCTCGTGGGAGCTCGATGGGCCGAACATGCTCGAGAGCCGGCAAATGCGCCTCCTCTTCAAAGACTATCGGCGGATGAGCAAGGATCCGGACGATCCGCGCGTGCAACTCATCCCCTGCACGCTCGTTCTCCTTCCCGACACCAGCGGCGAGCCGGGGGCCCCGGCCGGGCGGACGGTCGTCCTCCGCGCCCCGCAGGGGGCCGTGCTCGAGTTCGACGAGCCGTTCGACTTGAGCAAGCAGGAGCGGCCGTCGCGGCTCATCGGCGGGAGCCTCCGCGGGCAGGTGACGATCCGGGGCACGGCGACAGCCCCGGAGGCCGACGACGAGGTGGAGATCGTGACCCGCGATGTCGAGCTCAAGGAGATGGAGATCAACACCGCCGAAGCGGTGCAATTCCGCTACGGGCGCTCCTCCGGAAGTGGACGCGCGATGGAGATCCGTCTCCTTCCCGGAGCGAAGGGGAGCGAGCAGGGGCCGAGCATCGGCGGGATCGACACGATCCGCCTCGACCGCGACGTGAAGCTCAAGCTCGAAGGGCTCGCCGGGGGATTGATCCCGGGGCCTCCCGTCTCCGGGGCGGTGGGGCCTGATGGCGCGATGGCCGCGGCAGCCCCGCCTGCCGAGGGCGCCGAGGAGCCGGCGCCGGTGTTTGTCAGCTGCCGAGGGAGCCTGTGCATGAACGTATCGGCGAATGTGATCTCGCTCGAGGATCATGTCGACGTCGTCCGCACGCTCCCGGACGGCGCCCACGATCAGCTGGCCTGCGATCTCCTGGCGGTCGTCCTCGGTCGTGACGAGAAAGCGGGGACGATGACCGCCGGGCTGAAGCCGGTTGAGATCCAAGCCAAGGGGACGCCGGTCGTGGCCCGGAGCACGGGTGCCGGCCTCGAGGCGCGGGCGATGCGTCTCGGCTACGAGATCGCCACGCGGCGAATCGTCCTCGATGGCGAGGAGCCGGTGTCGCTCGTCCTCCAGGAGACGGAGATGGAGGCCCGGTCGATCGACTACACCCCAGGCCCGCCGGGCGACCCAGGGACGCTCATGGCCGTCGGCCCGGGGTGGCTGCGGGCACGGTCGGCCGACACGCCCCCGCTCTCCGCCCGGTGGCAGAAGTGGCTCCGCCTCAGGCCCGATGGCGCGGAGCATGTCGCGTCGCTAGCCGGCGAGGCCGATGTCCAGGTGGAGACGCAGGGACGGCTCAAGGCAGGGGAGATCCACCTCTGGCTGGCGCTGACGCCAGGCGCTCCGCCGACCACTGCTCCGTCGCGCCTGCCGGCGGGCATGGCCGGGGTGAAGCCCTCCCGGATGCTCGCGCGCTCGATGGTCGAAATCGACGTGCAACAGCTCACGGCCCGCACCGACAAGCTCGAGATGTGGTTCAAGCACGAGGCGCCGCCGCCCGTCGCAGCGGTGCCGGTGGTGCCTGTCGCCCAAGCGGCGGCCCCGCAGCCGGCTGTCGCCGCGACGCCAGCTCCCGCTATCGCTCCGGCTCCGGCGCCGGTTCCCGCCCAACCGGCGCCCGCCGAGCCACCGACTGGAAGGCTCATTGCCACCGGTGGGCTCGTCCGTGGGTTGGTCACCTTCTCTTCCCAGGGTCCGCAGCTCGACGAGCTCTCGCTCGAGGGGCAGGTGCACCTCATCGAGGAGCCCGAGGCAGCCCGCGTCCCCGGTCAGCCGGCGCCTGAGGTGATTGAGCTCCGTGGCGACCAGTTGCAGATCTCGCGGGCCAATCGCTTCGATGCCCGCGCGGTCGTCTCGGGCCGGCCGGCGCAGGTCGCCGGGCGGGGGATCGATCTCCAGGGGCCACTGGTGGAGTTTGATCGGGGGCGCAACCGGCTCTCGGTCGACGGCGCGGGGAAGCTCGGCCTCCCAATTGCCGGCGGGCTCCCCGGGCTCGAGTCGCTCGCCGTCGCATCTCCCGTGGCCCAGCCGGCTGCGCAGCCCGTGGTCCCCGTGCCGGCGGCCGTCGCCGGACGGCTCGACATCGGCTGGCAGGGGCGGATGGACTTCGACGGCCTCACCGCCCGGTTCGTCGACCGGGTGGTGACGACCAGCGGCGACACGGCGCTGCGGGCCGGATCGCTCGACGTCATCTTTACCAAGCAGATCGACTTCGCGGCGAGCACCTCCGATCGCACCGCCCGCAACACCGACGTCGCCCGGATCGCCTGTGGCAACGGCGTGCGGATCGAGAGCGAGTCGGTCGCGGCCGATGGTGGCAAGTCGGTGGAGAAGCTCTTTCTCCGCGATCTCCTCGTCGATCGGGCCACTGGCGAGGTGACCGGCAGCGGGCCGGGGCGGCTGGCGAGCACGCGCTTCGGCGCTGCGCCAGGGATCGCCCTGCCGGGAGCGGGAGGGCTGCCGGGGGCGGCCGGTGCAGCCCAGCCGACGCCGACCCCGCGCCCCGACGAGCTGAGCTATCTCGGCGTCGACTTCCAGCGAGGCATCCGCGGCAACATCAACCGGCGGCAGATGGAGTTTCATCAGCGCGTCGAGGCGATCTGGGGGCCGGTCGGCGGCTGGAACGACACCCTCGACGCCCACGCCGCCGGTGGCCTCCCTCCCCGCGCCGTGGCGATCACCAGCGACGTCCTCTCGGTCGGCCAGGCTGCCCCGCTCCCCGGCCTGCGTCGCGGCACGCTCGAGCTCGGCGCCGCCGGCAACGTGATGGTCGAAGGGGAGGCGTTCACGGCGCGGAGTTCCCGGCTCTCCTATAGCGAGGCGAAGGATCTCCTCGTCTTCGAAGGGGACGGCCGCAGCGACGCGCAGCTCTTCCGCCAGGAACGCGTCGGCGCTCCGACGTCGAGCGCGTCGGCTGGCAAGATCCTCTACTGGCGCGGCCTCAACCAGGTGGAGGTCAACGACGCCCGCTTCATCGATCTCGAGCAGCTCGGCGGCACGGGGGGGGGCCCGCGTCTCCCCGGCTTCGGTGGCGCGAAGCCGTAGCCGGCCTATGCCTGTGGCGACTTTTCCTGCCGCATCCCGTTGGCCCCTTCCCCTTCCGGGCTGGTAGCCTCTTGCCGATGCGGCGTGGTGGGAACCATTCCGAAAGAGCCGGCGACATCTTTGCGGGGGGAGAGCATGAAGGGCATGTCGAGGAGACGGGCGATTGCCGTCGCGGCCGGGGCGACGCTCGCGGCCACAACGGGCGCCGGCCGCGCCCGGGCCGCGGTGCCGGCTGGTGCGATCCGCATCGAGCGGGTGCGGACGTCATTCCAGGAACACCGCTACCGCACACCGTACAAGTTCGGCGGCGTGCCGGTCGATCGGGCGACGATCCTCGACGTCGAAGTCGACACAGTCGGCGCCGACAACCGGCGCGTCACCGGTTTCGCGTCGATGCCGCTGGGCAACGTCTGGTCGTTCCCCACGCGCACGCTCCCCTACGACGTCACGCTCGGCGCCATGAAGGGGCTCGCTAGCCGCATCGAGGGGATCGTGGCGGGCTGCACCGAGGTGGCCCATCCGCTGGAACTGGCGCGGATTCTCGAGCCCGAGTTTGCGAAGGCCGCGGCGGAGGAGTCGGCCGCGCGGGGGCTTTCCGAGCCGATCCCGGGGCTTGCCGTGCTTGTCACGACGAGTGCCTTCGATGCCGCGCTCCACGACGCCGGCGGGAAGGCGCTCGGCCGCAGTGCCTTCCTCACGCTCACGCCCGATCTCATCGGCCACGATCTCTCCCGCTATCTGGGCGACGACTTCAGAAACGAGAATCTCCAGGACACGATCCGCCCCGCCCCCGCGCCGCGCGTGCCGCTGTTTCACTCGGTTGGCGGGGCCGATCCGGTCCACGAGTCCGAGATCAAGGAAAGGCTCGACGACGGCCTGCCGCAGGCGCTCGCCGACTGGATCCGGTTCAACGACCTGATCCGGATCAAGATCAAGCTCCAGGGGGAGGATCTCGGGTGGGACATCGAGCGGACGCTCGCCATTGACGGCGTGGCCCGGGCGACGAAGCCCGACACGGAGTGGAAATACTGCGCCGACTTCAACGAGCGCTGCCCGAATGTCGAGTATGTCCTTGAATACCTGCGGAAGGTCGAGGAGAAGTCTCCCGCCTGCTTCGCCGCAATCGAGTATGTCGAGCAGCCGACGTCGCGGAATCTCCGCGCCCTGCCACGCGTCGACATGCACGCCGCCAACAAGCTCCGGCCGATCGTCGTCGACGAGGGGCTCGTCGATCTGGAGAGCCTCCTCGAGGCCCGTGAGCTTGGCTACACGGGCCTCGCCCTCAAGGCCTGCAAGGGGCAATCCCACTCGGTGCTCTTCGCCGCAGCAGCGCGGAAGTACGGGATGTTTCTCACCGTTCAGGATCTCACCTGCCCCGGCGCGGCGCTCGTCCATTCCGCGGGGATCGCCGCCTGGGTGCCGGGCACGGCGGGGCTCGAAGCGAATGCCCGGCAATACATGCCAGAGGCCAACAAGCCGTGGGAAGAAAAGCTCCCGGGGCTCTTCAAAATCACCGACGGGTATCTCCACACCGACTGCCTCGCCGGCCGGCCTGGGCTCGGGGCGGTGTAGGGTGAAGCCGGGCTGGGCGACGAGCGATCGGGAACTGCCCGAAGGTTTGATCGCGAGTCTTCATGGCCTGCAGCCGACGCGGACCTTGTCGCCTGGCCCTCACCGCCCGGGGAGAACGCTTTCCCTGGCCTTTCTTGCGGACTCCTGCACTTCCGCTGCCCCGGGAAGTTCATCGCGAACCGATTCCTTGACGGTAAAGAAAGCTTGTCCTGCGGTGGACCCCAGGAGAGGGGGTGGGCCCTTTTCCAAGACGTTGCTCGAGGAGAGGACCAGTGAATCGGCGAAACACCAAAAAGCCTCACCACGCTTCTGCACTGCGCATGGTGATTGAGTCCCTCGAAACCCGGGCGATGCTCGCTGGCGTGGGGCCCGAATCGTGGAGCGCGCCAGGGATTGCTCCCGCTCCCCTCGGCACCGGGGCGCTTTTGTCCAGCGAAGTCATTCTGACTTGTTCGAGCCCCACGCCCGGCTCGTCTGGCACCTCATCGCCTCCTGCCCCGACCTCAGGCTCTGGCGGCACGACGTCCGGCGGCGATCTGTGGCTCGCCTACAGCGGTGGATCTGGGGCTGGAGGCTCGACGTCCGGCTCCACCGGTGGGGTGAGTACCGATGGTCCGGCGCTGTCGTCGCAATACACCGGTGGATCGGGCGCTGGTGGACAGGGCAATGGCACCGGTGGCACCCTGTCGAACGCCGATCTCTGGCGTATGTACTGGTCAGGTGCTGGGGCCGGTTCCTCGTCGTCCGGCTCTGATAACGGCTCTCTCGCCGACGACCCGACCATTTCGGCTCAATACACCGGCGGCTCGGGTATCGGCGGCATCACGCCATTGGTCTACAACTCCGAGAGCGACGGCCCGCCCGTCTTCCACTCGGGCGTGTTTACGGGCGATCACGGGAGCGTGCAGTTCGTCCAGACGGCAGATACCGGGAACCAGGGAACGGGCGAGGGGGATACGAGCCAGAGCGACGGCAAATCGCGGGCAAGATCGTGGTGGGGCATTCAGGGGTGGTTCCTTGGCGACGAACCCATTGATGACGGGGGGTCGCAGGTTGTCCAGACGGCGGACACAGGTACTGACGGCAAAACAACTTCGAAGAGTGGCGGTAGTTTAATCGCCACCATGGGCGACTTAGCGGACGATGCCGGAAGCTATGTCGGCCGATCGTCGAAAAGCCTGATTCTCGGCGACTGGACCGATGAGAAGCCGACGGGGCTATCGATCGGCGCTGGCATCGGCTTGGGTGTTCTCGGCGTTGATTTGCCTTTGGACCTCCGCGATCTTGGGCATACGCTCACGCATCGAGAGTGGAACTATAAATGGGGCGAAACACTGGCCTACAACAGCATTGGCTTGTTCCCGCTCATCGGCGTGCTCAAGAACCTCAAGAACGCCAAGAGGCTCAAGTATCTTGACGACGCGGGCGAACTTGCCAAGCGATCAGAGGACGCTGCCGACGCCGCAGGCGGCGCAGGGCGAAGAGCTTCGTCACCGCCCAATGCACCCGCTGATTTACCGTCCTCACCGCCATCTAAGGCACCATCCGACCTGCCGTCCGACCCGCCCACTAAGGCACCTGCTGATCCTCCGTCCGACACTCCTGCTCCAATCGACAGTTCGGGGCCATTGTTCGGTCAAAAACGAGTCAGTCCTACTTTTGGCACGGAAGGACGACCACCGTACTTGGCGGGTCGTTCGATTTCCGATGTTGCCGCTGACCTCCGGGCTGGCCGGCTCACGCCCGATCAATTGCCGATAGAAGCTTTTCGTCTTCCCGACGGTCGCTTGGTTTCGTCAAACACTCGCTCATTGGCTGCTTTAAGCGAGGCTGGACTCTCGCCGACAAATGTGACAATCATACCGCCGACACAAGAGCTGCTCCGGCGTCTTCAGGAGACGCCCTTGATCCCGAACGCTCCTCTTCCCGGGCCACGAGCCCCAGTGACTCCAAGTCAGAGTGATCCGACCATTCTACGAATCATTGAATTGCCATAGGCGAAGGAATCAACCATGCTCACAATCAAACCGCGATTGATTCCACTGGAAGTGCCATGGATGGTGTCGCCATCTACGCCGTTTTTGGAGCTTCATTCTCCGCAGACGAATAAATCACTATCAACTTATGTTCAATTTGTCGCCTACAACAAACTCCATGACACTGAGGCATCTGGCGCAACAGGAAGGCCGATGTCAGTCGTAGACACTGTCCCTGAGTTTCAGGCATCGCGGCTATCGGAGCGCGGGGCGTATCAACTAGTCAGGCTTCATTTCGTCAATGCAATCAGCGCAAGAGTGTCGACATCCTTTTCCGATTCACAGGTCATCGAAGAGCTGGCGTATGATTGGTCGCATGTTCCTAGTGCGTGGAAGGGCGAAGACATATTTGAGCACTTGCGGAAAGCCGACGAAACATGGGCCAAGTCTGGCATCTGTGGGAATCCTGGAGTTTATGAGGTGATAACAAGCGACCATGCCGAGGAACCGCTCTCGTCAGTCGCAACTGCGAGCAAGGCGTTAGCACTGAAACGATTTCTGATCTTGGGACATGATTCATTCGTAGAAATCAATGCCGAGGGAGTTGATGTTCAATACGGACAGGTCTTGTCTGGATGGTAACCGTTCCATTCCAGGTCCATCCGGGTTTTTCGTGGGTGAATCGATGTGGGAGAATGCCTCCTCCCCCCGGAGGCTCTTGATAAAGCAACGTCTTTTCTGTAAATCGCGGTTTTCAGAGGTGGGTCATCTGGCTTCCATGTTCAGGTAGGCACGTTCTGTTTCCCGGTTGTCGCGGATTTCGGCGGCCTGCACGCCTGCTGCCATCTCCCTGCCACGGCAATCCCCGAAGAACACAAGAAAGGCGTGACTCCTCCCGACAATGAAGTTCACATCTGCTTCGGCACCAATGAAAAGATCTTGAGATGGCCGTCGGCGAGGGCCACGGCGACTTTGGATTTGTCGGGAGAGAGGGCCAGGGCCCGGCCGTTGGCGGGGAGCTTCACGGCGTGGAACTCATTCGCTTCTCCCGCCTTGAAGAACCGCAGCCAGCCGCCGCCGCCGCCACCGGCGACCTGAACCCAGATCCCCTGCGGATGCCAGGCAATCCCCCAGCACACCCCCTGCTGTTTTTCCTTGGGCTCGAGGAGCGTGGCGAGCTTGCCGTCGCCCCATTCGAGCACCGACACACCCGGATGACCGACGCCGGCGAAGGCATTGGTCACCGCTGTGATTCCGCCGACAGCGAGCTGCGCCCCGTCAGCCCGGAAGGCGATCGCCCGCGCGCCGCCAATGTCGGCCCGAAATCCCTCGTCGTATTTCCAGAGGGCCTCGGCCTTACCGACGTCGCGAACAAGCGCCCCGGCCGGGCTCCATTCCTTGACATTCCCCTTGAGATCGCAGGAGGCGAGCCCAGAGCCGTCGGGCTTCCAGGCGACTTCATAGACATGCGACTCGTGCCCCGTGCCTACGCCCATAGCTGGCTCGGCGATGAGGCCGTCGGTGATCGTCCAAAGCTTGACGAGCTTGTCGTTGCCAGAGGTGGCGAGCTTCGTGCCGTCGGGGCTGACGGCGATCGCCCGCAGCCAGCCGTCGTGGGCTTGGAGGACGCGGAGCGGGGGGGCAGGCTCGCCGTCGAGCGTCCACTGGCAGAGCCTGCCGTCGTAGCCACCTGAAAAACAGCAGCGGCCGTCAGGGGAGAAGCCGAGGGCCCGCACCCAAGAATCGTGGGCCCCGGTGAATGCGGCCGCGGCCATGCCGTCAATGCCGAGGCGATGGACGGCGCTATCCTCGCTGCCGAAGAGGACAAACCTCCCGAGCGGATCCCAGGCGCAACTGACCAGCGGCCGGTCGTGCTTGTGCGACGCGATCTCGTGGGCGGCAGCGGGATCGATGGGGGTGGGATCGGGCATGGTCGGGGCTCCGGAGTGGCGGGCGTCACGCGAGCATTTCGCGGATCGGCTCCTTGGCGGGATCGGCGATCGTGAAATCGCTGCCGCCGATGTGGAAGTCGGCGGTGGAGTCGACGCCCACCCCCTGGAGGATCGTGTGGAAGACATGGCCATGATCGACGGGGCGATCGGTGACCTCCGTGCCGTCGGCACTGGTCGCGCCGATGACGGCCCCCGGCTGGATGCCGGCGCCGCCAAGAAGCACGCTCCACGACTTCCCCCAGTGGTCGCGGCCGTAGCCGGCGTTGATCCGCGGCGTGCGACCGAACTCACTCATCACGCAGACGAGCGTGTCTTCGAGGAGGCCGCGGGCGGCGAGATCGGCGACGAGCGTCGCGAACGGCTGGTCGAATTCGCCGAGCTGCTCGATGTGGAAGTCGAAGTTTTCGAAGTGGGTGTCGTAGTTGGAGTG
>CAMARC010000093.1 GCA_945860405.1 Candidatus Kuenenia stuttgartensis | reverse complement strand
CGGCGGCGAGGTCGCTGGGGAGGCTCGCCAGAACAAGCTCATCCAGGAGAACACCGACATTGCAGGCGTGCTGCTCGCGTCAGATCGCATCGAAGAACTGGTCTCCAGGCGCACGTTCGGCGGCGGATTCCATGGCTCGCATCATGCGTACGAAGCGGTGCTGCTTGCCGGCAACGGCGACTTCATCCCCGAGGCCGCCAGCAGGTGGAGGATGGCCTGGGAATCGTTGATCGCCTGGAGCAGGCTGCCACTCAAGCGTCGCAACGAAAACAAGATCGAAGACGCCGACGTCGCCGAGCTTGCCATCGGTGTCCTGAGATTGCGCGGCCCCGCTGAGGCGGCGCGCTTCCTGAAAGGATGGAGTCCTAAATTCACTGTATTGAGAACCACGAAGCTGGTAGCTGCGCGATTGGTGGACGTTGGTGACGTCAAACAGCTTGATGAGCTTGCCGAGCACGCCGAGGGGGATGTTTGGATGCTGTTGGGCCT
This sequence comes from Candidatus Kuenenia stuttgartensis, assembly GCA_945860405.1. Classification (GTDB taxonomy): domain Bacteria; phylum Planctomycetota; class Planctomycetia; order Pirellulales; family UBA1268; genus QWOP01. The sequence goes on along the minus strand of CAMARC010000093.1, from coordinate 12,042 downwards.
GGCGACGGAAGCATCTCGCGTCGCGCATCTGCTGCCGGCAAAGCCGCTGCGCCATCTGATGGGCATATTGGTCAACCCCAAGGTCAAGTTGCCTGAAGAGGATCTCTCATGGAAATCAGGAAGCAGCGTGCTGGACGGGGTTCGGTCCGCGATCACCCAAGCGCTTCGATGCCTTCCGCGCGATGACGAGGCTTGGGCAGCGACGCTACGCCGGTACCTGCCGGCAGATCCGCCTCGCCAGTCCCATGATTTCGACGCCGAGCGCGCGATCTTCGTCCGAGCTTACGCTTTGGAAGCTGCGCTTCACGGCAAACGGATCGAGCTAACTGATCTGGCGCCCAAGGATGTCCGACCGGAGTTCGCGACGAAGAGTTCTCCTGTCAAGGGTCAGCAAGCGTCTCAGCTGGAGCATGTGACAGGGGGCGTCCTCGCCTGGTTCATCCTGGCCGCGGAGATCGCTTGTGGTCGCCAGCCTCCCAACCTCGATCACGAGATCGAGCTCGCGTTGGGACAGACGCAATCTGCTTCGTCGCGGGACTACCAGCGGAATTTCAATCTGGAGAAGGTGGCTGCCATCGAGTGGGTGCAGATCCTGCGCGATGCAGGCTCCATTCAGCCAGATCAGATCGACGCCCTGTTCAAGTGGATCGACAAGAACGACCGCATCTACTCGAGCACGCTCACGAGTATGTGCCGCGTGGCTGCACGAACAGCAAGGCTGGGCGACCTCTCACTACAACTCAGCTCCAGAGCGTTCGATCAGCTCGCAGCGTCGCGCGGCGATGCGGAGACACGGGTCGACGACCTCCAGGAGCTGGCGCGCGCCATCTTCTGTGTGAGCAATCGGGAGGCGGCTGCCTATTTCGACAAGGCCATCGACATTGCCAGCAAGATCGGAGAGGAGCATCTCTCTCGATGGACAACGTTCCTGGATCTGACGGACGCCGCGCACCGCCTGGGAAAGTCGAGGCCTCGGACCGCGTACCGGTTGTCGCGCATCGCGGAGCTCAGCTACGAGCACATGGCCCGGGACAAATACATGGACTGGCACCGATTGGTCCAGGGGCTGGTCGGTCTCTGCCCATTATCCAGTCTTGCAATTTTGAGCCGCTGGCGGGATCGAGAGTTTGGATTTGCTGGAGAGCTGTTCCCGATCGCGGTCTACCGCCTGATCGACCACCGTCTTCTTCCAAGAATGGCCGCGGTCGCCCTGAGCGGCACCGTGAGCGGCTGGAAACGCCTCAACGACGTCAAAGCGGCAATCGACGCAGAGGCGGACATCAATCGAAAGCGATTGATGCTGAGGACCGCCTATCGATTCCTCCGCATCCAAACCTATGAAGCGTCTACCTGGCGCGAAATCAAGGTGCTTGCCGACTCGCTGACGATGTCGCCTCCAGATTTGGACAGGCTGCTTCAGGCAGCTGAAGCTAAGGCAGCCATGCCACCGGTGACGACAACTCCTGCGCCCTGGACGTCCCCGCACGGAGAGATCCAGAAGCCTGACTGGGATGCCGTTTTCAGCGGAGTCGATCTCCGCGACGCGGCCGCGGTCCTCGCGGCACGGCGATCGCTCAAGAAGGTGGCCCATCGCTCGTACGTCCGCGAGTTCTATGAGCAAGGCTGTCGGCGCGCGACGCCATCGGAGATCGACGAATACCTTCGTGCAATCCAGTTGGATGACGAGTTCAGTGTGTTCAGCTTCATGGACGTCATCAAGCATCTCCCTGGGCCGAGCAAGAGGCTCCAATCTGTCCGCAATGAACTCAAGAGGACTGCGTTGTCGCTAGCTGCGGGAGAGCCGAATCGTGTGGGACGCCGTGGCTGGGGGCGTGAGGGTCCTTTTGATGACCTCTATGCCGAAGGCATCGTTTCGGAGAACGACGTCGCCATGGCCCGCATAAAAGGGTACCTGTCGCAGCTCGACACGCTCGATGCCGAAGGCCTATTCCACTTGGTGGATCCGCTCGCACGGCGCTTGACTAACGACGAGGCCGATGAGGTTTTGAACTTCGGTTTCGATTTGCTCGAAGAAGTTCTCGAGGGAGAAGACGGAGATGGCCCGTGGAATGACTCGCTCACAGCGCCTTCGTCTTGCGAGGAGGCCTTGGCTGGCTACTTGTGGGCAGGTCTAGCTCGCCCGTCTACCGCGGAACGCTGGGAACACGCCCACTGCGTCCGCAACTGCCTTGCGCTCGATTGGCAGCCCCTGTTGTCCGCGCTGGCTACCCGCGCAATGAGCGCTGACCCGCAGCCATTCGTTGACCGCGGTCTGGTGTTCTATGAGTGGCATGCTCGCCAATGGCTCTGCATTGCTTTGGCGCGAGGCGCGATGGATGCTCCTCGTTCAGCCGCTCCTTTCCTCGCATTTCTTGACGCCGCCGCAAGGGAGCAGCATGTCGTCGTTCAGCATTTCGCCTCGGGCGCACTAAGGAGCCTGAACGAAGTCAGTGCATTGTCAACGGACTTGCTCGACATTGCGAACGGGGCGAACCGTCCCGCGCTGCCTACGGAGATCTACTACCGCGGCGAGAATGATATCGTTGATGATGAGGCCTTGCATGGCGTTGCCGTGGACGACGACAGGTACTTCTTTGGCATCGACATCGGCCCATATTGGTTCGCCCCGTTGGGCCGTGTATTTGGACTGAACGAGCAATCCATCGAACAGCGAGCGCGGGCAGTCTTGCGCGGTCGACTGTCGCTTGGACACCGTCGTCAAGATGATCAGCGATACAAGCGCGGGCTCTTTCGAGAAAGAGACACAACACTATGGTTCCACAGCATGCCGGAGGTGGAGGACGTCGTCGTGTATCAGTCCTATCACGCCATGATGCTCGTCGCCGGGCAGCTCTTGGAGACCAAGCCGGTACGCCGTCGCGCGGACGAGGACGAGGACCCTTTTGATGACTGGTTGAGCGGACAGTTGCTCACCCGCGGTGATGATCGCTGGCTTGCGGAACGGCGCGATCCCGAGATTTTGAAAGGTGCCCCAGTGAGCATCGATCGATCTGATGCCTCATGGTGTTGGCAGGTCGATAGACAGTACCTGGATGACCAACTGACAACGGACGACGGTATGACTGCTCTGTGGGGCCATTGGACGACCACAGATTCGGCCAACGAAGAAACGGTGTCAGTGCGTTCCGTGCTTGTTTCCTCGCAGCACGCGGATACGCTCTTGGCTGCCCTGCAGAACAGCCCTAACCCAGGAGACATTTACCTTCCAGCCGCGGACCACATCGACCATGGAGACGAAGTTGATGACCAAGAGTTGAGGTTGTTCGGTTGGGTCACGACGGGCAGTGATTCTTTAGGCCTTGACAAATATGACCCTTGGGCCGGCACGATCAGCAGTCCGGGTCCTCGCCCTTGTCAGGAAATCCTCGATGTCATGACTCCGGTGACTGACCCCGATGCGAGGTCGTGGACGCTACCAGCCGGAGGCAGGATGCGTAGCGAGACATGGTCGCGCAGCGCGGGCTATGGCGAGGAGCGCGGCGTCCTGACCGGCACTCGCCTCAGCGCCGACGGCAAGTTCATCCGTGCATTGCTGGAAGGGCGCCCGGACTTCTCCCTCATTGTCCGTGTCGATGTCCGCCGCAAACCACCTAAAGACGAAACCGGCAAGGACGACTACATGTTCTATAACTATCCGTACAACTTGTACTTCTTGATCGGACAAGATGGAATTCCTCGATCGCTTTGAGGCCGTCATCGAAATCGGCATGCTGGTCGTTGCCAGGTTGACGCTCCGGAACGTGTCAATGACTTCTCGCGCCCCGTCATGACTTGTTTTTCGGGTAAAGGAACTTGAGTTTTCCACGGGCGTCGTGGACCTTCTTTTGCTAGTCGACACCGCGTTGCCTCGTATTGACATCCATGGACCAGGCAGACAGCTCGAAGTGCAATCTTGGCAGCTCGCCGAATCGCCTTCCTGAGACGCATTGCCTCGTGACGGAGCTGAGTTCGTTCTCGGCGATGTTCCGCCAGCTGCCGTGCTTCTGCCTATGGCAGGTCACGCCCTGCTGCCACTCATTCGGCAATCGATTTACAGCCGGCTGGCCGGCTACGATGACGTGAACGACGCGGAGTTAGGCAAGTTCGGTTAAACAGTCGTCGATGACGTCATCGGGGAGTCGCGGAAGGTCGATCGCACGCTGCCGGTTCATGCCATCGAGGAAGTCACGGCGAGCCGCGTCTCGCCTCTCTCTGGCAATGAGAAAATCGATGAAGTCGACGGCAGCGGCAACGCCCTGAGGAGTCAGTTTCCGCAACCGTTCCTGGAGCAGGCCTTCGGACGAAGCCCCACCTTTTAGACCCGCTCCGGATGGTGGACGGAGGATCGGGTCCAGACGGCTTGGCCCTTGCCAGAGTGTTACCTCACACCATCGGGAGCTGGCAGGATCCCAGACCCACAACTTCCCGGCCGACTCCTCGTACCAGGCATCCCCGATCGATCCTGTCGCCGGAAGTTCATTCGGCCCCTCGATCACACCGCGAACGCTCGTGATCCGAGGGAACAACGACGTTGATGATGCCACGGTTCCATCTCCCTATCGGGTTCCGGGAGCGTCCTTGCCGATGTCTTTAGCATGGCATGACGAAGGGGCCATGAAAAGCCAGCTTCCCCGAGGCATCGCCACTTTCCGCTGTCCCGTCACGCAATCAACCGTAAAGCGCCTGCTCCATCTGCTTGCGGACCTCGGTGAGGCGGGGGACGTCACCGCCGCCGACCTCGGCCGTCGCCCAGCCCGAGAAGCCGATGTCGGCGAGCGCCTCACGCACCTCGCCCCACGGCACGTCGTCGTCGGCACTGACGATGTCGACGAAGGCGTTCTTCTTCCGGCTGAAGCCCTTGATGTCGAGCTTCACGCAACGGTGGCCGAACTTGTGGATCCAATCCTTCGGTTGGCCATATTTCCAGTGGTTGCCGATGTCGTAATACATTCCCACCCACGGGCTCTTGAAGCTGTCGACGAAGGCGATGAACCGCTCCGGCCCCTGCTCCGGCGGCGCGTCGTGGTCGTACATCATTCGGTTCCAGACGTTCTCGATCAGAATCGGCTGGCCGAGCGATGCCGCCAGCGGCAGCACCTTCTTCATTTCATTGCGGCAACGGTCCTCGATCTCCGCCTCCGGGCCGTCTCCCCCCTGGCCGACGACGATCAGCACGCCGCTCCCTCCGGCTGCATGGGAGACGCGGAGGCAGTGCTCGAGGTTCGCGACGGCGGTGGCCCGGTCGTCGGGATTCGGGCTCGTGAGGCGCTTCCCCCAATGCTCGTGGTTGATGGCGTTATGGACGAAGACGCCGCTCTCACGAACTGCAGCGCGGGTCTGGCTCGTCGTGATCCCGCCAGCCTGGTCGAGATCGACGCCGTCGAAGCCGGCATCGGCCGCCATCTTCAATCGCTCGACAAGCGAGAGCGCCTTCCCGCCAGACTCGCCGGCGATCATCCCGAGCTTGCAGGAGAGGAGGATCGACTTACCGGCCGGCGGCTCGATGAGCGTGTCGACCGGCACCGCGTCAGCGGCGTGGGCCGGGGTGGTCCCCCGGGCAGCGATCGCGACGAGGGCCGCGGCCGGGGCGGCAACAAGGAGGTGGCGGCGCGAGAGGGACGGGGTGTCGGCGGACATCAGGATTGGCTCCGACGGGGAGGCAGACAAAGAGGGACTTGCGATCCGGTAGGCTATCAGATCGACAGGGGATTTCGAGCGTGCGGGGGGAGGGAGACCCGAGTTTTACCAGGCTCCGAGGTCACGCCCCTGAAAGCCACAGCCCCCCTTTGGCCCCAAGGAGAATCGAACATGGGCAGGCGCGGTTGGCTCTGGATCACGACGATTCTGATCGCGCTGCCGGCGGCCGCCGAGGACGCCGATCGGGCACAAACTCCGCGGGCTTCCTCTGCGGCGGAGTGGCAGCGGCAGATTCCCGACATCCGTCGGCGGATGGAGCTGGTCATGGGCCCGCTTCCCGGCGCCGACCGCCGGGTGGCGCTCGAGGTCGAGGTGGTCGACGAGGAACAGACCGATCGCTACCTCCGTCGCAAGCTCCGCTACACCGCCGAGCCCGGCGATCGCGTTCCCGCCTGGCTCCTCATTCCCCACACGGCCACCGCCGCCACCCCGGCCGCGGCCATGCTCTGCCTCCACCAGACCAACAACGTCGGCAAGGACGAGCCGGCGGGGCTCGGGGGGCTCCCCAATCTCCACTACGCCCATGACCTCGCCGAGCGGGGATTTGTCTGCCTCGTCCCCGATTACCCGTCGTTCGGCGAATACGCCTACGACTTCCAGACTCCCGACCGCGGCTCCACAAGCGGGAGCATGAAGGCCGTCTGGAACAATCTCCGTGGGGTCGATCTGCTCGCGAGCCTCCCCGAGGTCGACGCCGAGCGGATCGGCGCCATCGGCCATTCTCTTGGTGGCCACAACGCCATCTTCACCGCCGCCTTCGACGACCGCCTCGTGGCGGTGGTCAGCAGCTGCGGCTTCACCCCCTTCCCCGACTATTACCAAGGCGACGTCAAAGGCTGGACGAGCGACCGCTACATGCCGCGGATTCGCGACACCTACGCCCTCGACGCCGGCCGCATCCCCTTCGACTTCCCCGAGGTGATCGCCAGCTTCGCGCCGCGGAGTTTTTTTTCAAACTCGCCGGTCGGTGATGACAATTTTGCCGTGGCGGGCGTCCGGCGGGCCTTCGCCGAGGCGCTGCCGGTGCACCGGCTCTTCGACGGGGAGCCTGGAGTGGCTCCGGCCGGAGAGCGACTCATCGTCGTCACCCCCGACTGTGGCCACGACTTCCCCCCTGAGATCCGCAGGCAGGCCTACGACTGGCTCGAGCGCCGGCTCTCGTCGCCGCGGTAAGCGCCCGCCGAGCGGACAAACGACGCGACGAGCTTCGATCCCTCGACTACCGCCAGCGGAACGACCGCAAGCCAGAGGACGAGCGGCCAGTGGACTCCTGGCCCGCCTGCTGCCACCTCGAGCACCGATTGCGCCGTCGGGAACGTGACCACCGCCACCTGCACCAGCGCCGACACCACGATCGCCAGCAGCAGCGCCGGGTTGGCAAACATCCCCGGCCCGAATCCCGGCCGGCGATCGCTCCGGCAGCCGATCGCGAACAGGAGCTGCGCGAAGGCCGCCACGCAGAAGGTCACCGTCCGGGCATGGACGAGTTGCGTGTCATCTCCTTGCCACACCACCCAGAACGCCGCGACACAGACGGCTGCCACGAGGCTGCCGTGGGCCACGATCGCGAGCCCGCGCCGCCAGGGAATCACCGCCTCATTCAAAGGCCGCGGTGGGCGATCCATGATGTCGCTCTCCGGTGGCTCGACGCCGAGGGCGAGCGCCGGCAAGCCGTCGGTGACGAGGTTCAGCCAGAGAATCTGGATCGCGGCGAGGGGCGCCGGCCAGCCCGCAACGGCCGCCACGAGCATCAGGAGCACCTCGCCGGCGTTGCACGAGAGGAGATAGTGCATGAACTTCTGGATGTTGTCGTAGATGCCCCGCCCCTCCTCGACGGCCGCCACGATCGAGGCGAAGTTGTCGTCGGTGAGCACCATGTCGGCCGCCTCACGGGTGACGTCCGTCCCGCTGATGCCCATCGCGATCCCGATGTCAGCAGCCTTCACCGCCGGGGCATCGTTGACGCCGTCGCCGGTCATCGCCACGACATGGCCGAGGCGCTGGAGGGCCCGCACGATCCGCAGCTTCTGTTCGGGCGACACGCGCGCGTAGACCACCGCCTCGGTGGCGACGGCCCCGAGCGCCGCGTCGTCGAGCGAATCGATCTCCACGCCGCTCACGGCCCTCGAGGCCTCAACGGCAAGGCCGAGCTCCCGCGCCACCGCCAGGGCCGTGGCGGGATGGTCACCGGTGATCATCACCGGCCGGATGCCGGCCGTGCGGCACCGTCCGATCGCCGCCTTCGCCTCCTCGCGCGGTGGATCGATCATGCCGACAAGCCCGACGAACACGAGCTCCCGCTCGATCCCGGCGGGATCACCGCCGAGGGCCTCGGCTTGTGGCATGGCCCGCCAGGCAAACGACAGCACCCGCATGGCCCGGCCGGCGAGCTCGCCGGCAGCGTGCGTGATCTCACGGCGGCGCTCATCGGTGAGCGGCACAACCAACCCCCCCCGCTGCTCTGCCACGCAGCATGGCAGCACCGCCTCGGGCGCGCCCTTCGTGGCGAGCAACCGGCCACCATCTCCTCCCAGCAAGACCACGCTCATGCGCTTGCGGACGGAGTCGAAGGGGATCTCGAACAGCTTTGGCGTCGCCGTCCCGTGGTCAGCGACGCCAGCCTTGATCGCGGCCACGATCAGGCCCCCCTCGGTCGGATCGCCCACCACCCGCCAGGTGCCGTCCGCGGCGGGCGTGACGGTGGCCGTCGTGCAGCGGGCCGCGATCTCGAGGAGCCGGTGGAGATCAGGATCGGCGGCCGGATCGCCCCCTTCGTCGGCATGAAACTCGCCTCGCGGTTCGTAGCCCACGCCGCTCACGGCATAGTGCCGCTCGGCGGTGATCACGTCGCGTACCGTCATCTCGTTGCGGGTCAGCGTGCCGGTCTTGTCGGAGCAGATGACCGTCACGGATCCGAGCGTTTCCACACTCGGGAGCCGCCGTACGAGGGCGTTGCGCCGCGCCATCCGTTGTAGTCCGATCGCCAGCACGAGGGTCACCACCGTCGGCAATCCCTCCGGCACGGCGGCCACGGCAAGGCTGACCGATCGCAGCAGCAGATCGGCCAGTCGGCCGGTCTCGACGAGCCGACCGAGGCCGCCGCCACGAACGACCTCGACGACGGAAATCAGGCCGACAACGACGATGCACAGCCCGATCAGAATCCTCCCCAGGCTGGCGAGCCGTTGTTGCAACGGCGTCGGCTCACTCGTCGCCTGCCCGAGCAGCCCGGCAATCCGTCCAAACTCCGTGCCCATGCCGGTGGCAACGACGACCGCCGCGCCCCGTCCTGCCGCCACCACCGTGCCGGCGTGGAGGAGCGAATGCCTGTCGCCGAGCGGCGTGTCGACCGGCTGGGCGTCGGCCACGCGCTTCTCTGCCGGCAGGCTCTCGCCGGTGAGCGACGACTCCTGCGTGGAGAGACGAAAAGCCTCCACGAGCCTGGCATCGGCCGGCACATGATCACCGGCTTCGATCTCGATCCGGTCCCCGATGACCAGACCACTGGTGGGGATCGAAGAGGGCTCACCGTCACGGATCACGCGGGCCATTGGGGCCGACATCGCTCGGAGGGCGGAGAGGGCACGCTGGGCGCGGTCTTCCTGGAGGAAGCCGATGACGGCGTTGACCAGGACGATCGCCACGATCGCGGCCGTGTCGGTCCAGTCGCCGATCGCTCCGGCGATGACCGCCGCCACGATCAGGATCCAGATCAACAGCTCGCGGAACTGCGCCAGGAACGTCCGCCACCAAGGCACCGCGGGGGGCTCCACCAAAGTGTTGGGGCCGTGCTCCGCCAGCCGCCGTGCCGCTTCCCCGCCCGGGAGCCCCTGCCGCGCGTCGGTCGCCAGACGGCGGACGACCTCGTCGATCGAGAGGGAGTGCCAGGCAGGGAGCGGGGATGCGGCATCCACCTGGGACTTGGAAGGGGGCATCGAATCGCCTGCTGACTGTGGATCGTGGAAGATCGAATTACCGCCCATCCCAGCGCAGTGGCGGGCCGTCGAGGCGCTGGACGTGGCGGCTCCGGAAGTCGTTGAAGGCGGTGTCGATCTCCCCTTGCGCGGTGAATGTGGCGGCACCGACACGGATCGCCTGCATGATGCTCGCCTCATTGACCAGCCCGATGCCACGGATCGTCTGGAGAAGGCCACTGATCCGCTCGTCGGCCGTGATCCGCTCCACCGCTGCTTCGTTGGCCCGTGCGGCATCGGCGGCGCGGACCTCGCGCCAGATCGTCTCCCACGAGCCGTCGGGCATGCGGGCCTCGAACACCGACTCCACCTCCGCCCGGCCATTGGCCGCGTCGACGTTGACGCGCGTCGCCCGGTAATGGCCCGCGTCGGCTGCCTGGGCACGGGCCGACACGAGCCATCGCTCGGCCGGTTTGCCGGCAGGATTGGCGCCGCCGGGAGTCGCCGGGGGAATCGCCTGCGCGCCAGGGAGCCCGCCACCTTTGAGCCCATCGAGAATCTCGTCGAGCCCGAGTCCCCCGGGCCCTCCGTTACCTCCGCCGAGCAGTTGACCCAACTGCGGGAGAATCCCTGCCAGTCCCCCTTCGGCCTCCCCCGCCTTCACGACCGTGTCGCCGAATCCTTGAAACGCCACCGAATCGCCGAGGGCATCTGCGACGAGCGCCATCCGTGCCGCCCACTCTCGATCATCCTGCGGCAGGGGAGGAAGGCGATCGCCGAGCCCCGGTGGCGGGGAGCGCGGATCGATCCCCCGCCCCTTCAATTCCTTTGTGAGATCGGCAGCCGAGCGCCCCTCGACATCCTCGAGCCGCTCGCTCCAAGCCCAGCGGGCGATCCGCTGCGCGGCCTGCCCGCTCGGCCGCACCTTCGTCACCCGCTTCGGGGCGATCCGCAGGAGCGTGAATTGCGATTCTCCCCGCCTGACTGCCCGCGGTCGAATCGGTCGATCGGCCCCCCCCTCGTCCGCGCTTCGCGCTGCCGCGTCCCGATCAGCGGCCTCTTCGGCAGCCACGAGCCAGTCGTCGACCCGGTCAGCCTCACGGCGCAAAAGCCCGAGGGTGCGCGTCCGGCTCTCCGGGAGGGCAGCGATCGCCGCGGCGAGCCGCTTCGCGAGCGCCTCCATGACCGCCTTCGTCTGCCGGCGCTCCTCGACGCCGAGCACCTCGGCCACCTCGGGGGCATGGGCGTCGAGCCAATCACGCTGCACCGCCACATCGAGGGAGCCGTCGGGAAAGCGCTTCACGACCGCGCCGCGGATCTCGCCGTCGCCGGCGACCGAGATCAGGTCGGTGACGCCTTGAGGGGGGGCTTTTTCGCTTTTTCCCCGATCGGCAGGCTGGGCGTGGGCAAGTGCCGCAAGCCCCAAGAGGACGACGATCGCCCCGCCCCACGACGCCAGCCAACGACCTGAGGGATTCTTCCGTGTCACGAGACTTCCCTCCGCGATCAGTTGCCTCGCCAGAGAAGAGTTTACACCTGCGGCAGGCTCCAGACGGGACCGTGAATGATGCGGCTCATGGAGCGGCAGGCTCAGGGTCGCCCACGGCCCTCCACGCGGGGCTCGGGATTGCCCACGCCCCCTCCCCCGGACGTTCGCTGCGGCCTTCCAGGCCTCCGCTCTCTCCGACCCGCCTGCGCTCCGCCATCCATGGCTACGCTTGCCGGCTAGGCCGGGGAGAGGGCATGGGCAACCCCTCGCAAGCGATTCGTCGTGACACCGCGGAGCGGACACTCTCCGCACCCCGCCGCCGTCAGATCTCGGCGAGCTTCGCGGTGGCGTCGCCGAAGGAGTCGACCGGGATCCCGCAGACGTCGAGGAGCGACATGTAGAGCCGGCACATCTGCCGCTGCTCCTGACCGGAATAGTCGAGCACCCGGCCCCCGGCGATCTTCCCGCCGCCGCCACCGACGAGCACGACGGGGAGTTGCGAGGCGTCGTGGTGGCCGCTCATCATGCTCGAGCAGTAGAGGATGGCGGTGTTGTCGAGGGCCGTCCGCTCCCCTTCCTGGACGCTGTCGAGCCGGCGGCAGATGTGGGCCAGCTGCCCGATGAAGAACTGGTTGACTTTGAGCCAGTCGGGGGTGTCGGAGTGGGAAAGGAGGTGGTGGATCATGTAGTCGACGCCGAGATTCGGGAACCGCAGCGACGAGTGGTCGTTGTTGAGCTTGAGCGTGCAGACGCGCGTCGCGTCGGTCATGAAGGCCAGCACGAGGATGTCGCTCATCAGCCGCATGTGGTCGGCGACGTCCTGGGGAACACCATCGGCCGGCCGCGGCATGTCGGGCCCGGCAAGCACCGGCTTCCAGCCCTGGAGCTCGCCGCGGTTTCCCGCCGATTCGATCCGGCGCTCCACGTCGCGGACGCTCTCCA
>CAMARC010000092.1 GCA_945860405.1 Candidatus Kuenenia stuttgartensis | reverse complement strand
GAGCCGTGGCGTTCTTCACGGCATAGCGTGGGAACGCCCGATGGCACGAACCGGGGACGACGGCTAGAAGAGGGGGCTCGAGAGCTCCGATCCCCACGCGTGACAAAGCGTCACTGAGGGGGACCAGGCGCGCAAGCGCCCTGCGGCCGTCGTCAGGCAACCCTCGGTGGGCGCTCAGGAGGGCCGGAGACGGCCGGAATCGAGAGGGGCTCGTCGATGACGAGCCAGGCGCCCGCGGTCGAGGCATCGACCGGGAGAAGGCTGGAAAGCAGGGCCGCCCGATCGAGCTCGAGGGGCACCGTCGGGGCATCGCTCGGGGCCAGCGGAGCTACGGGTGCGCGGCCACAGGAGGGGCCGTTGCAGGGGCGACGCCGGGGGGCCTCGGTCGGCGTGGCCGCGCCGGCGTTCCCCGCATCGACTGCGTTCCCCGCATCCGCTCGGTTCCCCGCATCCGCTTCCGCGGCCTGGGAAGGCACGCCATGGCCGACGAGCCAATCGCCACAGCTCGCCTCGGCCGACTGCAAGGAGCCCAAGGCGACGAGCGCCAGCAGCACCACGATCCCGCACGAGCGGAAAAGCCGCGACAGCAAGTGCTGGGATGCAGGACGCATGGCCGTCTGTACGCTTCCGGGGAGCGGATGGGTCGAGGCTACAAGGCCCGAGGCACCGAGCCGACAATCTTCCCCCAAGCGGATCGTAGCCCGGCCCTCCCTGAAGAGTCAATCGACAGGCCGGTCGCTTTCAAACATTTTTTTCGGCCCGCGCTGTGGCGCCGGGGTGACGGGTCCGGCGGTGGGCGAAGGGCGATTTGGTACGATCCCCCCAACGCGCTGCCGGGAGCCGGCACGCGAGCACTGGCCGAAGGGGAGACGGGAGAGGGAAGCCAATGATCGACATTCGCCAGGGCTACGAAAACCACCTTCCGCGGCGGGTGATCACCGGCCGCGGGGCCAGTGACCGCTTGGCCGAGATCTGCCAGGGACGAGGCTGGAAGCGGGTGTTCCTCGTCAGCGATCGGGGGGTGGAATCGGCCGGACTTCTTACCCGGGTCGCGGCACCGCTCGCCGACGCCGGGATCCTCGCCGGGCAGTTCGTTGACGTCTCCCCCGAGCCTCCCCTCGCTGACGTCGCCCTCCTCGCCGAGCAGATCCGCTCAGCCGCCGTCGATGTCGTCATCGGGCTCGGCGGCGGGAGCGTGATGGATGCCACGAAGGTGGCGGCGCTTGTGGCCCTCAGGGGCGGCGGGCCGGCCGACTATGTCGGCATCGGCAAGGCCGGAGGGCGCGGGGTGCCGACGATCCTCGTGCCGACGACGGCCGGCACCGGTTCGGAGGCGACCTTCGTGGCGATCCTCACCGACACGGCCGCCGGCACGAAGGTGGGCGTCGTCGATCCGTCGCTCCTCGCCGACATCGCCATCGTCGATCCTGCGCTCACCGACGGCCTCCCGCCGGCCGTGACCGCTGCTGCCGGCATGGATGCACTTGTCCACGCGATCGAGGCCTTCATCGCCCGCGTCGCCACGCCGATCGCCCGCGGGCTCGCCCTCGAGGCGGCCCGGCAGATCGGCCCGGCGCTCGAGCGAGTCTGCCGTGATCCCGGCGACCAGGAAGCCCGCGATCGAATGGCGATTGGATCGCACCTGGCTGGCATGGCTTTCGCCAATTCTTCCTGCTGCGCCGTCCATGCCCTCGCGCTTCCCCTCGGTGGCCGCTTCCACATTCCCCACGGCGTGATCACCGGCTGTTTCGCCGGGGCCCTCATGCGCCACAACGCCCCGGCCTGCACCGCCGACTTCGCGGCCCTGGGGACGGCGCTTGAGTGGGGGGCGCTCGAGCCTCGAGCCTTCGCCGACCGGCTCGATGCCACAGCCCGCGATATTGGCCTCCGCGCGGCGCTCGACCGGGTCGTCGTTCCCACGGCCGACATTGCCCCCATGGCCCGCGACGCAGCCAACAATCGCCGCCTCATCGATCCCAATCCCGTCGCCGTGACGGCGGCCGATGCCGAGCGGATCTACCGAAATGTCCTCAACGTCGCCGGGTGATTCGTCGGCCTCCAGGTCACAACCCGATCCACGAGCCTCGCTCCACCGTTTGGCATGCCGTCCAGCATCCACCATGAAAACATGCCCCCCGTTTTGGTTTGAGCCCGCCCCGTGGGTCGATGGCGCTTGGCGGCAGGCGAGTCACCGCGGCAGCGATGCATGCACCGTCCGCAATCCTGCCACCGGCGCCCTGCTCGCCGAGGTCGGTCGTGCCGATGCCGGCACCGTCACGGCGGCGATCGAGGGGGCGGCCCGTGCCGGCCGTGGCTGGCGCGAGATTCCGGCGGCCGCGCGCGGTGAGGTCCTCAAGCGCACGGCGGCGGCGTTGCTTTCGCGCCGCGACGAGGTTGCCCGCCTTCTCACCGCCGAACAGGGAAAGCCCTATCCCCAGGCTGCGGGCGAGGTCGACTACGCTGCCAGCTTCTTCCAGTGGTTTGGCGAAGAGGCCCGACGCGTCCACGGGAGGATCGTGCCCCATCCCGAACCTGGGAGAGAGTTCCTCGTCGAGCAGTGCCCCGCCGGGGTTGCCGGTCTGATCACGCCGTGGAATTTCCCGCTCGCGCAAGGGGCGAAGAAGGTGGCCGCGGCGCTCGCCGCCGGGTGCACGGCAGTCTGGAAGCCGGCCGAGGCGACGCCGCTGATAGCGCTCGCCCTGGCGCCGATCCTTGCCGAGGCAGGATTGCCGCCTGGGGTGCTCCAGATCGTGCCGGGGAAGGGGAGCGTCGTCGGGCCCGTGCTTGCCGCGGACCCGCGCGTGCGCGTGCTCAGCCTCACCGGCTCGACCGCCACCGGCATCAGCCTGATGGCCGCCGCTGCACCGGGGATCAAGCGGCTGTCGCTCGAACTCGGCGGCAACGCGCCGTTCATCATCCTTCCTGATGCCGATCTGGAGTTGGTCACCGATCAGCTCGTGCGCCTGAAGATGTTTGTGTCAGGGCAGGTGTGCGTGACGGCCAATCGGATTTTTGTCCACGCCGACCGCGAGGGGGAGCTCATCGAGAGGCTGGCCGCGCGGATCGCAGCGCTCCGTATCGGCGATGGCCTTGCCGAAGGAATCGACGCCGGCCCGCTGATCCATACGGCCGCCTGTCGCGACGTCCGCGGCCGTGTCGCGGAGGCGGTGGCTGCCGGGGGGCGGATCGTGGCGGAGAACCGGAGCTTCGAGGATGTGCCGGGACTCGACCAGCAAAACTTCTTTCCACCGACAGTGGTGGCGGGGGTCGAGGATTCGATGCGGCTGGCGAGTGAGGAGATTTTCGGGCCGGTCATCCCGCTTCTCAGCTATCGAACGCTTCCCGAAGCGGTCGATCGGGCCAACGCCACCCCGTACGGCCTGGCAGCCTATGTCTATGGCACCGATCTGGCCCGCCTCCGCGCGGTGGCCTCGGCGCTCGAGGCGGGGATTGTCGGCGTCAACGAATGGCGGCCGCTCAAGGCCGAGATTCCCTTCGGCGGCGTGAAGCAGAGCGGGATCGGCGCCGAGGGGGGGGAGGAGGGGATCCGCGAGTTCCTCGAGACGAGAGTGATCTCGATGCCGAAGCCGGGAGTGGAGCGATGACAACGCGTCTGCGATCGGAGCAATGGTGGAACGAGCCTGGGAACCCCGGGATGACGGCGCTCTACCTCGAGCGATTCCTCAATTCGGGGCTGACCACCGGTGAGCTCCAGGGGGGGCGACCGGTGATCGGGATTGCCCAGTCGGCCAGCGACCTCACCCCCTGCAACCGCGTCCATCTTGAGTCGGTGAAGCGACTCTGTGACGGCGTCCGCGATGCCGGCGGGCTGCCGCTCGTCTTTCCGATGCACCCGCTCCAGGAGTCAGCGCGGCGGCCGACGGCGGCCCTCGATCGCAATCTCGCTTACCTCGGGCTTGTCGAGATTCTCCACGGCTATCCCCTCGATGGCGTGATCTTCACGACCGGCTGCGACAAGACGACGCCAGCGGCGCTGATGGCCGCGGTCACCTGCAATCTCCCGGCGCTTGTCTTCAACGGTGGCCCGATGCTCAACAGCTACCTCGATGGGGAGGTGGCAGGCGCCGGCACGATCATCTGGGAAGCGCGGCGGCGCCTCGCGGCGGGCGAGATCGACGAGAAGAAGTTCATGGAGCTTCTTGCGGCCTCGGCGCCGAGCGTCGGCCACTGCAACGTGATGGGGACGGCGCTGTCGATGAACTGCCTCGCCGAGGCCCTCGGCATGGCCCTGCCGGGCACGGCGCAGATCCCCGGCCCCTACCGGGAGCGGGGCCAAGCGGCTCACGGGGCGGGAATGCGGATCGTGCGAATGGTGGAGGAGGATCTGCGGCCGGCTGGGATCGTGACCCGCACCGCGCTCCTCAATTGCATCCGCGTCAACACGGCCCTCGGAGGGAGCACCAACTGCCCTCCGCACATCATCGCCGTCGCCCGTCATGCCGGGATCGACCTCGAGATCGGCGACTGGGAGACGTTCGGCCACGACCTGCCGCTCCTGGTCGACCTTCAGCCCGCCGGGCAGCACCTCGGCGAGGATTTTCATCGGGCCGGCGGTCTGCCGACGGTGATGGCCGAGCTGCTGCGAAACGGACTCCTCGATGGCACGCCGCTGACGGTGAGCGGTAAGACCGTGGCGGAGAACGTCGCCCCGGCCCCGCTACCCGACGGGCGGGTGATCCGTTCTGTCGCCGCGCCGCTCCGCGAGCGGGCCGGCTTCCTCGTCCTCTCTGGAAATCTCTTCGACGCGGCGCTCCTCAAGACGAGCGTCATCAGCGCCGACTTCCGCCGTCGCTTTCTTTCGGAGCCGGGGGCCGAGGAGACGTTTGAATGTCGGGCGGTAGTCTTTGACGGGCCCGAGGACTACCACGCGCGCATCGATGACGCGGCGCTTGCGATCGACGAGACGACGCTGCTCGTGATCCGCGGCTGTGGCACGCTCGGTTTTCCCGGAAGCGGCGAGGTGGTCAACATGCTCCCGCCGGAAGCGCTCGTCCGCCGCGGGATCTCGGAGCTGCCGACGCTCGGCGACGGCCGGCAGAGTGGCACTGCGGCGAGCCCTTCGATCCTCAATGCCTCCCCCGAGGCGTACGCCGGGGGAGGGCTTGCGCGGCTGCGAACCGGCGATCGGGTGCGCGTCGATCTCGGCACGCGGGCCGTCAATGCACTCGTGCCCCCCGCGGAATGGGCCGCGCGCGACACCTCCGCCTGGGACACCGTCCCCGCCGGCGCCACCCCATGGCAGCAGCTCTACCGCGATCATGTCGGGCAGCTTCACACCGGCGGCTGCCTCGACTTTGCCTGCACGTTCCGGGATGTCTGCCGAACGGTGCCGAGGCATAGTCATTGAGCCCGCTGTTTTCCCGTAGGGAGTTGCCCGTTCATGCCCCGTCTCGTTTGTCTGCTTCTCCTGGCACTATCGAGTGCCGTCGTCCCCGCCGCGGAGCTCCCGCGGAGCGCGCCTGAAGCTCAGGGGGTGTCGTCGGTCGATCTCCTCGGATTCGTCCAGGCCCTCGATGCGGCGGGGGACGCGGCGGTGGCCGATGGTCTCCATAGTGTCATGGTCGTGAGGCACGGTCATGTGGTCGCCGAGGGCTGGTGGGCGCCGTACAAGCCGGAGCTGCGCCACCAGCTCTACTCTCTCTCCAAGAGTTTCACCTCAACCGCCGTGGGGATCGCGGCGGCGGAAGGAAAGCTTCGTGTCGACGACCCCGTGCTCAAGTTCTTCCCGACCGAGGCCCCGGCGGATCCGTCGGCCCATCTGAAGGCGATGCGCCTCAGGGACCTCCTCCGCATGGCCACCGGGCATCACGGGGAGCCTCCGCATCTGCGAAGCGAGCCGTGGGTGCGGCAGTTCCTCGCCCATCCGGTCCCGTTCAAGCCAGGGACGCACTTCCTCTACAACACGCCGGCGACGTTCATGCAGTCGGCGATTGTTCAGAAAGCGACCGGGGAAAAACTTCACGACTATCTCGGGCCGCGGCTCTTTACGCCACTCGGCATCGAGGGTGCGACCTGGGAGGAGAGCCCGGAGGGGATGAGCGTCGGTGGCTTCGGGTTGAGTGTCCGCACTGGCGACATCGCGAGCTTCGGCCAGATGCTCCTCCAGAGGGGAACGTGGGAGGGGAGGCAGATCGTCCCCGCGGCCTGGGTCGAGGAAGCAACGAGCCGGCAGGTGGCCAACGGCAGTCATCCCGACAGCGACTGGGACCAGGGCTATGGCTATCAGTTCTGGCGCTGCCGACACGGGGCCTTCCGCGGCGACGGGGCTTTCGGCCAATATTGCATTGTCTTGCCGGAGGAGGATGCCGTGGTGGCGATCACGTCGGGCACGCGCGACATGCAGCGCGTTCTCGACATCGTCTGGAAGAAGCTCCTCCCGGCGTTCCGGGTCGTGCCGCTCCCGGCCGACGACGTCGCCGCAGGAAGGCTCGCCTCCAAGCTCGGCTCGCTCCAAGTACCCCTGCCGCCTGCTGGGACTCTGCCCCAAGGTGTGGCTGGGCGGACGTACGACTTCGGCGACAACGGCGCGAAGCTCGCGTCGGTAGCCATCGAGCCGGGGGCCGACGGCGATACGGTGGTATTCGTCGCCGATGGCAGGGAGCATCGGATTCCCTGCGGCCGGGGGACGTGGCAGGCGTGCGACGTGGCGTGGGCCGGGATGCCTGCACGGCCGGCGGCTGTGGCTGGCGGCTGGGATCAAGACACCTTCACGCTGCGGATCTGCTTTATCGAGACGCCGTTCGTGACGACCGTACGGCTTGCGATGATGGACGATGAGGTGCGGATGGCGACGGAGAACAACGTCGGCTTTGGCCCGGTGAAGCAACCGGAGCTCGTCGGGAAGTCTCGTGAGCCCGGCAAGTGATCGACGTCCGCGGTGGCCGTCGGGTGTGTCGCAGTCGTCCTCCGAGGATCTGTCATGTCGCTCCCCATGGTCCAGTGTGCGGGCTCCGGTAGCCATCCTCTCGAGCCGCTCAGCGCCGCCGAGGTCGCCGCGGCGGTGGCGATCCTGAGGCGGGGGGGGAAGGTCACCCCGACGACGCGATTCGTGTCGGTGAGCCTCCACGAGCCTCACAAGGGACTCGTCCATGCCTTCACAGCGACGAATCGCCCTCCGCGGAAGGCCTTTGTGGTGCTGTTCGACAATGCCAGCAACCTCTGCCATGAGGCGGTGGTGTCGATCGATGGCAACGAGGTGGAGTCGTGGCGCCACATTCCCGGCGTGCAGCCGACGATGACGGTGGACGAGCAGGTGGAATGCGAGGCGGCGGTGCTCGCCAGCGCCGAGTTTCGCGATGCCCTCGCCCGCCATGCAGGGATCGATGACACGCGGCTGGTGATGGTCGACATCTGGAGCGCGGGGAACTACGGATCGGAGGAGGATCGTACCCGGCGACTCGCCCGCCCCCTCTGTTTTCTTCGGTCAGACCCGACCGAGAACGGCTACGCACGGCCCATCGAAGGCATCCGACCGGTCGTCGATCTCAACACGATGAAGGTGATCCGCGTCGAGGAGCACGGGCAGTGGCCGCTGCCGCCGGGCGCGTGCAACTACGCCGCCGATCGCGTCGGCAACCAGCGCCCCGACATCAAGCCGCTCGAGATCACCCAGCCGGAGGGCCCGAGCTTCACCGTCGAGGGCTACCAGGTCGCTTGGCAGAACTGGAAGTTTGTGATCGGGTTCAATGCCCGCGAGGGGCTGACGCTCCACCACCTCCGCTACCGCGACGGCGACGAAGATCGCTCCATCCTCTACCGGGCGTCGCTCACGGAAATGGTGGTGCCCTACGGCGACCCAGGGGAGACGCAGCGGCGAAAGAACGCCTTCGATGTCGGCGAATACGGGATGGGGATGTGCGCCAACAGCCTCGAGCTGGGCTGCGATTGCTTGGGCTTGATCCGGTATTTCGACGCGCACCTCACGACCAGCCGAGGCGAGCCGCTCCTCGTGAAGAACGCGATCTGCATGCACGAAGAGGATTTCGGCATCCTCTGGAAGCACACCGACCGCCGCTCGGGGAAGCCCGAGGTGCGGCGGTCGCGGCGACTCGTCGTGTCGTCGGTGTCGACGGTGGAGAATTATGAGTACGGGTTTTTCTGGTACCTCTACCAGGATGGCAACATCCAGTTCGAAGTGAAGCTGACGGGCGTGTTGTCGCTCGGTGTCGCCCGCCCCGGCGAGACTCCGCCGTGGGGTGCACTCGTGGCCGATCAGATCTACGCCCCCAATCATCAGCACTTCTTCAACGTTCGCCTCGATGTCGATCTCGACGGCAGCAACAACTCTGTGCAGCAGCTCGACGTCGTTCCGGGGGATGCCGGCGCGGACAATCCCTTCGGGAATGCGTTTCTCACGCGAGCCACGACGCTCGCCACCGAGTCTGCGGCGCTTGCGAATCTCTCCCTGGAGTCGGCGCGGTCCTGGAAGATCGTCAATCCGGGGCGGCTCAATGCGGTCGGACAGCCGGTTGGGTATCGCTTTCTCCCCGGCGACAATTGCATCCCCTTTGCCGCGCCGCAGGCGTGGTGGCGGAAGCGGGCCGGATTCGTCGATCATCATGTCTGGGTGACGCCGTTTGATCCGGAGGAGCGCTTCGCCGCGGGGGACTATCCCAACCAGAGCTCCGGCGGCGATGGGCTCGTCCGCTGGACCGCTGCCGATCGGCCGATCGCTTCGACCGACGTCGTCTTCTGGTACACCTTCGGCCACACCCATCTGCCGCGCCCCGAGGATTATCCGGTGATGCCGGCGGCTTATATCGGCTTCCTCCTCAAGCCCTCTGGGTTCTTCACGATGAATCCCGCCAATGACGTCCCGCCGTCGCCGCCGAAGGTGGCGGGACAGGGAGCCAATCCCTCCACCGACCGATCCTGCCGGGGGGATGGAAGGGGGTGTTGATGGCGATCCCGTATGTCATCTGGTGGCTTGTGATCATCGAGATGCTGGCGCTGGCGGCGGAGTGGGGATGGTGTACTACGTCTGCCTCGCCCGTCCCGGCGCTGATGCTCCCGAGGACTGTGCGACGAGCGACGGTCACCCCGGGTGATGGTGAGTGGACTCAGCCTTCAAAGAACGCGTGCGTGTCGAGCAGGACCTGCATCAATCCCCCTCGAAACCGGAGAGAATCTCCTCCGGCAGGGACTCGAAAAACGCCGGTGGTACGGTGAACGCCCCCTTGGCGACGCCCGGCCGACGACGTTTTCCGCTGTCGCGGATCAGTCGCACCTCCGCCACGGGCCGGTTGCGGTTGCAGAGGATGATCCTGTCGTCCCCCTCGAGGCCCGCCAGGTGGCGGGAGAGGTGGGTTTTGGCATCGTGCATGTTCAGCCGAATGGTCTTCATCACCTCACTGTGAACTCGATACCTAGTTCAGTCAACCCGGCCGGCGACGCCGGGCCACCCACGCGAGCCCCAATCCGGCCAGGGCGATCGCGTCGAGGGGGACGAGCCGGTCGCGCCGCGTCACATGCTCCACGACCCGCTGGAACATCGCTCCGGCCGGGTCGAACGCGAACGTCAGGTCGTCGGTGCCGGAGGGCCACGTGGAGTCTTCGAAGGCGGTGAGCCAGGCGTTCGTGGCGCCGCCGGCGGTCCCCTCGGGGAGGACGGCTGCGAGGAACGAGGCGTTGACCTCGAGGGGATGGGAGTAGACGGCGTTGCCGGCTTCCCAGGGGCGTGTGGCGGCCCCTTCGCCGAGCGTCCCTTCGGCCCGCCCCGGGCCGATGACGAAGGCACGGAGGAGGCTGCGCCGCGGCGCGTCGGGATCGATCTGATCGGTCGGCACGCGGTAGGGGAAGAGGGGGGCATGGGTCTCAAACGACAGCCGGACGGCCGAGACATCGATGCTCGTGGCGTCGGTCGCATACTTGAAGGCGGTGATCATCCACCCCTTCTCGACATACGGCCGCGACCACTCGGCAAGCTCCGGTCGGGAGTCGTAGCCGTTGTCGGCGAGCCACTCGGTGAGCGCGGCGGGGTCGGCTGCCTTGAGAACCACGACGTCGTAGCCGCCGACGCGCGCCCGCTTCATCACCTCGACGGTGGCCATCGGCGGAGGGGCGGCATCGGTTGCCCGGCTGGCCGGCACCTTGCTCTCGAGAACGAACAGCCGCCAGAGAAGCGAATAGTGGTTCTCATAGCGCGTCACCTCGACGACGCGCGGCTGGATCCTGTTGTTGAGCTGCGCGAAGACGGCACCGTCGGCCGCGGCGATCTCCGGAACCGTCGGCGAGGGGACGAGGAACCCGAATCCCTCCTGCCGGGCACCGGGCGCGGCGGCAAACTTTGCCTCGCGGATGAAGTGCTCGACGCGCGTCGCCGGATCCCAAACGACGAGGATCTGCTGATCGGCGATCCGCACCGGCTCGCCGCGCCGCCAGGCGGGGCAACAGGCGTTTGCCGGGTGGACCCAGGGAACGAGAAGGCCGGCCATCATCACAGCCATGCGGCGACGCGCAGAGAGCATCGGTATTTCTCCACATGCTTCAGAGGAAAAAGTCAGTCGACTTCGAGCCGGAGCGTGCCGTCGTCGGCAGCGATCACCTTCACCAGCGGCGGTCTGTCCGGATCAGCGGGGCCCGCACCAGGACCTTCGAGGTCGCTGCGGTCGACGAGTTCGCCGCCGGCTCGGGTGAGAAACGGCCGCAGCGTCTCGGTGTCGACCGTATCGGCGATGATGTGGGCCGAGCCGTCGGCGAAAGCGAAGAGACCGACCCTGCCGTTACCGAGCGGATGGATCGCCCCGATCCCCGCCGGCTTGCCGATCCCGGGGAAGGCGTCGTCGAGGACGATGTCCTCCGGCTTCGTCCAGGGGATTTCTCGGTCGGGATCGAGCGTGGCAAACAGGATCGTTCTCGATGTCCCGTCGGTGATGCTCGTGAGGCCGATCTTCTTCCCGGCTGTCAGGCAGGCAGGGAAGTCATCGGCCGATTTCATCGTCACCACATCGGGCTGAAAGATCGCCGCCTTGCCGGTGATCGCGGCGTAGTCGGTGAGGGTGTCGAGGGGGCCTTCGCGGGCCGGATCGCGGAACACGGTCGGCATCTTTTCGGCAAAGGCGAGATTCTTCGGCGAATCCCACGGCTGGGAGAAGTCGTACTGCTTGTACAACTCCATCTCAGCGAGGAAAGGGAGGAGGAGGACGCGCCACGAGTGCCACGGCTTGCCGTCGGGTCCGATCACGGCCGCCGGCGGAAGAGCGTTGTAGGTGTCGTGGAAATTCTGGAAGCCGAGAGCGAGTTGCTTGAGGTGGTTGCTCGATGCGGTGCGGCGGGCCGCAGCACGGGCCTTGGCAATCGGATTGAACGAGCCTAGGCCTTTGCCTGTCGGCTTGGCCTTGGCGACAAGGAGATCGGGGAGGCTGCGGATCGCTTTCGTGGTGGCGGTGTCGGCGGGCCGCTCACCGATCAGCCCCGTGAACGGTCGGCCGAGGACGGCGGGGCCCTTCTGAACGGCCGAGGTCGCACCGGGGCCGAACGTCGCCACGGCGACATTCCCTTCGAGGATCTCTGCGACGCTGACGCGAACGAGCGAGTCGAGCGGCCCGCCCGGCTTTGATGGCACGACGAGCACGGCCTGCCCCTCAGCGGGGATCGAGAACATCGCCCCCTCGGCACGCTCGATCCGCGCTTCGCGCTTCGCCGCATCGACCGCGACGATCCGGTGCGTCGGTTCGGGAAGGATCAGCGGATAACTCATAACGACGCGCTCTTCGGCCGGCGCCGCGCCGGAGAACGCCACAGAGAGGAGGAGACCGTGGGCGACGGCGAGCGTCAGACGCATGGAACATCTCCCGGTGGACGAGCGAGTCAGACAGGAAATAGTCTGCCATAACGCCCGGTTGCCGCCAACGGACCGTGACGGGGGCGTGCATGCCATGGTTGGGAAAACCGTCGTCGGCCCGGCCTCACTCCCCCCACACGAAGATCTCCGAGACACCGCTGCGGGCCGCTCCGCGATGCGTGAAGACGACGCGCATCTGCCGCGCCGTCACCGGCTTGAAGCGGGCCTCGTTGAGGGCGTTGCCGAGCGGCTGCTCGGGCGCGTGGACCTCGTTCTCGACGGGCTTCCATACCCCGTCCACGAAGACCTCGACCTGAAACCGCTCCGGCGGCTGGACGCCGCCCCGGTCGTCGTAGAGGGCCAGCTCCAGCCGGGAGAAGGTCTTCGGCTCGCCAAAATCGATCGCCAGCCAGTCCGTCACGTTTGGTGATTCGTAGGCCGTCCAGCGGTTGTTGGGGTTTGTTTGGTAGGAGACGATGCCATCGATGGCCCGCTCGACCCGGTCGTAGCGCGAGGTGTGCGACGCGCTCGCCTTGGGGTATTCGGGTGAGCCGTCGCCGCCGGGATTGAAGGCGAGGTTGCCGGCCGGCGCGGGCGCGGGCGCAAGCGGCAGGATCGCCTCACCCCACAGCTCGAGTTCCGAAAGCCCGACGCGCATCCCGGGGCGGGGCTCGAGGGTGATCCGTAGCTTCGTGATCTCGCGCGAGGCGAAATGGATGTGGTTGGCCATGTGCCCCTCGGGGGGCTCCGGCTGCCGGGAGGCGATCGGCAGCGGCTCCCAGCCCGTACCGTTCCACGTCTCGACGGAGATCGCCTCCGGCGCCCGGACGTCGGAGGGAGTCTCATCGCGGCCTGGCACGGCGGCGTCGGCGG
>CAMARC010000091.1 GCA_945860405.1 Candidatus Kuenenia stuttgartensis | reverse complement strand
ACCCACCGAAGACGATCCAGCCCGCGAAGGGCTCCTGAACCTCCGTCTCTGCTACCCGCGCCGTCTCTCGCTCCCCGCATCCACTCTCGCTACCCGCACCGGATCCCCACCATGCCCGTGCTCCCTGCCACCGCCCACACCGTCGTTCCGCGTCTCGCCGCTTTCCCGAAGGCCTACATGCAGGCGCTCGTGAAGGATGGGAGCATGAAACTCGCGGAGTGGATCGACCTGGCCTCCACGCTCGGCATCGACGGCCTCGAGTGGTATGCGGGATTCCTCGAAATGGCGGACGAATCGGCCTGGCCGGGCTTCCGCCGGGCGGTCGAGGCGCGCGGGATGGTGATTCCGATGCTCTGCTGCTCCCCCGATTTCACCCACCCCGATTCCGCCTTCCGTGAGCGCGAAATCGAAAAACAAAAAACCTGGATCCGGATGGCCCACGCGCTCGGCGCCGGCTGGTGCCGGACGCTCTCCGGGCAGCGAAGGCCTGAGCTGACGCCTGAGCAGGGGGTGGCGCTCGCCGCCGAATCGATCCGCGCCTGCCTGCCGCTAGCGCGCGAGCTCGGCGTCACGCTCATCATCGAGAATCACTACAAGGACGACTTCTGGGAATACCCTGAGTTCGCCCAGAAAATGGACGTTTTTTGCGCGCTCGTCGACGCCGTTCGGGATCCCAACTTCGGCGTCAACTACGACCCGAGCAACGCCTACATCGCCGGCGACGATCCGCTGGAGTTGCTCAAGCGCGTGTCGAGCCGGGTCGTGACGATGCATGCCAGCGATCGCTTCCTCATCGAGGGGACGCTCGAAGATCTACGCCGCGAGGAGGGGGGCAGCGCCGGCTACGTGAAGCGGCTCCGCCACGGCGAGATCGGCCAGGGGCTCAACGACTACGACGCGATTTTTTCCGAGCTCAAGAGCGAGGGTTTCTCGGGATGGATCAGCATCGAGGATGGCGTTGACGGGATCGACCAGCTCCACCGCAGCGTCGCCTTCCTGAAAGGCAAGATCGCCGCGCACTGGGCTTGCCCGACAGGCAGCTGATCGGCGCCCCGTCGGGAAAGACCTCCCCCGGGGCAGCGTCGCTCACGCGACGATCGCGTCGAGCACCCGGCCATGGACATCGGTGAGCCGGCGCGGGATGCCGTTGTTGTAGATCGTGAGCCGCTCGTGATCGATGCCGAGGAGGTGGAGCGCCGTGGCATGGAGATCGTGCCAGGTGGTCGGATCGACTTCGGCCTTGAAGCCGAGCTCGTCGCTCGAGCCGTGGGCCACGCCCCCCTTCACCCCTCCGCCGGCCATCCAGGCGGTGAACGCGCCGGGATTGTGGTCGCGCCCCTTCCCCTGGGCGGCCGGCTGACGACCGAACTCCGTCGAGCCGATGACGAGCGTCGAGTCGAGGAGGCCGCGGTCCCGGAGATCGGCAAGCAGAGCGCTGGCCCCGGCATCGAGGATCGGCCCCCAGTAGCCGTGATCGCGGACGAGGTCCTCGTGCGAATCCCAGTTGGGGCGGATCTTCAACGCCGTCGTGTTCTCGGCGCCACAGTAGATCTGCACAAAGCGAACGCCGCGCTCGACGAGGCGGCGGGCGAGGAGGCACTGCCTGCCGAAGGGACCGAGATCGGGGTCATCGAGCCGATAGTCGGCCAGCGTCAGCGCCGATTCGCCCGACAGGTCGCCGACTTCCGGGGCCGAGAGCTGGAGCCGGGCCGCCAGCTCGAAGGCTTCGATCCGGGCATCGAGATCGGCATCCCCGCCGCGCGCGTCGCGGTGGCGGCGGTTGATCGCGCCGAGGAAGCCGAGCCCGGCCGGCTCACCGGCCCGGACATCGGCCCGCTCGGCTGAGGGAAAGAGATCGGCGATCGGCGGCACGTTGGCCGCAGTGCGGAGGACCGTTCCCTGATAGACGGCCGGCAGGAACCCGGCGCCCCAGTTGACCGTGCCCCCCGGCGGCAGGCCGCGCGGGTCGGGGAGGACGACGAACGCCGGGAGATTCTCGGCCTCGCTTCCCAGGCCGTAGGTCGCCCAGGCGCCGAACGACGGGAACCCGGGGAGGATGAAGCCGCTGTTGGCCATGAACATCGCCGGGCCATGGAGGGCCGACTTGGCATGCATCGAATGGAGGAAGGCGATCGAGTCGACATGCCGGGCCAGGCCCGGGAAGAGATCGCTCACCCAGCGGCCGCACTCCCCGTGCTGCCGGAACGGCCAGGCCGACGGCATGCACTCCCCCGGCCGCGAGGCGAAGAATTCGAGCTTCCCATCGGGGTCAAACGGCATGCCGGCACGGCGGACAAGCTCCGGCTTGTAGTCGAACGTGTCGACGTGGCTCATCCCCCCCGGACAGAAGATCTGGATCACCGCCGTGGCCTGCGCTGGAAACATCGGCGGCCGCGGCGCGAGGGCCCCTCGTGGGCCGCCGCCGGAGCGTGTCGCATCGGCCGCGAGGGCGACATCGAGGCCGAGGCACCCCAGGCCGCCGCCGAGCGCACCGAGAAACGCCCGTCGGCCCGAGGGACAGAAGCGGCGGCCCGTTGGGGGAATAGAAAACAACATCGGAAGCATCCGCGGACGGAAAAACCCTGTCAGTCGATCGCCGAAAACTCATTCGCCGCGAGCATCATCCGGCAGAGCTGCACGAACCCCGCCTGGGCAACAAGCGCTTCACCGGCAGCGGCCTCCTCCCGGTCGGGGTCACGGCCGAAGGCGAGCTGGAAACCGTGCCGCACCTGATCGGCGGGGCGATCCCCAGCCTCCTTCCGCAGCCGTTCGGCCCAGGCCTCGGCATGGCGGAGCGTGAAGTCGTTATTGAGGATTGCCAGTGACTGCAGCGCCGTTGTCGTTCGCGGCCTCACCGGCGCGAGGTTGGCGGGATTGGGACAGTCGAGCGTCGTCAGGAAGACGTCGGGCGTGCCGCGGACGACACAGCGGTAGATGCTGCGGCGTCGCAGCTCGGGGCGGTCGACGGGGATCGTCTCGTAGATCGGCGCATAGGCCTCGGTGACGCGAAAGTCGCGGAAGCCGGGCCCGCCGCGGGCCGGGTCGAGCGTGCCGGAGACAGCCAGCACCGCGTCGCGGTAGGACTCGGCGTCGAGGCGCCTTGGGCTCATCCGCCAAAGCAGCCGGTTGCCGGAGTCGACCGCCATCCCTGCCGCCGCGCCAGGCACACCATGGCTTCGCTGCCGCCACGTCTTGCTCGTGCAGATGAGCCGGTGGATGTGCTTGAGCGACCAGCCATGATCGACAAGCTCCGCAGCGAGCCAGTCGAGGAGCGCCGGATGCGATGGCCGCCCCCCGCCGGTGCCGAAATCGCTCGGCGTGTCGACCAGCCCGGTGCCGAAGTGATGATGCCAGAGGCGGTTGACGATCACGCGCGGCGTGAGTGGGTTGGCCCGATCGGTGATCCACTCGGCAAGTGCGCGCCGCCGCTGGCCATCGCCGGCATCGGCCAGCGGATGTGTCACCGGCACCGCGATCCATCCCGGCAGCCCCGGAGGAATCTCCCCCAACGGCTTCTCCGGATCGCCACGGACGAGGAGTTGCACCGGCGGCGGCGGCTGCACCACCGGCCCGTAGACGGTTTCCGTCTCCGGCAAGGCCGCGAGCTCCTGCCGCAAAGTCTCGATCCGCCCGCGAGCGGCGGCGAGGGCCGGCTCGTCGACGGGGCGGGATGGTGTCCCCTCGATCCGCGGATCGCCAAACCAGATCTGATCATGGCCGATGCCATTCCCGCCGTCGGTGGCAACGAGGGTCAGGTGGCGGGCCTCATCGGGCAAAAGGATATCGAGTGGCTCCCCAGGGCTCGCTTGAGCGAGCCGGCCCTGAGCCATTCGCACGCCATCGAGATAGACGGCGAACTCGGCGCCTGCCATCTCGGCCCGGCCGCCATAGGCGACCACCGCCCGGAAGTGCCGGCTGGTGGCCGGATGCTTGGCTCGGATCGCGACCAGATCGAAGGTGATCGCGGCATTGGCATGGAGACCGAGGATCGCGTGACCGGCGGTGGCGTAGTCGATCCCGGCGGTGGTCGTCGAGGCCTGGGCGTTGACGGGGCCGTTACGGATCGCATCCCAGCCCTGCCGGGCCGTCGGCGGGATGCCATCGATCGAGTCGCCGTCGACGGTGAAGCGGACCGGCCCGCTGCCATCGGGCACGAGGACCGCCGCCACCAGCGGCGACGGCCCGGGGACCGGTCGATTCGCTTCGATCCCTTCGAGAAAAGAAAGCGGAGTCCGGTCGCGGGCCATGCCTGTCCGCGGGTCGATCCCCGCCCCCTTCACGCCGTTCCCCGAGCCATCGCCACCGCCGACGATGTCGGCCAGATCGACCGGCGCTGCAGCGAGGGCATGAACGTCGGCGGTCGCGGCGCGGATCAACTCCTCGAGCTCCCGTTGCCGGGCATCCCGGGCAGCCACCGCGGCCGGGCTGACGGGCCGATCCCCCCGCGTCACGCCGGCGAGGAGGGCCGCGAGCGCCGTGTAGTCGCGCTGCGGAATCGGATCGAGCTTGTGGTCATGGCAGCGGGCGCAGTTGATCGTCACGCCACACGCGGCCGCCATCACCTGCGTGAGCATGTCATCAAGATCATCGGCCCGGGCCTGCCGACGGAGGGCGGCACTTTGCGTCTCCACCTGCCCGACGAAATCCCAGGGACCGGCCACGAGAAAGGCGCTTGCCACCACGGCCGCCGGGTCGTCTGGCGCGATCACGTCCCCGGCGACCTGCTCGCGGAGAAACGCGTCGTACGGCTTGTCGGCGTTGAGCGCATCGATCACCCAATCGCGGTAGCGCCAAGCATGGGGACGGAGCTGATCGCGCTCGTAGCCATGGCTGTCGGCGTAGTGAGCGACATCGAGCCAGTGCCGCGCCCACCGTTCCCCGTGGGCCGGCGACGCCAAGAGGCGATTGACGAGCCGCTCGAAAGCGTCGGGGGCAAGGTCGGCCTCGAAAGCGGCAACCTCCTCAGGAGTCGGAGGGAGGCCGACAAGATCGAAGGACGCCCGGCGGATGAGCGCTCGACGATCGGCCTCCGGGGCCGGAGCGAGGCCGCTCTCCGTGAGACGCGCGGCGACGAAGGCGTCGATCGCCGCGGCGCCGACGGCGCTCCCGGGGACGTCGGGGCGGACGACCGGTTGCCAGGCCCAGTGGTCGAGCCGCGGATCGCGCCACGTCCCCTCGGGCCACGCGGCGCCGGCATCGATCCACGCCCCCACTAGCTCGATCTCCTCAGCCGAGAGGGCCTTCCCCCGCGGCGGCATCCGCCGATCGGGATCGGTCGAGGTCACCCGATCATGGAGCGCGCTTGCCCCCCGGCTGCCGGCCACGACGACCGCGACTGTCTCATCCGCACGGCGAGGATCGATGTCGAGGCGCAGCCCCCCCTCTTGGGAGTCGGGCCCGTGGCATTCGCGGCAGCGACTGGAGAAGAGAGCGCGGACCTGCTCCGCCACCGCACCGCCATCCCCCGGCCCGGCTCCCCCCGGCTCCGCGGCGCTGCTGCCGCTGATCGCCGCGCTCGCTGCCATGGCAGCGAGGAGCAGGATCCGGGCAGCGGCGCGCGGGTGGGGGGAGCATGGCATGGGAGCGGGTATCACTTTGCCAGCGGTTTGACGCGGATGTTGCGGAAGTGGACTTCGTCCCCGTGCCCGAGGAAGCCGATGTGGCCGCTGGTCCGCTTGAGGCCGGGATGAGCCTGGCCGTCGAGGGTCTTCTGGCCGTCGCGGAACTCGGCGATATCGCCATCGACGATCGTCGTGCCATTGAGGATCACCTTGATCTTCGATCCCTCGGCGATCACTTCCTGGCTGTTCCATTCACCCGTGGCTTTTAGGGCGCCGCGCTTGGCGGGGAGGACGCCATAGACCGAGCCGTGCGACTGATAGGGGGCGATCCCGGCGTACTTCTCATGGCCGTCGTCGAGGATCTGCAGTTCCATCCCGGCGAAGGCGGCATCGCCGTCGATCGGCGCGCGGATGCCGAGGCCGTTGTTGGCGCCAGGGGTGAGGCGGAACTCGAACTTCAGATCGAAGTCGGAGTATTCCTCCTTCGTGAGGAGCTTGCCACCGGCCCCCTTGCGGCAGTGGAGCTCGCCATCCTTCACCTCGTAGCCACCGACATCCCCCTGCCAGCCCTGCGTTGTCTTGCCGTCGAAGAGCGCCTTGAAGCCGGGCTCCTCGGCCCGAAGGCCTGTGCCAATCGCCAAAAACGTCGCCGTGGCACAAGCACCGCGGCCAAGCAGGGTCATCCAGGAGTTCGCGAGCATCCGCATGAAAAGTCTCTCCACGAAAAAAAGGTGGTCCACAAAAGATTGGGAGAAAAAGATCGTCCAGTCCCCAAGCCTAGAGCCTATCGCAACGACGACAGCCACGCGACCAAATCACGGAGCTCGCGACGGGTGAGTTTTTTGGCCAGATCGGCGGGCATCGAGCTCGGCCCGCTGGCCCGGTCCTCGATCGCATCGAGCGGCACCTCGACGATTCCGCCGTCGGCGTTTTTGAGGGTCAGCACGCCATCCTTCTCCCCCGTGACGATGCCGGCCATCGTCCGTCCGTCGTCGGTGACGATCACCGTGGTGCGGAAGGCATCGGCGACCTTCGCATCCGGGGCGACGATCGCCTCGAGGAGGTACTGGCGGTCCTTCTCCTTCGCGATCCCGTCGAGCTTCGGCCCGACGTCGCCGCCGACCCCTTCGGCGCGGTGGCAGCGGACGCACGACACGGCCACTTTGCCGAAGAAGACCGCCCGTCCCTTTGCCGCATCTCCGCCGTCGAGGCAGTCGCCCCAGGCGGCGGTCGAATCCCCCTGGAGGGCCGTGGCGACCCGTTCGGCGGCGAGCCGATCAGCCACCCCCTGGCCGAGACGGCGGGCAGCAGCTTCGTTGATCTCGAGCTCCGTGGCCGCGTCGCGCTTCGATCGGAGCCTGTCGACGAGCGCCGCGACGGCGGACGTGGCAGCCGGGTCGTCGATCCTGCCGAGGAGATCGATCGCCGTCTGCCGCTCCCCGATATCGGCCGCGGCCGCGGCCCGCGCAAGCTCCGCCACCGTCTCCGCAGCGGGTAACCGGCCGGCCCGCACCCTCCGCGCTGCCGACCTCACCGCCGGGCTCGCATCGCGGAGGAGCGCCGCGGAAAGATCGATCGCCGAGGCGTCGCCAGCCGCGTCGAGCGTGACAAGCGCTTCGGCCCGCGAGACGGGGCTCCGCGACGCGTCGCGGGCCCAGTCGGTGAGGAGCGGGCCGACAGAGGCTATCCCCAGCTCCGCGGCCCCCTTGAGGAGGCCAGCGCGGAGCGTGTCGTCGAGATTCGAAGCGAGCAGATCGGGAAGCGCGGTCTCGAGCGCCTCCCGGGCAGGGGCGGCATCGCGCGGGTCGATCGGCTGCCACGATCCGTTGACGCGACTGCGCACCGGAGGCTGGCTCCAGCTGCGGAGGACGTCGAGGGCCAGGGCACGGATCGCGACCGGCGCGTCGGACCGGGCTGCGAGCGCCACGAGGCGCTCGGCATCGGCCTTTGTCCCCGAGGCCTCGGCCGCAGCCACCGCCCGGCGGAGGAATGCCTCATCGAGCGGTCCGGTGGCAACGCGCTTGGCAAGCTCGCTCCACACTCCAGCCAAGGGGAGATCGTGGATCGCCCGGGCTGCTTCGGTGGCCACCCGCGGGTCGGCATCGTCGAGGAATCCAGCCACGACGTCACTACCAAGACGCCGTAGCGCGATCACCGCAGCCAGCCGGACCCGTGGCGACGGATCGGTGGAGAGCGCGGCGAGGCCGACCGCGTCGCTCACTCCGGCAAGCCCCATCACGATCGCGTGACGGTAATGGGGATCGGCCGCCGCCGCGCCGTCGGCTTCGGCAGCTAGCGCCCGCGCGGCCACCGGATCGGGGCCGCTTTGCCGGCCGGTCCGGCCCAGCGCGATGGCCGCAGCCGAACGGACATGGAGGTCATGATCGTGGAGCAAGCCGAGGAGCTTCGCCCGGTCGGCCTCATCGACTGCGGCCCCCGAATCGCCGAGCTCCCGCGCGGCCACCATGCGGATCTCCCACGACGGATCGCCGAGCAGCGGACCGAACGGGAGGACCACGGAAGGCCTGAGCAAGGAACCTCGTGCCAGCTGGGCGAGCCCCTGGATGGCATGGACACGGGCCAACAGCTTCGCGTCCGGCTCTGCAGCCACCCGCTCGAGCGACGCGTCGTCGCCGCGGCGGACGAGCTCCCACTGCGCCTCCAGTCGCACGCGGCGATCGACATGCCCGAGGAGCGTCGCCAGCCGGGAAGCCTCGAGTTGCTCCCAGTCTCCGCCGATCAGCGATTGCACCTCGTCGACGATCCCCTGCTCGGCCGCCGAACGCTCCCCGGGGACGAAGCGCCAGATCCTTCCCTTCCCCTCCCCTTCCCAGCCATGGACCCAGTCGCTCACCCACAGGCTGCCGTCCGGGCCCACCTCGGCATCGGTGGCAAGGACGTTGCGGAAGGTCTCCTCCTCGTCGACAGGCGCGAAGCTCGCACCCTTGGGAACGACACGAAAGGTGCGGATCGAGCTGTTGGCCGCGCCGCCGCGGAAATCGCAGAGGAGGAAGCGCCCGTCGAAGTGCCTGCCCAGCCCGGTGCCGGGATAGAACGAGAGCCCCGACGGCCCGGAGCCGATGTGGGCCAGCGGCGGGATGATCCAGGCGGGCTGGCCGTCGTGGGCGGTGTGCCAGAGCTTCTCGCGGTGCCAGGGGCCGCGATCCTCCATGTACTGAAACGACATGTTCCAGCCCGAGTCGCTCCCCGGAAGCAAGTGGACGAGCCGTGCCTGATCGCCCCCGTCGGAGTTATTGTCGACGGTGAACAGGTTGCCGAGATCGTCGAAGGCGAGCTCCTGCGGATTGCGGAGGCTCGTGGCAAAGATCTCGAAGCCGGTGCCGTCGGGATGGCAGCGAAACACGGCGCCACTGCCGGGATCGTGGTATGTCTGGCCGTCGAGGGAGAGCTTGTAGCCACGATCGCCGATCGAGAAGTAGATCCGTCCGTCGGGCCCGAGGACGAGGCCATGGAGGTCGTGGCCACGGAGGGCAACCCGGATCCCGTACCCGGTGGAGAGCTCCTGCCGCTCGCCGGCGCTCCGGTCGATCCGGCCATCGCCATCGAGATCGCGGAGCCGGTAGAACGACGGGATGCAGGCGAGCCAGACCTCGCCGCGCCGGGCAAGGATCCCGGCTGCCGTCCCTGCCATCAGGCCGTTGAAGCCATCGGCATAGACGCTCGCTTCGTCGGCGACGCCGTCGCCGTCGGTATCGACGAGCATCCGCACCCGGTCGTCATCGAGCTCCCACTCGGCCACCGTCTTCTCGTCGAGCAGCCGGCGGTAGAACGCATCGCGATCCTCGAGAGACTGTGCAGCGAGATCGGCGTTGACCCACGCGTCATCGTGGCCGCGGTTGTCGTTGACCGCCCGCCCCTGCCGAAACGTCTCGCAGACGAACACGCGCCCCTTCTCGTCGACCGAGAAGGCCACCGGATTTGCGACATCGGGCTCGGCGGCAAACAGCCGCGCCTCGAATCCCTCCCGCATCCCGAACGCAGCCGCCGCCGTCACCGGCTCGTCTGATTTCTCGGCGACGGTCGGCTTCTTCGGCGAAGGAATCGGGTGCCCGCCGGGAACAGCGTAGGCCGTCGCCCCGGCAAGGAGGGCGAGGAGAACGGCGAGCAGAGAACGAACCGGCACGGCAATGACTCCTCGAGGATGGCGAGCCTCGAATTATCGTCGCAATCCCGATCGGTGCCAGTCGAGGTTTGCTCAGGGGAGGTGGCGGATCCTCAAGCGGCGAAACTCGACCGGCGCCCCCTCCGACTCCAGGCACAAAAAGCCCTCGGCCGGCTTGCACTCGGTGCCGCCGGAAACCTCGTGGCCATTGACCCACAGCCGCACCTCGCCGTCGATGGCGCGGATGTAGTAGTGATTCCATTCAGGCGATCCCCGGGAGTGACTGGCGGTGGGGAAGCTCCGCTTACCGCCGGGGGCGACGGGGGGGAAGGGCGTCATGTCGGAACTGCCGACCGGAAAGACGTCGCCGTCGGTCGTGAACCAATCCGACTTCTTCCCCGTCGACCGCTCGTACTCCTCGGCATAGCCATGATCGAGGACTTGGACCTCGATGCCGCCCGGGGGAAGCGCCCCCGGCTTGAGGTCCTTGAGCACCTCCGCCGGAGCCCAGAGGAAGACCCCCGAATTGCCCCCCTTCGTGAGGTGCCGCCACTCGACCGACATCTCCAGGTTCTTCACCGGCTGCTTCGTCTTGATGACGCCGACCGGCCGGCCGGTGCAGTGGACGCCACCATCTTTCCAGGTCCAGGTGTCGGGCTCGCCGTTGACGTTCTCAAACTCCGCGCCCGTCAGATCGCGCCACCCCGGGCCGCTCCCCTCGAGCGTGGAGAGCTCGCGGATGGCGACGTTGCGGACGCGCATCGGCGCGCCGTGCGTCTGGATCTGAATCGGCCCCTTCTCCGGAAGCGGAGTACCGGCGGCGAAGAAGTTCGCGAGTCTGGCGTCGTCAACGACGACCCGGTCGTTGAGGATCACGGTGACATGTTCCCCCTGCATCCGGATGCGGGTCGTGTTCCACGTTCCTGTCGGGCTGTCGGCGCGCTCCAGCGGCCACTTGCCGGGGCTGTCGGCGGGGTTGTTCCACAAGCCCCCGGAGCCCTTCTGGTTGCCATGCTGGAAGTCACGTTCGCAGTCCGGATCCCAGATCTGCACCTGGGGATTACCGCGGAGATAGATGCCGCTGTCGGCGCACGATTCCGGAAGCATCCACTCGAGGTGCAACTCGTAGTCGCCGTAGTCGCGATCGGTGGTGAGGAACACGCCGTGACCATCGCTGA
Source organism: Candidatus Kuenenia stuttgartensis (assembly GCA_945860405.1). Lineage (GTDB taxonomy): Bacteria > Planctomycetota > Planctomycetia > Pirellulales > UBA1268 > QWOP01. The sequence goes on along the minus strand of CAMARC010000091.1, from coordinate 1,888 downwards.
CGATCTCTCCCCCCTCCACCTTCCAGTGCTGTCGCATGTCGGCATCCCACTCCGCCTGTTTCGCAGCCCGATCCTCAGGCGAGAACGCCGCCTCCGCCGCCGGATCGAAGTGAGGGCGGCCGCGCCAGCCGGAGAGGTCACTTCCGTTGAACAGTGCCGTGAAGCCGGCCGGTGTCGTCGGCTGCGGGAGCCGCGCCGACTGCCAGGCGAGAAACCGCCACTGGCCGTTCTCTTCGCGCCACGTGGCGAGATAGGAAAGGTGGACGGTCATCGGTCCGGTGGCGTTGACGACCTTGATCCGCGCCTTCCCTGACTCGAGCGCAATCCCCGGCGCCGGAAACCGCCACGATCGCTCCCCCGGCGCATACTCGACATACTTCGTCTTCCCCGAGACGAGGTTGGCGAGAAACGCCTCCTTCGTGTCGGCCACGCCGCTGGAATGGATGTAGTGGAGGTCGTCGGAGAGGATCGCCCCGAGGGCGGCGACATCCCCTGCCACCAGCGCCGCCACGCGGGCATCGGCTGCGGCATTGAGAGCCCCTTCCCGATCCGTGGCGGCAGGGGCCGGGGCCGGGGTCGGCTCCTGGGCGGGCAGACGGGCGCTGACGGCGAGCGGGAGGACGATCGCCGCCGCGATGACGCGGCAGACGAGGAGACAAAAGCTGGGGCGATTCATGAGCGAAATCCTCGGCGGGGCGTGGTTTGTTCGGAAGGTGGTGGCGTGGCGGCGCCGAGAGAAGTGTCAGGCGAGCCGGACAGGCCGGCCCCCCTCGGCGGCGCTCTGGTCGGCGGCAAAGATCACGTCGAAGGTCTTCGCGGCCTCAGGGAAACTCGTCAGCGGCATGTCGACGCCGGCATCGAGGGCGTCGAAGAAGGCCTGGAATTGCGCCTGGTAGGGATGATCGCTGACGTCGCCGGAATCGAGGAGCTTCATGGCGAGCGTGCTCCAGGCATGCCTGTCGGTATGGAGCTTCTGCGAATGGAAGCGGTTGTCGAGGAGGCTCCCCTCGCTCCCCACCAGATGCGTGTGGAAGTAGTAGGGCTGGAGGCAGTCGACGATCGCCGCCGACTTGCCGACGGCGCCCCCCTTGAAGTGGAGGAGGGTGACACTCGAGGTGTCGTATTCGTACGGAGCGAAGACTTCACTTGCTGACTTCGTCGACAGGCTCGTGACGCTCTCCACCTCGCCCCCCATCAACAGCAGCAGCGCGTCGAGGGCATGACAGCCGGCGGTGAGGAGAGCGCTGCCGCCATCCTTCTTGCCGGTGTTCCAACGGAACTGGCCATACCACGGGCCGATGCCGTGGTAGTAGTCGACTTCGCCGTAATGGAGACGGCCGAGGAGCCCTTCGTCGAGGAGGGCCTTCGTGACGCGGAACTGGCTCGAGAACCGGCACTCGAAGCAGACGCATCCCTTCACGCCATGCTTCGTCGCCGCGGCGACGATGTCGCGCACCTCGCCGGGCGAGTTTGCCATCGGCTTCTCGAGGATGATGTGCTTGCCGGCGGCTGCGGCAGCCACGGCCTGATCCCGATGCTCGCTGGGATAGCTCGTGATGTCGACGACATCGATCTCCTTGTCGGCGAGGAGATCCTCGAGCTTCCGGTAGGCCTTCATCGGCCGGCCGTGCTTGGCGGAGAGCTCAGCGGCATCGAGGGGCCGCGACGAGCAAACCGCAGTCACCTGCCCCTGCCGAGTGGCATTGATGGCGTCGATGTGCGCCGTTGCCGCCCAGCCATAGCCGATCACACCGACATTTCTCGTCTCCATCAAACCCCCTCCGCGCGGCCCGAAGGCCGCCGCTTGATCCTCCCCACCCCGGTCACGCGCTCGCGCGTGACATCCCCGTCACTTCCAACAGAAACAGCATCAAGAGAAACAGCATCG
>CAMARC010000090.1 GCA_945860405.1 Candidatus Kuenenia stuttgartensis | reverse complement strand
AGCATGGCGAGTTGACGGCCGAGGCGGTCGGGCTCGGCATCGAGCCGGAGGCGGAGATCGTCATCAAACACTTCCGCTGCCGGCTGGCGGCCGTGGTTCCAGTTGGCTTCGGTGGTCTGCCAGGAGAGGAGGATCGCGAGCGGATTGCGGACAATTGCGTGGCAGGGGAATCGCTGCTTCAGCGTCCCCAGCAGGGCCGTGAAGCAACTCGGATGCTTGACGACGAGCCGGAACGACGGGGTGAGAGGCTTGTCGAAATGGACGATTCCCTCCCGGACCACCGACGCTCGCAGGCCGTTTGGCCCGGGGGTGGCCGCGTAGGGATTGTCGGGGATTTTTCCATCGATCCCCCGACTGATCGCCTCGCCGCGGTCGTGGAGCGAGTGGCGCTGGGCGGCGAAGAACGCCGCCACTCGGTCGTTCACCCCCTCGGGCACCGAGAGCCCCACGAGCATCCGTGGCGACATCGGCTCATGGAGCGCCACGGTGTCGGGAAGCTGGTTGAGGAGCGTGCAGGCGAGGGTCGTTCCCGACCGGGCGATCCCGGTGAGGATCACGTCCGCCCCCGCGGCGGGCGAAGGGGATGGCTCCATGGTGTCACCAGCTCCGCTCGAGGTCGTCGAGGATCACCAGAAACGCCCGTTTTTCTCGATCGAGTCCGCGTGTCCCGACCTCGGCTCGGGCCGCCGCCACCATCCGCTCGCGCTCGATCGCTGTCATGATCATGGCTTGCCCGACCGCGGCAACGAGGCTCGCTGGAGCGTGGTCCGGGCGGAGGCAGGTGTCGCCGTCGCGGCAAAACTGGCGGTTGCCGACGCAATCGGGACAGACGACGAGACTCCCCAGGGCGAAGGCCTCGAGCGCCGGCAGGAAACACCCCTCCTCCGCGAGCGGCAGAAAGAGGACGACCTCGGCGGCGGCGATCCGGCCGAGGAACTCTTCCCGTGGCAGAGGAGAAGCGATCACCTCCGGCTCGTAGCCTGCGGCGCGGAGCGCCCCGACCACCACGGCTGTCCGCGCCGGCTCCTTCCAGCCGGCCACCAACAGCGGTGTTTGTCGCCGCTCCGTGCCGACGTGCGCCACAGGCACCTCGACGGCGTTGGGGATCGTGACCACCGGCCCGTTGACCAGCCCGGTGGCCCGGATCGCATCGGCGACCTCGCCACTGACACAGATCCGCACCGCGCGACGGCTCAAGTATTCCCGGCGCGGATCCCCCGCACTGGCATGCCTCACCCCCTGAACGAGATTGATGACCGGCTTGCTCCAGTCGACCGGCACCGCCAGCCAGTCGAGCCCGGCGACAAACAGCGCGTCGGCCCGCTCCGGTTGCCACGCTGGCAGCAGCTCCCCCGGCGCGCCTCCGAGGAAGGGATTGGAGGCGTCGCGCCGGCTTGCCGCCGTGAGAAACACGCGCGGGCAGAAGAATCGCGACTCGGCCGCATGGCGGAGATAGTGCCACACCTTGAGGTGACCGCCGGTGAGACCGCGGAAGTCGCGATGGAACAGAAGCGTGCCCCGGGGATCGGCGTCCATGAGCTATCTATACGACGGCCACGACGATGACCGGAAGGTCAACCCACCTGGCGGATCGCTTTGTCCGCGGCCAGCAGGACGAGGTAGGCTGTTTCGCCGATCCCTGCCCCTTCCCCCTGCCCCTTCCCCCTGCCCCCACCACGCCGAGACCAGACGCCGCCGATGACAGCCCCTCTGACGATCCCGAAGCACCCCGACTACGAGGGCCCCGACGCGCATGTCCTCCGCGGCGTGATCGCCTACAACCGGCATGGTGGCTACTGCGTTCCCCGCTCCTCGATCCACCGCCCCTGTGCGCAGATGATCCTCGCCGGCGAGGTGTTCGAACCGCCGACCGTGGCCGCCCTCGAGCACCACGGCCGCCACGGGGATATCGTCCACGCCGGCACCTACTTCGGCGACATGTTGCCGGCGGCCGCGCGGGCCTGCGGGCCAGAGCGGCTCGTCTGGGCCTGCGAGCCAAACCGAGAGAACTTCCGCTGCGCCATGCTGACGATCGCGCTCAACGGCCTGACGAATGTCCGCCTCCAGCATGGCGCGCTCGGCGACAGGGGGGGGCGAGCCACACTCCAGGTGAGCAGCCCGGCGGGGGAAGCGCTCGGCGGACGGAGCCGTGTCGTGGCACCAGGCTCCGCCGCGGCCGACACCACCTACGAGGTGCCGATGCTGCGGATCGACGACCTCGTCCCGGCCGATCGGCCCGTGGCCCTCATTCAGCTCGATGTCGAACGGCAGGAGCAACACGCGCTCAGCGGGGCCCTGGCGACCATCCGCCGCTGCCTCCCGGCGATCGTCGTGGAAACTGTCCCCGACGACGCCTGGATCGACACGAATCTTGCCCCCCTCGGCTACCGGCGGGCGGGGATGGTCGGCCCGAACACGCTTCTCGTCGCCGGCCCCAGCGCCGGCCCCAGCGCCGGCCTCAGTTGACGACGTTCCGCGGCGGCTTCCCCTCGAGGACGCGACGGATGTTCGTGCTCCCCTTGATCCGCATGTCGTCGAGGCCCTGCTCGGAGTAGAAGGCGGAATGGGGATTGATGATCACCCGATCATGGGCAAGCGTGCCGGGAGTCCGCCAGGCAGCGATGAGCGGGTCGTCGTCCGGCGGAGGCTCCACCTCGAGGACGTCGAGCGCCGCGCCACGGAGGTGCTCCGAGTTCACGCTCTCGAGCACGGCCCGGGCATCGACGCAGCCGCCGCGTGCCGTATTCACGAGGAATGCCCCCTTCGGCAGGAGACTGAGCGTCCGGGCATTGATGAGGCCTTGGGTCTCGGCCGTCCGCGGGCAGTGGACGCTCACCGCCTGAACGCGTGGCAGCATCTCCTCGAGCGTCTCACAGCGCGTCAGGCCGAGCGCCTTGTCGAGCCCGTCGACCGCATACGGATCATGAAACAGGACTTCGAAGCCGAGGGCCCTGGCCCGCAGCGCCGTCGCCATGCCGATCCGGCCCAGGCCGATGATCCCCAACCGCAATCCGCGGAGGCGATGGAGCGGCCGCACCTGCTCGTAGATCCACGGCCCTTGGGCGTGCTGGAGGCGGGTGTTCATGAAGGAGACGCCGCGCATCATCGTCATCAGCATCGCGATCGCCGAATCGGCCACCTCCTCCGTGCCATAGTCGGGGACGTTGGCCACGGCGATCCCCCGCTCCCGCGCCGCCTGCCGGTCGACGTTGTCGAAGCCGACACCGCAACGGACGATCAAACGGCACTTTTCCAGCCGGTCGATCGTCTTGGGGCCGATCGCGATGAAGTGGTACATCATGATCGCGTCGGCCTGTTCGATCTGCCCCTGAAGCGCTTCCTCGGAGAAGGCATTGAGGGCGACGACGTCGGCGAGATCACCGAGGATCCGCTCCTCGTGGCCGAGTGGCGGATTGATGAAGTCGGTGATCACGACGAGCGGGCGGGGCATGGGGCGGAGGTCCTCGGGTGCGGCGTTGGCGGGAGAACGTGGGCGGGCAGGCTTCAGCCTTCGGCGATCCGGCGGCGGATCTCCTTCTTGTCGATCTTACCGACGCTCGTCTTCGGGAGGGCGTCGACGATGCGGATCTCGGTGAGCACGGCGCGCTTGTGGATCGTGCCGTCGTCGATGAAGCGGTGGAGGTGCTTGCTCAGTTCGCGCGGCGTGACGCCGCCGGCAGCCTCATCCCGGAGGACGACCTCGGCCCACGGGCGTTCGTCCCACTTGGGATCCCGTTTGGCCACCACCGCCACCTCCTTCACCCCCTCGTGCCGGCTCAAGGCGCTCTCGAGTTCCTGCGAGGAGATCCATTCGCCGCCGATCTTGATGACATCCTTGAGCCGGTCGGTGATCCGGACGTAGCCGTCCCGGTCGAGGTAGGCGATGTCGCCGGTGTGAAGCCAGCCTCCGTGCCACAGCTCGCGGCTACGGGCCTCGTCGCGGTAGTAGCCCTGCGTGAGCCAGGGGCAGCGGAGGACGAGCTCCCCAACCTGCTCGCTGTCCGCAGGGAGGATCGCGCCGTCTGGCCCCCAGATCCGCGCCTCGACCAACGGGAAGGCGAAGCCGGTGCGGCAAAGGACGTCGAGCTGCGCCTCGCTGTCGGCACAGGCATGCTCGGGCTTCCAGTGGGGCGCCGCCACGATCGGACACGTTTCCGACATCCCATAGCCCCCCATGATGCGGATGCCGCGGGCCTGGGCCTCGGCGGCGAGCCCCTTGGGGAGCGGGGCCCCGCCGATCACGAGCTTCAGGCCGGTGTAGTCGATGCCGGCGGCCGCGGGATGATGGAGGAGCATCTGGACGAGCGTCGGCACGCAGTGCGAAAAGGTGATCGCGTGCCGCTTGATCAATTCAGCCAGCCGCTGCGGCTCGTACTTGCCGGGATAGACCTGCTTCAGCCCGAGCATCGTCGCCAGATAGGGAATCCCCCAGGCGTGGACGTGGAACATCGGCGTCAGGGGGAGATAGGCGTCGTCGGCATGAATGCCGACGGGCTGCTGATGGGCGGCGAAGGTCGCCCCGGCGGCGAGCGTGTGGAGGACGATCTGCCGGTGGGTGAAGTAGACCCCTTTCGGGTCGCCGGTGGTGCCGGTGGTGTAGAAGAGCGTGGCGACGGTGTTCTCGTCGAGATCGGGCCAGTCGTAGCCGCCAGCCACGTCGGCTGCCCGCGCCTCGAGGAGCACCTCGTAGTCGCCGGCGAGGGGGAGCGTCGTCTCCGGTGGCACGCACTCGTCAGAGAGCGACACCCACGCCCGCACGTCGGGGAGGCTCGCGGCGAGCCCCTCGGCGACGGGAAGGAAATCGGGATGGAAAAGGAGCACCGAGTCACCGGCATGGCGGATCGTCCACCCCATCTGTTCCGGCGTGAGGCGGACGTTGACGGTGTGGAGCACCGCCCCGAGCATCGGTACGGCGAAGAACAGCTCGAGGTAGCGATGGCTGTCCCAGTCCATCACCCCGACCCGATCCCCCGCCCTCACCCCCAAGCCAACGAGCATCGCCGCCGCCCGGTCGATGCGAGCGAAAAACTCGGCATAGTCGTGCTCGCGGAGGTCGCGGTAGGTGATCGTCTGCCGCGGCGCCCACGCCCGGGCCCGCGTGAGCAGATCACGGATAAGAAGTTGCTGGACGGGGGGAACGACCCAGGGCTTGCCGACGGCGGAATTGGTCATGGATGCCGACTCGACTCGGGATGGCTCGTGCGGGAATGACGGTCAGGGCGCGTCCCCGGCACGGATCCACGCCTCGTTGAAGGCGGCGTGCTTCATCGACTTCCCCCCGGGGACGAAATAACTGTACACGGCGTGGATCGTCCCGTCGGCCCCCTCGATGACCGCCGGATAGTGATACTGCCCCTCGGCCTGCCGCTCGAGATGTCGGACATGCGGCCAGGTCGCCCCCTCGTCCTCCGAGAGGCTCACCGCGAGGCTCGCGCGCCCGTCGACCGCGTCGTTGTGGACCATCACCCAATGGCCATTGGCAAGGCGCACCGCGTCGAGCCCCGAGCCCGGATTGGGGAGGTCGAGCGTTCCCACCTTCCCCCACGTCTCGCCGCCGTCGGCCGACTCACAGGTGCGGATCCTTTCGAGGGGGCCATTCTCGCGCATGTAGGCAACGAGCGAACCGTCGCGTCGCTCGAGGACCGCCGGCTGAATGTTGCCGAAGCCGATGAGGGGCTGGCTCGCGCGCCAGGTGCGGCCACCGTCGTCGGAGAGGGCCATGAGCGAGAAGGAGTAGGTGTCGCTGTAGAGCGGGAGCACGATCCGGCCGCTCTTGAGCTGCGTCGGCTTGCAGCGCGGCTGCCACCCGAGACGTTGGGCGAGCTTGTTGCTCAACGAAGCTTCGATCTCCGCAAAGAACGCCTCGGCGCGCGGCCGGTCTGCGGCCGGCATCGCCTCGAGCCGCTCCCTGGCCAGCTCCCGGGCACGGTGCTGGAAGTCATCGGGCTTGAGCCAGATCACCCCCTGCCAGTCCCAGGTCGGGGCGCCGGGGCCTGCATAGTCGTGCGAGGTGCGGTAATTGGTCAGCGCCGAGCCCCACTCGTTGTCGAGGATGATCGGCCAAAAGAGCCAGAGCTGCTGCGTGGCATCGAGAAACAGGCAGGTGTTGCAGTCGGGAAAGCCGGGGTTGTCGGCGAGCGTGAACGGCTCGCTCCACGTCTCCGCCCCCTTTGCCAGCCGGGCACCGAGGATAACGACGTCGTCGGCCTTCCGCTCGCCCGCGCCGCGGTACCAGGAGACGAGCAGTTGGCCGTCGGGGCATTCGACGATCCCCGGCGCATGGTTGTGGCGCTCGTTGAGCGGAAAGATGAGTTCGGCCCGGTGGTGCGGAGACTCGTCGGCTGCAGCGCCGCTGCCCGCCCACAGAAAAAGCGCGGGGAGAAGGACTGCAAAGATTTGCAGGCGTGCTGCCATCGTGGGGGATCCGGCTGAGGTCATGGCCAGCTCAGAAAAGGTCGAGCACGTTGCCGTCGGTCGCGGGGAACACGCGGCCGAGCGGATCGCGGAGCTCCGCCCGCGGGGAGAGCCCGAGGGCGTGGAAGAGCGTGGCGTGAATGTCCGGAGGGGTGCACGGCCGGTCAAGGGGGAAGGCCCCGAGTCCATCGCTCGAGCCATACACCTGTCCGCCACGGATTCCGCCCCCGGCCAGGGCCACCGAATAAACGCCGGGATAGTGGTCGCGGCCGGCCGCACCGTTGACGCGCGGCGTGCGGCCGAAATCGGTGAGGACGGCGACGAGCGTCGTGCCGAGCGTGCCGCGGTCGGCGAGATCCTCGAGGAGCGCCGACACGCTCCGATCGAGAACGGGGAGGAGCCTCGACTTGAGCCGGTTGAAGTTGTCGCCGTGGGTGTCCCACATGTCGCCTGAAGCGCCATTGAGATCCCCCGCCGCGCAGCACACCTGCACCACCGGCACTCCGGCCTCGGTCAGCCGCCGTGCCAACAGCAGGCTGCGGCCGCCGATGTGGGAGCCGTACGACTCGAGGACGCGCGGAGGCTCGCGGTCGAGATCGTGGGCCTCGCGGACCGCGGAGCCGAGGAGGATGTCGCGGGCCAGCTCCCGGAAGTGGTCATGCGACGCGAAGTCGGCCTCCCTGCCAGGCGCATGGTCGAGTCGCGAGCGGAGCTCCTCACGGCGTGACACACGCCCGGTATCGACCTTGCCGATTTCGAACGTCTCCGCGCCGAGTGAGCGGGAAACGCCGGCAAACGGCTCGCCACCGGCAGGACGCATGATGATCGGCTCGACCTTCACTCCCAGCCAGCCGCCATACTCGCCCGCCTGGAGCGTGCCGTTGTCGACGAGCGGGTAGGGAATGCGGACGGCAGGCGGGACGCCCTCCGGCGGCGGCCGCAACGTCGAGACCATCGCCGCGATCGAGGGCCAATCGCCCGAAAGGGGTGGGATGTTGCCTACGCGCGGCGGCTTGTGGCCGGTGAGATTCCAGTACATACCCCGGCCGTGCGCCGCGTCGTCGTGGTGAATCGAACGGATGACGGCAAGCTTCTCGGTGTGTCGAGCCAGACGGGGAAGATGCTCACTGAAGGCGATGCCGGGAGTGGCCGTCGAGATCGGCCGGAACTCGCCCCGGACTTCGGGCGGCGCGTCGGGCTTGGGGTCGAGCGAGTCGATGTGACTCAAGCCTCCCCACAGGTAGACGATGATCAGCGACGTCGCCTTCGCAGGCGCCACCGGCAACGCCGCAGCCTCGGCGCGGCGACGGAGAATCTCGGGGAGCGACAGGCCGACAACCGCCCCTGTGCCGAGCAGGCTCCCGGAGTTGCGGAGAAGTCGCCGGCGGGAGAGCGCGTCCCCGGAAGCGTGACGGTGATGATCGGATGCGGGCATGGTCGGCTCCGGGGGCGGTCGCCAGGACCGCATCGCGCTCCCCGCGACGCCTCCGCCCCAATACAAGAATAGCAAGCGGTCGAAAAAGCGTCCCGCGACGCTCTCAAATCCCGCCGGCGGCCCACGCCCCGGAAAGGTCAGTAGGCCACCACGAACTGCGTCTGGATCGCCGTACCGGTGTAGCCGGCGCGGTAGGGGTAGATGAAGTTTTGGGCCGGGTTGCGGTTCATCGTCAGGGCCTCGATCGTAAACCGAGCCTGACGCGATTGTCTCACGTACCAGTTCAATCCGCCACCGTATTCCTGACCGGTGCCGAACGGGCCGGTGACGACGCTCGATCTGGCATACACCTCGTGGGACCGCGGGATGAAGCACCACGAGAGATAAACCTGCCCCCCCTGGTCGTACGAACTCGAGCGGTTGAACGTGCCGACGCCCTCGAAGTTGTTGAGGAGTCGGAAGTAGTACTCGGCGTTCGCCGCCCAGCCGCCGTATTTGATCCCGGCATCGACGCTGGCGAGCTGGTAAAGGAACTGCCTGACCTGTGAGTCGGGGCCGAGGGCCCCCACGGTCGCCAGCGGCGTGCCGTCGGAGAGCCGCACGATCGTGTCTTCGGGGTTCGCACCGACAAGCGCCAGCGGATAGGTGTTGGCGTAGACGCCGCTCGTCCCCAGCCGGATCACGGGCTCGTCATGGCATTCCATGTCGCCGGGGCCGAAGCCGTACGCCCCGAGCGGCTCCCACCAGACATTGCCGGCGAAGGCCATCGACGTGCCACGTCGGAAGACCCCGGAGGTGCCGCCGTCGATCGCGTTCCATACGCCCCCCTGGTAATGAAACTCACCGTCGAGGAGGGAACCAGTGGCGGCTGCACCGGGGCTATAGCCGGGGCGGAAGAAGGTGTTGGCCATGCTCCGATCGACGCCCACCGTCCACGGGCTCGCGATGATCCACTCGCGCGTGCCGGGGACGTTGGTCATCCCCACGCCGACGGTCGCGGCATCGCTGAATTTCCAGCCCGCCATGCCGACCGGCACGGCACCCGCCCTGACGCCGATGTTCGTCGTCCCGAAGAGGGCGAACGTGTAGACGAGGCGCTCGTCGACGACATGACCGGAGAAGGTGAGAAAGTAGCGGTCGATGTTGAAGGTGTTGATGTTGTTGATCGGCAGCGTAGCGCCGGCAGCGTTCGTCCATGAGGTGGCGCTGCGGGCGAACTCGAGCCAGCGGAGCTGCATGAAGCCCCCGATCGCCAGCGCGAAGGGAAAGTCACCGCGGCCGGGACGTTCCCGGTAGAGGAGCAGCCCCTTGGGGGGCGCGATGTCGGTGGCCGGGATGTAGACCGGCCGGGGAATCCCCGCCAGCCGCGCCTCGACCGCGCGGTCGATCTCCTCGCGCATCCAAGCTTCCTGATCCGGATCGAACGCCGTGGGTGCTTCCCCGGCCTCGACCACCGCATCGGCCTCGTCGGTGGAGAGTGACGTCGACGGGCCGGGGGCTTCCTCGGCGGACGCCAAGGTCCCGGCGCAGCCGGCCGCCAGGATCGCGAGTGCGACCACGGTCCGGCATGCCCGGGCAAGGCGCCGTAGCGACACGGGTGAGGTTTCCTGATGGGTGGACCGGGGCGCTTGAGGGCGTCCCGGAGGAAGGATCGGCCGCGGCTCTTCCGGTTCTAAAGATATTGAGGCCTGGGAGGAGATCGTCGGCTGCGTCGAACCGACGGGCCCGGCAGTGGGCGGGCCCCTGGTAAGCTGGAGAAGGCCGGGGTCGCATGAGAGGAGGGGCAGCATGACGACGTTTTCCGCGGCAGTCCTCCTCTTCTTCGTGATGGACCCGCTCGGCAACATCCCCCTCTTCCTCTCGGCGCTGACGCCGGTCGAGCCGGCGCGCCGGTTCCGCATCGCAGCGCGGGAACTCCTCATCGCCTACGGCGTTCTCATTCTCTTCCTGTTCGCCGGCCGTTCGATCCTGCGGACGCTCGGGATCTCGGAGCCGGCGCTGACGATCGCCGGGGGGATCGTCCTCTTCCTCATCGCGCTGAAGATGGTCTTCCCCGGCTCCCATGGCCCGCTCGGCGAAGAGAACGACGGCGAGCCGCTGATCGTGCCGCTGGCGATTCCCTATGTGGCAGGGCCGTCGGCGCTGGCGACGGTGCTCCTTCTCTCCAGCCAGGCGCCGGAGCGGCGAGCCGACTGGTTCGTCGCGATCACGGTCGCTTGGGGGGCCTCGGCGGTGATCCTCCTGGCCGGCTCACGGCTCGCGCTCCTCCTCGGCACGCGCGGCCTGACGGCAATCGAGCGGCTGATGGGGATGGTGCTCGTCGCCTCGGCGGTGCAGATGGTGCTCGACGGCGTCGCGACGGTCATTCGAGGGGCGCACTGAACGCCGCGGGTACGGCGGCCGTCTCCTCGGCGTCGGTTTCCGGAGCGCTTTCCTCGTCGCCGGCAACGTCCATCCCGGCATTAACGCTCCAGCTCACCGGCAGGGGTGCTCCCCCGACGTCGTCTGGATCCTCCGTGCCAGCGTCTGTTGGAATCCTTCCCGCCACGTGACCGGCGACGACGGCGCCGGCATAAATCGGCAGGCCGATCGTCATCCCCACCGCCTGGCCCGCCGCCCCGCCGAGATACGTCCCGTAGGCGGGATAGAGGATTCGACGGCCTTCAACGACGAGGGCTTCATCGTCGTGTCGCTCGGCGTAAGCCAGCGCGTCACCGGTGGCGATTGCCTCGGGGTAGAGCACGGTGATCGGCAGGCCGAAGGCGACAGCGTAGAGGCCGGGCCAATCGCGGCGGGCGAAATCCTTGGCATGTCCCCCCTCGTGGATCGCGATCGCCGGGACATCGCTGTAGAGATGGATCGTCGCGGTCCAGGGGTTGTAGTGGTCGCCGCCGAGGAGCCTGCCCGGGAAGACGGCCTCGGCCGCCACCGAGAGGGTCCCGATCGTGTAGCGGAGCGGCCAGCCGACGGTGCGGTTCTCTCGCAACCGTCGCCAATCTTCGAGCGGGGCGTACTGGTTGATCCGCACTTTGACGTGTTCGAGATCATTGTCGGCGAGGTACTCGGCGATCGTGCCTTCGGTGGTGGCCGAGACGCGGTGGTTCTCGACGCGACGATCCCAGAGGATGATCTTCGCGGGGATGCCGAACACCCATCCGGCGCCATCGAGCACCTTTCGCGGTTTGCCCCGCTCGATCGGGGCGCGCTGCGTCAGCGCCACCAGCTCCGGTGCCGCGATCGGGCGGTCGACGACGATCTCGCGCGGCGCGAGGCAGCGGTCGCACACCCGGCAGGAGGCGAGGGTGAGGGCGAGCCCGACAAGGAATGGAGCAAAGCAGCGGATCCGGATCGGGGAGGGGTGGCGGCGCACGACGGAGCACCTCTGGCGGGGCGGAGAGCCGGAAATGACCCCTTCTCCATAGCCATGGCGGCAAGGTCGCGGCAAGGCGAAAGCCGCAGTCGTGGTCGCCGCGAGCCACGCAGATTACCCCTCCCACCCCAGCGCATGGGTCGGCCCCTGGCCAAAAACGTCAGTCGTTGGTCCAGCGGCACTCGTAGACGGTGCCCGGGTCGGGCTTGATGACCGACCAGCCGATGAGCGTGCCGTAGGGATGATCGATCGTGTACCGCGCGGAGAGCGGTTCGATGGCGTCGGGCTTGCCGCGCGGATGTCGGAGGAGGTTGTAGGTGTGGTAGGGATGGTCCTCGGGGAAGAGCATCCATACCGTCAGCAGATCGGTGGGATGGTCGAGCAGGAACGGCATCCTCCCCGGAAGGAGCTTCGGGAAGCGGACGTTCGTCGCCAGTTCGATCGTCACCGGCACCCCGCGCGAGGCTGAGGCGAGATCGCACGTGACTTCGTAGCGGGCCAGTTTCTCGCCGTCCACCTCCTCGAATCCCCGGCGGACGACGATCTGGGGCTGGTTCCGCGGCTGGCGGTATTCGAGCTCCCGGACGACGTTCGCCGTCCGCAACGTGATCGAGGGATCGCTCGCCCCCTCCGGGATGCGGAGCGTCAGCCGATCGCGCATCTGGACAATCCCCTGCCCGTCGCGGGCCCCTTGGCCGACCCAGGTCTTCCGCAGGTCGATGATCCGGCTCCGCGACAGAACCTCGATGTCACCGACGTGGACGGGGGCGAGTTCGTCGGAGTCGGTGACGGGGATCGGCCTCCAGTCGCGGAGCGGATCGTTCTCGACCAGATCGAGGACGAGACGGATATCGGGGTCGCCCTTGGCGATCGAATTGATGACGCTCGTGAGCATCCGCTCATGCCGGTGCATCTGCCAGAAGCGGATCGGCAACCAGACCAGAAAGAGAAGCCCGAGGGCCAAGTAAATCCAGCTCGGCCAATCACGGAAGTCGAGGAGCGTCGACCACACCTTGCGGCGGCTCGATCGCCGTAGGGTCGCCGCGAGAAGGGCCCGAGGGTTTGTGCCACCGGTGCGGGCAGTGCCACTTCGCAGGGCCGACGCGGCCGCCCGGACATCCGTGCCGACTCCTGACGGGCTTTCCGCCGGGTCAGAGGGCTCCTCCCCGACTGCCGGCGCACCGGGGGCCTGGCCGCGCAGCGCCTGATCGCCCGGCAGCGGCAGCCACACGGGCCCGTCGTGGACAGGGCTCTGCCCGACCACGAGCATCCGCCGGTGAACGCTGCGGGCGACCTCGTAACCGTGGCCGACGAGCGTGTTGACCTCGAGGTCGGAGAAGCGGTCGAGGTCGGTGCGGATCGATGCCACCTCCGCTTGGAGCACCGGATGGAGCGCGTGAGAATCCTCCTCCAGCGGCACGACCCTCGTGATCGGAACGAAGTAAAAGCCATTTTGGTCGCCGAAGTTCTCGCGCTCCAGCTGCCAGACGCGGTCCCAAAGGATGTCGGTGGCGCGGATCGACTGTGCGAGGAAGCCGAGCGACGTATCGCCGAGGATCTGGAACGGCTTGCCGGCATCGCTGACGAACACGCGGGAGAGCGGGCTGCCGCGGACCTGCTG
>CAMARC010000089.1 GCA_945860405.1 Candidatus Kuenenia stuttgartensis | reverse complement strand
TGCGGAGAGCGGGGATGGCGGTGGAGATGGCGGCCGAGCCGAAGCGGGTCGGCCAGCAGCTGAAAGTCGCCTCGAAAAAGTGCTTTCCGCTGGCGCTCGTCATCGGTAGCGACGAGTTCACCGCCGGCACGGCGCAGTGCAAGCGGATGAAATCGCAGCACAGCACCGTCATCGACTGGCACGGCGATGTTGCGGTGCTCGTCGCCGCGGTCGCCGCCGAGCTCGCGGCCGTCCGCGCCGGGGGCTGACCCAAGGCGCGGCGAGCGGTCAACCGATCACGGCACGGCGGAGGGCTTTGAGGCTCGTCGCCACGGCATCGGCATCCGCCGGTCGATCGGCGGGATCGTGGGCGATCAATCGCATGGCAAGATCGGCCACGGCTGGCGGAACTTCCGGCGCTACGTCGGCAATCGGTGTCGGCGTCCCCCGGGCGATCGCGGCCAACACGGCCACGAAGGAGCGCCCCTCGTAGGGCAGCCGCCCGGTGAGCATCTCGTAGAGGATCACCCCGAGACCGAAGAGATCGGCACGGGCGTCGACGTCCCCGTCGGTTGCCCGCTCCGGTGCCATGTAGGACGGCGTGCCGACGACGAGGCCATCGAGGGTGAGGCTGTGACTCGGGGCGCTCGCCTCGCGAACCAGACCGAAGTCGATGATCCGGACACGCCTGGCCGGCCCGACGAGGATCACGTTGTCGGTCTTGATGTCACGGTGGACGAGGTTGTGGGCATGGGCTGCACCGAGACCGGCGGCGATCTCCTGGGCAATCCGCAGCGCCTCCGCGATCGGAAGTCGGTCCTCGTGGCGAAGATGATCGGCGAGCGACCGCCCCTCGAGGAACGGCATCACGAGGTAGGGAAGGCCTCCCTCCTCACCGACGTGATGGATGGTGACGACATGGGGGTGATCGATCCGTGCCGCGGCCCGGCTCTCCCGGAGAAAGCGCTCGCGGGAGGTCGGCTCGATCGCCTTGGCGGGAAGCATCACCTTGATCGCCACGTCGCGGTCGAGTCGTTCATCGTGGGCCAGCCATACCCGCCCCATCCCCCCGCTACCGAGGAGACGGATGATGCGGTGGCCTCCGATCGTCCGTGGGACCAGCGGTTCCTCGGCCGCGACGCGGATGACGACGTTGCCGGACTCGCCGTGGCCGACGCCCCCCCGCTCCAGCATGACCGTCTCCGCCTCGCGGACACCATGCTCGCCGGTGTCCTCCGCGGAGGTGCGGACCACGAAGGTGCAGAAAGGATCCCCCCGGAGCATGCAGGAGGTTTCCTCGATCTCCACCACCTCGTCGTAGTGGCGGGCCATGCCGCGGATCAGTCCCTGGGCCAGCCGGCACAGCCGGCGTGCGGAGGTGTAAATGAGATGGAGCTCGTGGGGATCGGGGCGGATCGTCTCGAGAACCGGTGGCTTGGCACCGGGATTCTTTGCTCGAACCAGCGAGTGGATGATCCCCTCGGTTTGCTCGATGAGATCGAGCAGCGTCCACGCGGGATCGACGGCCGTGCCGGCCACCTTGAGGAGGTGGGGGGCGAGAAACTCGCCGAACCGCTCGACGACGTCAGGGAGACTCTCGCCTGTGTCGTCGGCGATCGACCCCAGCATGGCGACGGCGGCCTCGTCCGGGTAGATGCCGGACGGGAGGTATCGTTCGGTCGTCTTCGATGGCCGGGAGGTTTGCCCGGCGCGACCGTCTGGCTGGAGCGACGCGCCGCCCGATGGGGGCGTGGCGATGAACTTCTGCAGAAAGAAGAAGATCAGTCCGTGCACCAGCCCGCTCCGTCGACGGCGTCGCCCTGTTCCTTCGTCCCGTGGGGTCGAGTCTGACAGATGATGGCGACGGGGGGAAGGATCCCGGCCGGGCGAGGTGCCGGCTGCGGGGGGGCGACGATTCGTGTCGCGCTGCTCACTTCACCACAGCGTCGCAGACCCGCTCCCGGTAGAGCCGCAGGCCGTGGACGGCGTGGTAGAGCGCGCCGCATTCGACGTCGACATCGGCGGTCTGCTCGAGGAGCGTGACGAGCCTCGTGGCTGCGCGCGTCACCCACGGCTCGGCGAGCCGCTCGTCGTCGAGGGCCGCGACGAGGAACTCGAAGATGTGCCCGGTGGCCCCGAGTCGGGCAAAGACATCGGCGGAGGTGCCGGGACGCTCGAAGAAGTGGACAGAGAAGCTGCCGTCCGGCTGCTGGTGGCGGCGGGCGATTTCGATGGACGCCTCGATCCTCGCCTCCGCGTCGGCCCAGCCGCCGCGTTCGCTGCCTTGCTCACTGCCGGCGGCGCCGGCCCGGTGGGCAGCGAGGGCCTGCACGAGGCCGAAGAGCCGATGGCATCCCCCGCAGGCGGCGCCATCGATGTCGGCTGCCGCCTCCATGGCCACGACATCCTCGATCGTCCATGTCCGGCCGTCGCTCGAGGTCCACGAGCTCTCCGGAGGGAGCCAGGCGGAGAGGGCCATGAGTGTCCAGGTCGCCTCACGCCCCGGGCGGATGTCGGCCTGGGCCTGGGTGAGGAGATCGCGGAGAGTGTGGGGCTTGCCGTTGACCGAGATCGGCGTGTCGACGGACAGGCCGTCGAGGCCGCATTGGGCGAGGTAGCCGATCCACTGATCGGGATGCCCCTGGCCGGTCGTGCTCCCCTCCTCGATCGTCGCAGCCACCCCCTGGCTCCCCGGCCGCAACCGCCAGCCGCGCAAGGCCCCACCATCGAGCAGCCAGGCGAGCGCCGTCCTCTTCCCGTCGGCCGTGGCCAGCGGGAGTTCGTCGCCGAAGGCGAGGATGCCATGGACGACCTGCCAGGCACCGTTGACCCGCTGGTCGAGGAGACGGCCGTCCCGGGCGTGGGCGAGGGCCCGGTCGATCCGCGCGCACAAATCCGCTCCGTCGCTGGCCCGCTCGGCAGCCCCGCCGACCGCTGGGTCGGCCGTGGGGCTGCATCCTGGGGCCGCTCCGACGGCGATCCCTGCCAGGACGATTAGGGTCAGCGTCGGCCAGCCTGGCAGCCGGCAGCGACACAAGTGAACCGGCGCGGCAAGCGGTCCGTAGAAGGTGGTCATGGAGACGGTCAGCAGGCGTTGTCGCCAGGGAGAGAGCGGGAGAAGCCGATAGCTCACGGCTTGCGTCCCCCCCTAGAATAGCTTCGTCGCTGCGGTGGTGCCGTCCCCGCCGTGACGCGTCCCCTTTCAACTGCCATCAGGAATCCCGATGCCATTTTTCTACTTCGACCCCGCCTACATGCTCGCCATCGCCCCGGCGATGCTCCTGGCGATGTGGGCCCAGTGGCGGGTTCACGCCACGTTCGCGGCGGCGTCGCAGGAGCCGGCGCCCCTGTCGGGGGCCGCGGCCGCACGGCACATCCTCGATTCGGCCGGGGCCACGGAGGTTGCCGTCGAGCAGGTGCCGGGGACGCTCACCGATCACTACGACCCGCGGACGAAGGTGCTCCGCCTCTCCGATGCCGTCTACTCCAGCCGGTCGCTCGCCGCGGTGGGGATCGCCGCCCACGAGGCGGGCCACGCCCTCCAAGACCACACCGGCTATCCGCTGATGTCGCTGCGGAACGCCGCCGTCGGCATCGCCAACATCGGCAGCGGCTTCGGGCTGACGGTGTTCATGATCGGCTTGATGTTTGCCTCCCGGCCGATGGCCTGGGTGGGGATCGGTCTGTTCGCCGCCACGGTCTTCTTCCAGCTCGTCAATCTCCCGGTGGAGATCGACGCCAGCAACCGGGCCAAGCGGCAACTCGTCGCGCTCGGCATCGTCCCTGGCGCCGACATGCCGCATGTCAACAAGGTGCTCAACTCGGCCGCGTGGACGTATGTCGCGGCGACGCTCCAAAGCGCCCTGACGCTCATCTACTACGCCAGCTACCTCACCGGCGGTGACCGCGATTCGGAGAGCTGATCGACGCTGCCCGCCAGTGGCTCCCGCCCGCCGGTGACGCGAGAGGGTGGCGACGTGGTCAGTGATTCAGAGAATAGAGAAGGATGTTGAGGGCGATCTTCTCGGCATCGTCGCGGCTGTAGCCGGTGCACTCCATCGAGTTTTGCTTCTCGAGCGCGCAGGAGAGATCGTAGGGGGAAAAGATCACGGCCCAGCGGTCTCCCATCCGCACCCCCTCGAGCTTCGGCGGCACCTGCCGCTTCCGGGCCGTCATCGGGCCGTCCCCGCCGCCGGCAGGCTCGCGGAGAGTCACGGAGCGCACGTCGTAACCGCCGTATTCCCCCTTCGTGTAGAGCGGGTCATCGGCGGGAATCTCCTCGAGCGTTGCCTCGGGGAGGATGGCGGCGATCTCCGCCCGGAAGGCGGTGGTGAATCCGGGCGAGGCGCAGACGCTGTCGGCGAGGAGCGTGCCCCCCCGCTCGAGAAAAGCTTTCAGCCGCTGCCGCCGGGGGGCGTCGAAGGTGAAGCCCTGCCTCCCGTGCATGAACACGAGGTGATAGTCGAACAGCCCCGGCTCGGCAGGATCGACGAGGAGAGGCTGCTCGTCGACGCGGACACCGAGCTCGCGGGCCGCCGCCCGGAGGATGTTTGCCAGCGCCGCCGGCGCCGCGTCGCACATCCCGGAGTGGCGCAGCTTGCCGATCGAGAGTTGGCCCCGGTCGAACTGGTCGCGAGCCTTGGCTGCCTGAGGGAGATCGAGCGTGAATAGCTCGTCCTTCCGCTTCAGCTCCCGGTTGGTGGCGTAGGCGATGACGTTGGTGCCGATCGCCAGGGCGGCCTCGACCTCGGTGCGGATCGCCGCGGGAAGCGCCCGGGATTGCGTCTCCCCCACCTCCCACAGGCAGGAGAGGCTCGGCATCGCGGCGGCGTTCTTCTCGAGATCCGTGGGCGGGGCGTAGATCAGGCAGGTGCGGCAGCCGTAGTCGACGCCGAGCAGCGGCCGGTGGAGTTCCGGCGGGACGATCTCCTCGGCATGCCAGGCGGGATGCTCCGGCGGGAGAAGGTGGAGCTGGTACTCGGGCTCGGGGAAGATTTCGCCGACGAGTTGACGGAGGCGGGCATCGAAATCGCCGCTCGACGGGCAGCAGGCCTCGGCGAACACGAAGCCCCCCTCGTCGATGTAGCGCCTGAGGCGCGGGCCGGCGTCGGGGCCGAGTTCGAAGGCCGACTTGCCGGAGATCCACAGCACCGGCGCCTGGAGGAGATCCTCGAGCGTCGCCGTCTGGGTCTCGACGATGTGCCAGGAGAGCCCGGCGGGGTAGTCCTTCTTCCAGCGTGATTCGACATGCTCGACGAGATGGGCGATGTCGTGGCCGTGCCTGTTCCAGTCGGAGTCGGGGGCGTGCCGGCTCTTGGCGACGATCACAGGCCTGCGCCCCTTGGCGAGGAACAGCAGCGCGAAGCTCGTGGCGACGACCGGATCCTCGATTCGCCCCCCCCGAAACGCCCCGGTGAGGTTGTCCTGGGTGCTGATGAACATCTTCGCCCCCTCGAGATACCAATCGGCGTCGCCGATGAACCGTCGGGCGGTGAACCGGCCGACCCGCTCCAAGCCGTAGAGGTAGTAATGGAGCCAGGTCTGGCCCGCCATCGGATTCTCCACCACCGAGAACCGCCTCCCGAGCCACTCAAGCCCCCGCTCCACCAGCTTCGGTGAAGCCCCGCCGCCGCAGCAGGCGACGGAATCACGCGTCGCGCGGGCTGCCGGCGCGCCGACATGCTGGGAGGTGATCCAGACACTAGCGATGCCGGCGCAGGTCATGCTTCCCGAGCCGCCGGCATTGCCGATCGTGTAGCCCCACGAGCCGTCGGCATTGGCGCACGACACCCAGTACTGTTGCGCCCGGACCCACACCTCCTGCTTGACGCGGACCCCGACCCGATCGGCTTCGTGGAGGGCGAGAAGCGCGAACTGGGAGTTGGAATTGTCGCCCGTCCCCTTGGCCCTGCCGTATGACCACGAGCCGGTTGCCTGCCCCTGCGAGACCTGCGTTCCCTCGAGCCACTCGACATTCCGCTGGAGGATCGCGCGGTCGTCCTCGGGCGAGAGCATCGCCAGGAGCATCGTCTGGAGCGACACCGAGTAGGTCTCTTCCGGCTTCTGGCGACGGATCCACTCGAGCCCGCGCTGCATCTGGGCGTGATCGGAGGCGACGCCGGCATTGGCCAGCGCTAGCATGACCAGCGCCGTGGCGCCGACACGGGTGTCGTCGGCCCGCATCGCCACTTGCCAGGAGCCATTGGGCTCCTGTTCCCGGAGGAGCCAGTCGCGGGCCTTCTCGATCGACCGTTGGATCTTCTCCGGGGAAACCTTCGCCCCCTCGCGGTCGGCGGAGAGGCCGACGCGGCTCGATATGAGGGTGCCGCCGAGGACGATGGCAGCGACCAGCACGGCAAGAAGGAGACGGCGGGGAGGCATCGGGAAACCCCGGGGCGGTGACGAGGAGGGGATGGCCTTTCCCTCCGGAAACTCATTGAAGTCTACCGGCCGACAGGGAAACCGCCGTGCCACGCGGCCGGTTTGCGGGGTTTGGTGCCCAGGCCGATACTTGAGTCTCCCCGTTCCTTGTCACCGGTGCGGGGGCCCGCCAAGGAGGGAACTGCTCCGTGTCGACGACCCCGCGACCCAAATCCCTCGACGACATCCTCGTCGAGTTCAGCCAGCACCGGAAGCTGATGCAGGAGGAACTGCAGAAGGTGATCGTCGGACAAAACGACGTCATCGAGCAACTCTTCGCCGCCATCTTCACCCGCGGCCACTGTCTCCTCGAGGGGGTGCCCGGGCTCGCCAAGACGCTCATGGTGTCGACGCTCGCGCGGATTCTCGACGTCGGCTTCAAGCGAGTGCAGTTCACCCCCGACCTCATGCCCTCCGACATCACCGGCACCAACGTCCTCGAGGAGGATGAGTCTGGCCGCCGCAGCTTCCGCTTCGTCGAGGGGCCGATCTTCACGAACATCCTCCTCGCCGACGAGATCAACCGCACGCCACCGAAGACGCAGGCGGCCCTCCTCCAGGCGATGCAGGAGCGCGAGGTCTCTGTGGGGCAGGAGACCTACCAGCTCCCCGATCCGTTCTTCACGATCGCCACGCAAAATCCGATCGAGCAGGAGGGGACCTACCCGCTCCCGGAGGCGCAGCTCGACCGCTTCATGTTCAACATCAAGGTCGGCTATCCCTCCGCCAGCGAGGAGGAGCAGATCCTCATGGCGACCACCCGGTCGGAGAAGCCGGAAGTGCGGAAAGTGCTCTCCGGGAGAGCGATCGTCAACATCCAGAAGCTCGTCGGGAGCGTGGCGGTGAGCGAGTATGTCGTCAAGTACGTCGCCCGCCTCGTCCGCGCCACCAGGCCGAAGGATCCGCAGGCCCCGTCCTATGTCGCCGAGCTCGTCGACTGGGGCGCCGGTCCCCGCGCCGGCCAGTTCCTCATCCAGGGAGGGAAGGCGATGGCAGCGATGGACGGCCGCTTCAGCGTCTCCATCGACGATGTTCGGCGGATCGCCGTGCCGGTGCTCCGCCACCGCATCGCCACCAACTTCCAGGCTCAGGCCGACGGCCTGACCAGCGAGTCGATCGTCGAGCGGCTCGTCCGTGAGGTGCCGGAGCCGGAGATCCCCAAGCTCGTGAAGTGATCCCTGCGGGTTGTCCGCAGGATGACAGCGCGGCTCGTTGCCCGCGCCGGTCCCCTTTCCCTGGCGACGGACTCCATGGTGCGTGCGGTCGAGGAATACCTGAAGCCCCAGGTCGTGCGTCAGATCGCGCGGCTGGATCTCCGCGCGCAGTTCATCGTCAAGGGATTCCTCCAGGGGCTCCACGCCAGCCCCTACCAGGGCTTCTCGGTCGAGTTCAGCGAGCACCGCAAATACACCCATGGCGACGATCCCAAGGACATCGACTGGCTCGTCTACGCCAAGACCGACAAGCACTACGTCAAGAAGTTCGAGGCCGAGACCAACATCACCGGGTATCTCGCCATCGACGCCAGCGCCAGCATGGCGTACACCCATCGCCAGGAGCTCACGAAGCTCGACTACTCGATCTCACTGGCGGCCGCGCTCTGCTGGCTCATGATCCACCAGCAGGATCCCTGCGGACTGATGGTGTTTGACGAGAAGCTCCACTCGAGCCTCCCGGCGCGGTCGAAGCGGTCGCAGATCGCGCAGGTGCTCTCCGTCCTTTCCAAAGTGAAGCCCTCGCGGCGGACCGACATCGCGCGGAGCCTCATCCAGATCGGGGCCATGCTCCGCCACCGCTCGCTGGTGATGGTGTTCAGCGATCTGCTCGCCGATCCGGAGCCGATCCGCGATGCGCTCCTCCGACTGCGGCATCGGGGGCACGACGTGATCTTGTTCCATGTCCTCGACGAGGCGGAGGTCGCCTTCCCGTTCGATGGGATGGTCGAGTTCACGGAGCCGGAGACGGAGGAGAAGCTCGTCGTCGACGCCGATGGCGCCCGTCGGGAATACCTCGAGGCGGTGCAGGCCTTCCGCGAGGACTACCGGCGCACCTGCTTCCACGCCGGGATCGACTACGTCCCGCTCGACACGAGCATGCAGTTCGACCGCGCCCTGATGGAGTATCTCGTCAGTCGCCGGAATCGTTTTTAGGAAGCCGCCCCCTCCATGGGACTGTCGTTCCTCACTCCCGCGCTGCTCGCCGGGGCCGCTCTCGTGGCCGTGCCGGTGATCCTCCACCTCATCATGCGGCGCAAGCCGGTGCCGCGGGCCTTTCCGGCGATGCGCTTCCTCCGCCAGCGGGCGGCCGCCAACCGGCGCCGTCTCCGCGTCAGCCACCTTCTTCTCCTCCTTCTGCGAATGGCCGCGCTGGCCGTGCTCGCGCTTGCCCTGGCCCGTCCCACGCTCCGTGGGGCCGGATGGCTTGCCGACGGCGAGAAACCGGTGGCCGCGGTCCTTGTCTTCGACACCAGCCCGCGGATGGAACTGCGGCAGGCCAACCGCACCCGTCTTCAGGAAGCGGCGGCCCTGGCCCGGGCGTTGGCCGCGAAGCTCCCGCCGGCCAGTCAGGTGGCGGTGATCGACACCGGGGGCGGACCGGTGTCATTCTCCCCCACGGTCGCAGCGGCGCTGGCCCGCGTCGATCGTCTGGCCGTCGGCGCCGCGGCGCAGACGCTGCCGGCGGCGATGCAGGAGGGGCTCCGACTCCTCGACACCGTTCCTGAGCTCCGCCATGAGATGTTCGTCTTCACCGATTGCTCCCAGGGGGCCTGGGAGGGGCGGACCGCAGCCGATCTGATCGCGACGCACGCCGATACGGCGGTGCTGTGGGTCGATGTCGGCGCCACCGGAGCGCAGAACTACTCGCTCGAGGCGGTCGATCTGTCGACCGACCAGCCGACGGCCGGCGCGACACTGGGCGTCACGGTGGAGACTCGGCGCAGTGGCCCCGATGCGAATCGGCCAGTCGCGGTGGAGATGCTCGGCGCCGACGGGCGGTACGCGCGGCGGGCCGTGAAGCCGGTGGCGTGGAAGGAGGGGCAGGCCGGGCAGGTGGACTTCGAGGTCACCGGCCTCGAGCCGGGGGTGCGGCAGGGGCGGGTTGTCCTCGATGGATCGGATGACATGGAGGCGGACAACGCCCGCTATTTCACCGTCGAGGTTGGCACGCCAGCCAAGATTCTCATCGCCGCCCCCCAACCGGCCGCCGATACCGGGAGATTCCTCCTCCAGGCGATCGCGCCGGCGGCGCTGCGGAAGGCGGGCAAGGGGCGGTTTGACGCCACGCTCATCGACATCGGCAAGCTCGATGCCACCCCCTGGGACGGCTACGAGGGGATGGTGCTTGCCGATCCGCCGCCGCTCACGCCCCGCACGCTCGACCTGCTCTGGCAGTGGGTGGCTGGCGGCCGGGGGCTCGTCGTCTGGCTCGGGCCGCGGGCCGCCGATGCCGGGCGTTTCAATTCCGACGCAGCGCAGAAGCTCCTCGGCGGGAGGATCGTCCGTGTCTGGCGCAACCCCCGCGAGGATAATTTTCTCGCGCCGGCCAACCTCGATCACCCGATCCTCAGTCCCTTCCGTCGCGTCGGAGATGCCGTCCCCTGGCAGGATTTTCCGATTCAGCGATTGTGGGAGTTCGAGCCGAACGATCCGGCGGCCGATGGCAACGGCGCGGCGCCCCGGGCCGCCGGCCCCGATGCGATGGCCGACGCGGCGGTGCCGGTCGTGTCGTACCGCAACGGGCTTCCGGCCATCCTCGAACATCGCGTCGGTCAGGGGACGGTCGTCACGGTGACGACGCCGGTGTCGCAGGCCGCCGACGATCCCGACGCCTGGAACATGCTCGCCACCGGGTTCGAGCCATGGCCGTTCGTGATCCTCGCCAACGAGACGCTCCTTCATGCTGTCGACACCGCCGACGACCGCAACATCGCCGCCGGCGCCTCGGCCGTCGTCCATCTCCAGCGTCGCGATGTGGCAACGGCTTTCGTGAGCACCCCCGGTGGCGACGACTTCCCCGCGCCGGTCGACCAACGCCGCGGCACCGTGACGGTGACGACGACCCAGGTGCCGGGCAATTACCGGGTGCGCTCCGGCGGCGATGTCGGCGGGGTCGTGCGGGGATTCAGCGCCAATCTCACCGCCGAGAGCATCGACGCCCGGCGGCTCGCCGACGCCGGCCTCGTCGCGGCGCTGGGGCCAGGCTATCGGCTCGCGAAGAGCGAGGCCGAGCTGGTGCGCGACGTCAAGCTCGAACGGGTCGGCGCCGAGCTGTCGGGGTGGTTCATCCTCCTGGCGGCGTTGGCAATGGCCGGGGATTGGATCGTCGCCAACCGTTTCTACGCGCCACGGGACGATGTCGGAGCCGTGCCCAATGTTGGTGCGGGTGCCGGTGACGCAGGGGCTTCGGGGGCGCCGCCGCCGCCGCTGCCGGGTGGCGCCGGGATGGCCGTGCGGGGGGGCGACGCATGACGCCGCTTGTGGCACTCGTCCTCGAGGAGCTATCGCTCGACTTCGATCCGGTCGTGTCGTGGTGGTTTGTTGCCTTGGTGACGCTCGCGCTCGTGGCAGTGCTCGTGGCCGTGGGCCCCGATCGCTCGCGCGTCCCGGCAGGGCGGAGGCTCGCGCTGGTGCTCCTTCGCACCGGCGCGTTTTTGGCGCTGGTGGCCTGCCTGCTGCGGCCGACGCTCGTGGCGACCCGCCAGGCTCGCCAACAAGGCACGCTGTTGGTGCTTGCCGATGCGTCAGAGAGCATGACGGTCGTTGACGGGGCTGCGGGGCGGACGCGCTTCGAAGAGATGACGGCGGCGCTGGCTGCCGCCCGCCCGGCCGCCGCCAAACTCGTGGCCGAGGGGGATGTCGATATCAGTCTCTGGGCCTTCGACCGTGAGGCCCGCCCCGTGGCTGGGACGGCGGAAGAGCCGTTTCCGCTCGGCGCTTGGCAGCGTGGGGCGGCGAGCGACCAGACGGCAATCGGCGCCGCCCTTGACGACGCGCTGCGGGCCACGGCCGGGCGGCCGCTGGCGGGGGTGATCGTGCTCTCCGACGGCGCCCAACATGCCTACCCGCCGCGCGACCAGCCGCCACAGGGGGTCGCGCGGAAGCTTGGGGATGCGGCCGTGCCGCTGTGGAGCGTCACCTTCGGGCAGCAGCGCGGCGGCGGGCAGGGGCGCGATGCCGCGGTCACCAATCTCTCCGTCGGCGAGACGGTTTACTTGAAGAACACCCTCGAAGTCGCCGGCCGGATCCGCCTCGACGGTCTCGCCGACCGCGACGTGGTCGTGAAGCTCCTGGCAGAGAACGAGAGCGGGGCGATGGAGGAGGTCGCCCGGACGGTTGTCCGTGGCGGCCCGCAGGTCAACGAGGAGGCGGTGCGCCTCGCGTGGACACCGAAGGCCCTCGGCGAGCGGAAGCTCTCGCTCGTGGTCGAGCCGCAGGAGGGGGAGGTGGTCCTCACCAACAACGAACTCTCGACGTTCGTCGAGGTGGTCGACGGGGGCTTGCGGGTTCTCTATCTCGAAGGAGCGCTGCGGGTCGAGCAGCGATTCCTTCGCCGCGTTCTCGCCGCGAGTCCCGACATGCAGGTCGATTTCGAGTGGATCGACGCCGCCGGTCGGCGGAATTGGCCGCTCAATCTCGGCCGCAAGCTCGACGCGGGATACGACGTGTTTCTCATCGGCGACCTCGATGCCTCGGCGCTGTCTCCTCAGGATCTCGGCGCCATCGTCGCCAAGGTCAACGGCGGTGCGGGAATCGGTTTTCTCGGTGGCTTCCACGCCTTCGAGGCCGGTGGCTGGGGAAGCACGGCCATCGGCCAATTGCTCCCTTTCGAGTCCGACAAACTGGCGCGACAGCCGTTCGACCAGCCGATCCGCCCGGGGCTCCACCTGCCCGGTCCGCTGAAGATGATCCCCGATCAGCGGTTCGGCGGCGTCTCGATCCTCCGTCTCGGGCCCACCGATCAGGAAACCCGCGCCGCCTGGCAGGCCCTGCCGCCACTCGAGGGCGCCAACGACCTGGGACGACTCGTTCCCAACGCGAAGCCGCTGGCCGTCACCTCCGACGGCAGGCCGCTGCTTGTCGCCCGCGAGTTTGGTGAGGGGCGCGTGCTCGCGTTTGCCGCCGATTCGACATGGCGGTGGGCCATGCAGGGCGGCGGCGAGCAGCACCGGCGCTTCTGGCGACAGATGGTCCTCTGGCTCGCCAAACAGGACGACTCCGGCAACGACTCGCTGTGGGTCCGCCTGGCGCAGCGCCGCGTGGCCCCCGGTGCGACGATTCCCCTCGACACGGGCCTTTCGAAGCCTG
Organism: Candidatus Kuenenia stuttgartensis; assembly: GCA_945860405.1. Taxonomy (GTDB): domain Bacteria; phylum Planctomycetota; class Planctomycetia; order Pirellulales; family UBA1268; genus QWOP01. The sequence goes on along the minus strand of CAMARC010000089.1, from coordinate 157 downwards.
ACGGCAGTGGGGTCGCGGAGGCGGCCTTCGAAGCGCTGATGACCTCACCGGGAGGGGTCTCGCGCCCGTTGCGGCTGGCGAAGAAAGAGGAGTCGTATGCGGGGGTGCTCGCCGACTTCAACGAGCCGGGGGATTGGAAGGTCACGGTCCAGGCGAC
>CAMARC010000088.1 GCA_945860405.1 Candidatus Kuenenia stuttgartensis | reverse complement strand
TCACACCCCGGCCGTGGCCCGGGCGTCGGCGAGGAAGGCGTCGACTTCGGCGTCGGTCGTCGCCCACGAGCACATGAACCGGCAGCCGCCAGCACCGATGAAGTCGTAGAACTTCCAGCCCTTCGCCCGCAGGGCAGCCGCGTAGGCCGGAGCGAGCTTCGCAAACACCGCGTTGGCCTCGCGCCTCCCGAGGATCTCCACGCCGGGGATCGACGAGAGCCCCGCCTCGAGCCGGGAGGCCGCGGCGTTGGCCCGGGCGGCATTGGTGAGCCACACGCCGTTCTCGAGGAGCCCCACCCAGGGCGCAGCGAGATAGCGCATCTTCGAGGCGAGCTGCCCCGCCTGCTTGCAGCGCCAGGCAAACTCATCGGCGAGATCGCGGTTGAAGAACACGATCGCCTCTCCCATCCCCATCCCGTTCTTCGTGCCACCGAAGCAGAGCACGTCGACCCCGACTTCCCAGGTAATCGACCGCGGCGGCACGCCCAAGGCGGCGACCGCGTTGGCAAACCGGGCCCCGTCCATGTGGAGGCGTAGCCCGTGCCGAGAACAGACGTCGCGCACGGCCGCGAGTTCCCCGACAGAGTAGACGGTGGAGAGCTCCGTCGCCTGCGTCACGCTCACGACCCGTGGCTTGGGGAAGTGGATGTCGCGCCGACGCTCGACGGCCCGGTGGATCGCGTCGGGCCCGAGCTTGGCACGCTCTCCCGGGAGGAGAAGGAGCTTCGTGCCGTTGGAGAAAAACTCCGGCGCCCCGCACTCGTCGGTCTCGACGTGCGACACCTCGTGGCAGAGGATCGAGTGATACGACTGGCACATCGCGGCCAGCGCCAGCGAATTGGCCGCCGTGCCATTGAAGCTGAAGAAGATCTCGGCGTCGTGCTCGAAGACCTCACGAATCAGCTCGCAGGCCCGCGCCGTCCACTTGTCGTCGCCATAGCTCGGCACCGTCCCGGCATTCGCCTGCTCGAGGCTCGCCCACGCCTCGGGGCAGTAGCCGGCGGTGTTGTCACTGGCGAACTGACACCCGGGCACGACGGAAGATGGCATCGTTTCAGCCCAGCACGTCGGCCAGGACCTCCTCCGAGACGTAGATCGGCAGATTCGGGTCGCAGGTCACGGCAATCGCGATCGCGTCGGAGGGACGCGAGTCGATCTCGATCACCTCGCCCCCTTTGAGCACCCGGATCACGGCGTAGTAGGTGTGGTCTTTGAGTTCGGAGATGACGACATCCTGAAGCTCACCGCCGAGGCTGTCGACGACGGCAACGACAAGATCATGCGTCAGCGGCCGCGGCGAGGGATGATGCTTCACACGGCGATCGATGCTCGTCGCCTCGAAGAGCCCGATGAGGATCGGGAAGGTGCGGTCTCCCTCGACCTCCTTCAGATACACCACCTGCTGATCGTTGATCTCGCTGATGATAATCCGGGAGAGTTCCATCTGGACGCTCATGACGATCCTCCGACTCGACTGACCGGTCCGGCGACTCGCGATCGGTGACATTCACCGTCGGTCGCCCCACCGTTCGCCCGCCCGCGAACTGCCCTCAGTCTACCTCAAGCCGATCGGCGGGACACGCGTCGGTCCTTCCGATCCCGGAGAGGCGTTCAGCCCGGCTTCCGGGCCGAAAGCTCCGAAAGCGTGGCCGTCCCCTTGACGAGCCGCTCCTCCATTTCCGCCAACTGCTCGCGCTCCTTCTGGATGACATTCGCCGGAGCCCGGGCAGCGAACTTCTCGTCGGCGAGCTTCGCCTTCTTGGCCGCAATCAGCCCGGCGAGCTTCTCGTTTTCCTTCGAGAGCCGGGCGATCTCCGCGCCGACGTCGATGAGATCGGCAAGATCGACAAACAGATCGCAGCCGGCAGCCGCCGCGGTGGCGGCGCCGGGCGCCCCGGTGGCATCCGGGCCGACGATGCCTAGGGTCGCCCCGGCCATCGACTCGATCGACCCGCGCATCGGGGCGAGGAGCTCAGCGGTGGAGCGGGGAGCTCGGATCTGCACCGTCAGCTTCGTCTTCGGGGGGACGTTCTGCCGCGAGCGGATCTCGCGGATTGCCCCGACGACGGCGAGGAACGTGCCAAACTGATCTTCGGTGCGCCGATCGACCCAGGCCGGCGGCGGCTCGGGCCACTTCGCCACCATGATCGACGTGGCCGGTGCCTCGCCACGATCCCACGGAAGGCGACGATTCGGGGCCACTTCCCCCAGATGCTGCCAGATCTCTTCGGTGAGGAACGGCATGATCGGATGGAGGAGGCGGAGGATCGTGTCGAGCGCCAGGAGGAGCATCGACCGCGCCTGATCGCGCGTGGCCGGGTCGCTCAAGCGCGACTTGCAGAGCTCGAGATAGGCGCTGCAGAACTCGTCCCACGTGAAGGCATAGAGCGCCCGTGCGGCATCGGCGAAGCGGTATTCGTCGGTGCAGCGATTCACCTCGGCAGTCACGCTCGCCAGCCGGCTGGCGAGCCAGCGATCCTCGAGGGCCTCGAAGGCGCCCCCAGCTCCGGCGAGGTCGCCAGCCTGAAAATCCTCGAGATTCATGAGCACGAATCGGGTGGCGTTCCAGAGCTTGTTGGAGAAGTTGCGCCCCGCCTCGAAGCGCTCCGAGAGGGCCGGGCCGCGGGGGAGGCCGAGATCGGCCTCGGTCTGGGCCCACTGCGTCTTGAAGGGCTTCTTACATTTCGGGCACTCGATCCGTGGCTGGATGCGGTTTTGCACCGTCTGCTCGATCCGCGCTTCGCACGCCGGGCACTGAAACTCGACCGGCATCCGCACGTCCTGCGTCTCGGTGGCGAGCGTCGTCATCCCGAAGCGGAGGGCGTCGGCACCGAGGGCCTCGATGACGTCGAGCGGGTCGACGCCGTTCCCCTTGCTCTTGCTCATCGTCTCGCCGTAGCGATCGAGGATCTTGGGGTGGATGTAGACCTCCCGGAAGGGGAGCGCGCCGGTGTCAAACACCCCCATGATCACCATCCGCGCTACCCACAGCGTGATGATGTCGCGGCTGGTGAGGAGCGCCGAGCCCGGATAGAAGGTGGAGAGCTCCGACGTCTGCTCCGGCCAGCCGAGCGTCGAATGGGGCCAGAGCGCCGAGGAGAACCAGGTGTCGAGGACGTCGGCGTCTTGGACGATCGGCTGCCCGTCGATCGTGTCGACGCCGAGCGTCTCATCGGAGGTGCAGACAAACCAGCCACCGCGGCCGTCGCCGTCGAGGGCCGTCCCATCGGGCTGCCAGGCGACGCTCGTCCGTCCGGCAAACGCGGCGGCAAGCGCCGCTTCGCGGACGCCGCTGACGTGCCAGATCGGGATCCGGTGGCCCCACCATAGCTGCCGGCTCACCGGCCAGTCGCGCTTCTCCGAGAGCCAATCGAGATAGCTCTTCGCGTAGCGCTCGGGAACGATCTTCAGCTTTCCGCTGCGAACAGCCTCGAGGGCCGGCTCGGCGAGCTCGTCCATGCGGATGAACCACTGATCGGCGAGGTAGGGCTCGATCGGCGTCTTTGAGCGGTCGGAATGAGCCAGCTCGATGAGCCGATCCTCGACCAGCTCGAGCTGGCCGGCCGCCTCGAGATCGGCCACGACCTTCGTGCGGGCCTTGGGGATCGTCAGCCCCGCATACGGGCCCGCCTCGGCATTGAGCCGGCCTTCAGGGAGAAGGATGTTGATCATCGGCAGATTGCGACGCTTGCCAACCTCGTAGTCGTTGACGTCGTGGGCCGGGGTGATCTTCACACAGCCCGATCCCAGCTCCGGCTTGGCCCATTCATCGGCCACCAGCGGCACCGCGCGGCCAAGCAGCGGCAGACGAACGTGGCGGCCGGCGTTGGCCATCGCCGCCAGCTTCACGAGCCCCGGGAGGATCTCGACGCGGCGGGCGGCCAAGGCCTCGAGGTCGCGATCGATGCCAGATTGGTCCTTCGCCGCGGCTTCCGCGCGCTTCGCACGGAGGGCTTTTTCGGCCTCATCGAGGGCGGCGGCCGGATCGGGATGGACGGCCACGGCGGTGTCACCGAGGAGCGTCTCGGGGCGGGTCGTGGCCACCGTCACACTTTTCGGCTCGCCAGGAAGCGGATCAATGACGTCATAGCGGATGTGCCAGAAGTGACCCTTCACCTCCTCGTGAAACACCTCGTCGTCGCTGACGGCGGTCTGGAGGAAGGTGTCCCAGTTCACGAGCCGCTTGCCGCGGCGGACGAGCTTCTCGCGGAACAGCTTGAGGAACGCCGTCCGCACGGCAAGCGCACACTGATCGTCGAGGGTGAACCGGACGCGATCCCAGTCGCAGCTGGCCCCCATGTCGCGGAGCTGCCCGAGGATTCGCTTCTCGTACTGCTCCTTCCAGGCCCAGATCCGCTCGACGAGCTTCGCCCGGCCGAGGTCGTGGCGAGAGAGCTTCTCTTCTTCGAGGAGCCGGCGCTCGACGACGGCCTGCGTGGCGATCCCGGCGTGATCGGTGCCGGGCATCCAGAGGGTGAGGAAGCCCTGCATCCGCCGCGTCCGGACGAGCATGTCCTGGAGCGTGTTGTTGAGGGCGTGGCCGAGGTGGAGGGCTCCGGTGACGTTCGGCGGGGGGATGACGATCGAGAACACGGGGCGACGGTCCCCCGGCCCGGCAGGCTCGGCGTGCCACAGTCGGGCAGAATCCCACAGAGTTCGGCAGCGAGCCTGGGCGGAGGCGTGGTCGTAGTGCTTGGGGAGTTCGTGCATCGGGGCGCTTCTGCTCGGGGTCGGTCGGTGGGATCGGTCGCAGGGGACGATTGCAGGGATCGTGAGGGAAAAACCGCAACTGTACCGGAAATCGCTCTCCCGGGACCAGCGCGACAGACCGCTTTTTTGCACCGCCGACAGGGGCAAACTAGCCTGGAAACGTAAGAACGATGCGCTCCGACCGCCGACGCTCCCCCCGTCACGCACCGACTCATGAACCGCAACCCGTCATCCCCCCACGCCACTTCGTCTCCACGGCGGATCATCCTCCTCGGCCGCGCCCCGGGAAACGACGTCGTCGTCAAGGCTCCGAGCGTCTCCGCCCGGCATGCGCGGGTGGTCGTCGATGAGGAGGGGCTGTGGCTCGAGGACCTGGGAAGCCGCAACGGCACGTTCGTCGGTGTGCCGCCGCGGCGCGTGGAAAGGGAACGGATCGACGTCGGCGACACGATCACGCTCGGCAATGCCCGCCTTCCCGCCACGGCGCTCGAAGACCTCCTCACCCGGACCACCGCCGCCGCCCCCGGGGAAGGGACGATCGACCTCGACGACGCGGCGCTTGTGACCTTCGGCCGTGGAACCTCGGCCGACGTCTCCCTCGACCGGCCGCTCGCGTCGGCGCTCCATGCCTCGGTGAGCGTCGAGCGCGGGAAGGTCTTCGTCCGCGATCTGGGGAGCACCCACGGCACGTTCGTCGACGGCCGGCGGATCGAGCGGGCCGCCGAGATCTCCCCCGGGTCGATCGTGCAGATCGCCGACCAGCGCTATCGGCTCAGCCCCGACGCCCGATCGCTCGAGCCGCTCGCCGGGGGCGACCGCGACATCATCGAAGCCGATCAAGTCGCCGTCGACGCGTCGGGCCGACGGCTCCTCGAGGGAGTCTCGCTCGTTGTCCAGCCCGGCGAGATGGTGGCGATCATGGGGCCTAGCGGCGCCGGAAAGAGCACGCTGCTCGCGGTGCTCAACGGCCAAACCGTGCCCGCCTCCGGGCGACTAGTCATCGGCGGGCTCGACCTCCACGACCACTACGATCTCTTCCGGGGAAGGATCGGATATGTACCACAAGACGACATCCTCCACGCCGATCTCACCGTCTGGCAGGCGCTGTGGTACGCCGCCCGCCTCCGGCTTCCCCGCGACACCACCGACACCGAGATCGAGACCCGGATCCACGCCGTGATCCACCAGCTCGGCCTCGATGGCACCGAGAAGACCCGCGTCGGCGACCAGCGGAAGCGGGGCGTCAGCGGCGGCCAGCGGAAGCGCGTCAACCTCGCCATGGAGCTGCTCACCGATCCTCCGATCCTCGTCCTCGACGAGCCGACGTCGGGCCTGTCGAGCGTCGACGCGCTGTCGGTCATCGAGCTGTTGCGGAAGCTCGCCGACTCCGGAAAGACGATCCTCGTCACGATTCACCAGCCGAGCCTCGAGGCGTTCGAGAAGTTCGACGCCGTCGCCGTCATCGCCCGCGACGAATCGACGAAGCAGGTGGGAAGGCTGGCGTGGTTTGGCCGTGCCTTCCCCGACTCGATCACCTTCTTCGAGCCCCAGCTTTCGGGATCCCCGCCGCCAACGAGCGTCGACGGGCTCCTCCGCGGCCTCTCGAAGCGGCCGGCGGCAGAATGGGTGCGGCAGTGGGAATCGTCGGTCGCGAAGTCGATCTGGGTCGACCGGCGCGCCTCCGCACATGCCGGGGCTCCTCCGTCGCGGTCGCGGCGACTCCCCCGCAGCACTGCGCCTTTCACCCAATGGATCACGCTCGTGAAGCGGATGATCGCCGTCAAGGCGGCCGACGGCTGGGGGACGGCCGTCCTCTTCGCACAGGCCCCGATCGTCGGGCTGCTGATCGCGGCGGTGTTCTCGAAGGTGGTGCGGAGCACGCCAACCCCCGACACCTGGCCGAAGATCGGCGTCAACATGGCCACCACCCTGTTCGTGACCGCCCTGGCAGCGATCTGGTTCGGCTGTTCGAGCATGGCGCGCGAGATCGTCACCGAGTGGCCGATCTACCGGCGCGAACGGATGGTGGGGCTCTCAATCGGGGCCTATGTCGCCTCGAAGATGACGGTCCTCCTCGGGATCGCGGCGATCCAGTGCCTCCTCCTCCTGGCGATCGTCGCCCCCGCCTGCCGGATCGATAGCCCGTGGCTGTGGGTGTTCACGATGCTCTACGCGGCGGCGCTGGCCGGCGGGGCGCTCGGCCTGCTCATTTCGGCGACGCTGCGGACAACCGAGGCCGCCTCGGGGGTCCTCCCCGTCCTCCTCCTGCCGATGATCGTTCTTGGGGGGATCCTCGTCCCCCTCGCCGATCTCCCCGCGCTCACCCAGCCGCTCGCCGCAGCGATGCCGTCGCGCTGGGCCTTCGAAGGGCTCGTCGTCCCGGAGGCGGCGTTGCGACCGCGGATCCGCTTGGGAGGCGAAGTGCCGCGGCCCGAACCGGCGCCAAGCACGGTCGACGAACTCGCGCCCGCCCCCGCGGATGCAGCGCCCGAGCCCGAGGTCCACGGACCCCCGGCCCTCGAGGCTCCCCCAGCGGCAGCGCCATCCCCCGAGGAGACGACCGGACCGGGGATTCCCAATGCCTTCCGTCTCGCCGGCAACGGCGGGGGCCATCCGTTCATCCTCCCCGGCCGCCGCAAGATCGTCGAGAAGCTCGAGGAAGCAGCCGCGAGGGCGAAGCAGGAGCTCGAGAAGGCCAAGAAGCTGCTCGAGGAGAAGGCCCAGAAGATCCAAGCCGACATGCGGGCCGAGGCGGAGAAGAAACTCGCCGACGCCAAGGCCGAGTTCGAGAAGAAGTCGGCCGAGTCGGCGGCGAAAATGAAGGAGGAGATCGAAGCGAAGGTGGCCGAAGCGAAAGCCGCGGCCCAGAAGGAGAGCGAAGCGGCGGCGGAACGGATGAAGACGGAGATGGAGCTGCGCGTCAAGGAAGCGCAGGAGCAGGTCCGCCGGGAGAGCGCCGAGGCACGGGATCAGGTTCGCACGGAAGTCGAAGCCAAGACGGCAAGCGCCAAGGCCGAAGCGCAGAAGGAATCGGAGGCGACCGCCGCGCGGATGCGCACCGAGATCGAAGCGAAGATGGAGGAAGCCCAAACAGCCGCCAAGCGACAAAGCGAGGAGGCGGGGAATGCCGCCAAGGCCGACGTCGAAAGCCGGGTGAAGGCGATTGAAGCGGAGCTCGAAAAGAAGAGCCGCGAGGCGAGCGATCGGCTCGAAGGGAAGCTCCGCGAGATGCAGGAGAAGATCGAATCGGAGCGAGCCCGGATGAACGACTCCCTCGACCGCGTCCGCGCGGCGACGGAGAAGACGCTCGTCCCCCCGGCAGGTGTCCCTCCGGCGTCGCACGGTTCCTCATCCGCCGCCGCCACGTCCGCCGCTGACGGAGCCCTCGCCCAGCCGTCCACTGGCCACGGCACAACGGCCCCCGGGGGCACTCCTCCGGTCGACATGGCGGAGCGGTTCTTCGGGCGGGAGCAGTGGCGGAGCCCCTCGACGGTTCCGCTGGCGGTCCTCCTGGGGATGTTCGGCGCCGGGATCGCCGGCACCGCCTTGGCCCTGCGCTTCCGCGACTCGAACGGCCGCTGAGGCGGCAGACAGCCACCGCGCGGCGGAAAATCGCCATGGAAGGCGCTTTCCACCGGCCGCTACACTCCGGCGCTACGAGACCGTCTCCGGAGCCGATCGATGTCTCATGACCGCCCGCTCGACGATCCCACCACCCACGACTCGGCCGCTCCGGCCGGCCCGGTCGATGATCAGATCCCCCCCCGTGTCGTTGCCACGACGACGATCAGCGTCAACCGCCGGCTCGGCCGCGGCGGCTTGGGCGACGTCTACTACGCAAACGACAAGGCAACGGGGCGCGAACTGGCCGTCAAGTTTCTCAATGGCTGGGCCGTCTCTCAGGAGACCCTCCGCGAGAGCTTCCAGTTCGAGGCCACCGTCACGAGCCAACTCGAACACCCAAACATCGTCCCGGTGTATGTCACCGGGGCCACGGACGACGGCCGGCCGTTCTACGCGATGCGACTGATCCCGGGGAAAACCCTCGGCGCGGCGATCAACGAGTTCCACGATCGCCGCCATGCCCACGACGCGGCAAGCGACCGCTCGGCCCGCTATCGGGAGCTCCTCGGCCAGTTCGCGCTTGTGTGCAAGGCGATCGCCTACGCCCATGACCGCGGCGTCCTCCACCGCGACATCAAACCGGCCAACATCATGCTGGGGAAGTTCGGCGAGGTGGTCGTCCTCGACTGGGGGCTCGCCGCGCGGATCGACCGCGACGACCGCGCCCGGCGGAGCGGCGAGCAGAGCATCGTGATGCCGACGATCGCCCTCGATTCAGCCCCGGCGGCGAAGCGCGGGATCTCCGGCACCCCGGCCTACATGAGCCCGGAGCAGCACGACGGGGCCGTCCCGGTGGGGCCAGCCAGCGACGTCTACGGCCTCGGCGCGACGCTCTACCACCTCCTCACCGGATCCCCCCCCTACGACGGCGACGTGGCGGCGATCCGCGAGAAGGTGCTCGCCGGCTCGCTCGCCCCGCCGTCACGCGTCAAGCGAGGCGTGTCGAGCGCCATCGAGGCGGTCTGCATGAAGGCGTGCGCTCGCGATCCAGTCGACCGCTACGAGACCCCTCTCGAACTTGCCCACGACATCGACGCCTACCTCGCCGACAATCCCGTCAGCGCATACCGCGAGCCGCCGCTCCGCCGGCTGGCCCGCTGGACGCGCCGCCATCGTACCGTCACGCAACTGGCCGTCGGGGCGCTGGCCGTCCTCCTCGTGGGCGCGGCCGTGTCCTCGATGCTCCTCCGCAAGGTGGCCCACGACGAGTACCGCTCCCGGCAGACAGCCCTGCGACTGGCGGCCCGGCTCGCGGCGAGCACCGCCGCCCTCCAGATCGACTCCCGCTGGCGGATCCTCGAATACGAAGCCGACAACAACCGTCTCGTCCGAGCGATGGCCGAAGCCGAGGGGAAGCCAGCCGATCCGGCCACGGGGCGGAAGGCCTGGGAAGCGATTCAGGCCGCCGTCGACGAGATCGCCGCCAACACGAAGAACACCGTCGATGCCGAGAGCTGGACGGTGTGCGATGCCAAGGGGGTGCAGGTATCCCGGGCGCCGCTGGCCGACACGATCGGCCGCGACTTCGCCTGGCGCAACTATTTCCATGGCGGCCCGCACGACCTCGAGCCGGGCGCCACGGCCACGCCGATCACGGAGGTCCACCGCTCGACGGTCTACCGGAGCGACTCCACCGGAAAGCTCAAGGTAGCCTTCTCGGCGCCGATCTGGAGCGATGCCCAAGGCGCGGCCGATCGACGTGTCCTCGGCGTTCTTCTCATGAGCTTCGACGTCGGCCTCCTGTTCCGGTCGGTCGACGCCATCGGCTCCTGGAACGCCTCACGGGCCCCGTTCTCCGTGGCGGTCATCGACCTCCGCGACGACACGGTCGACGGCGAGCCGAAGGGGGGCTTGGTCCTCGAAAATCCCGAGGTCGCCCGCACCGATCTGTCGAGCTCCCCCGACCTCCAGTTGGTGCGGGCCCCGGCCGACGTCGTCGCCCGGCTCAAGGAGTCGTTCCACAAGCATGCGGAGTTCGGCAAGCCGGCCCGGCAGGCCGAGAACGGCGGCGACAACGGGCTCGATGCCGAGATCATCGGGCTCTTTCCAGGGACGCTCCGACAGTTGTTGGGTGGCGACGGCGCCGGACCGCAGATCGCGGCCGCCGAGCCGATCCGGATCCTCGGTCGCCCCGAGCGGCTCTCCGACGTCGGCTGGGCCGTCCTCGTTCACGAGCGCTGACGGCTCACGCCTCCGGCAATTCAAACCCCTTACGACGCTCGCGGACGAGGAGCGCATCGGCGGCGGCGTCGCCCATGAACTGCTCGGCATCCGGATCCCAGCGGAGCGGACGGCCGACCGCGCGGGCGATGTTCGCCAGATGGCAGACCGTCACCGAGCGATGACCGATCTCGACATCGGCCACCGGCTTCTCCCGCGTTCTGACGCAGTCGAGCCAGTTTTGGAGATGGTGCCGTGCCTGCCAGAGGGCGAGGGCATCGGACCACTTCCGCTCCTCCTCGGCGACGTCGACCGCCTCGAGAAGCTTCTGGGCGATCTCGGGGGGATTGCTCGTCACCTTGTTGCGGTTGATCTCGAGCTTTCCCTTCTCCCCGACGAACACCGCTCCACCCATCGGCCCGGATTCGAGGATGAACTTCACCTCGAGGCCGTCGGCGTACGTCATCACCACCTGGCCGTTCGGGCCCTCAGTGACGGGGGTGATCGCCACCGGGCCCGTGGCATCGGCGCCGAGGGCCCACTGGATCTGATCGACGCCATGCGCGCCCCAGTTGGTCATCTCGCCACCGGCGAAGTCACGCCATCCCATCCAACCCATCCACTGGGCGCTAAAGGGCCGTTCGGCGGCTTGGTTGAGCCAGGCGCTCCAGTCGAGGCCGGTGGGGATCGGCTCCTCCGCCGGCAGCGGCGTCGGAGCCGGAGAGGAGCTGCCGTAGTTCACCGCGCGGACCTCGAGAAGCTTTCCGAGCCCCCCGTTGCGGACGAACTCGCACGCCAGCCGGTTGATCTCCATCGAGCGCTGCTGCGTCCCCACCTGGACGACCCGGTCGTGCCTCCGGGCCGCCTTGACCAGCGCCCGCCCCTCCGCAACGTAGAGCGTCAGTGGCTTCTCGGCATAAACATCCTTGCCGGCCTGACAGGCATGGATGCAGGGAAGGACGCGCTGAAACTCCCCCGTTCCCACGATCACCGCGTCGATGTCGGTGCGGTCGAGGATCCGGCGGTAGTCGACATAAACCGGCCAATTCGCCCCCTTCTTCTCCCGGAAGGCATGCGCCCGGGGAACGTTGACATCGCACAGCGCCACGATGTCGGCTCCCTCCGGAAGCTGCTCGAGGAGGAGTGAGGCGCGGCCGCCGACGCCGATAGCGCCAACGCGGAGCTTTTCGTTGGGCCCCGGGGCCGATCGCCCCACGCGGGGGAGGAGGGCGACGCCCGCCGCGGCTCCTGCTCCGAGGAGCAGAGTCCGCCGATCAACGCCGAGCCGACGGGCAATCCGGGTCATTTCGTCCCCTCCTGAATGAACACGAAGCCACCCTTCTTGTTTCCGATCACGATGTCGGGCCGCTTGTCACCGTTGAGATCGCCGACGGCAAGTTGCGTCCCCACGCCGGATGCGTCGTCGATTTTGTGCGCCGTCCACGAAACCTTCTTGTCGGCATCGCGGTGGAGCTTGAACCAGTAGAGGTAGGGGCTGCCGGCCGGATCGGGATCCCCCTGCGGCCCATGGGCCCAGAACCGCTTGCCGGTGACGAGATCCTTGAGGCCGTCGCCATCGATGTCGACAAGCCCCACCGAATGGAGCTGCGAAAACTGCACCCCGTCCAGCGTCTCTTCGGCCTTGTCGGAGAGGATGCGGTGCTCGACGAAGTCGATCCCGCCGTCGTTCTTGACGCTCTCGAACCACGACAGCCCGTAGCCGTGGCCGGCAAGGCTCGTGATCACGTCGAGATCACCGTCGGCGTCGACGTCATAGGTGTGCATCTGGGCGCCGCCGGTGCCGAAAGCGAACGGGTGCTTCGTCCAGGCAGGGGGCGTGCTGCCGGCAGCTACCGGCGCCGGCTGTTCCCACCATCCCCCGGCCATGAGGAGATCGGGGCGGCCGTCACCGTTGACGTCACCGACGCCGAGGCCGTGCTGATACTGCCCCCAGCTCTCCTTCTCGGAGCAGGGGGTGAAAGTCCAGCGCTCCGTGGCTGTCTTGTCGGAAGGCGTCGCGAAACCGAGCACGCCACCGGTGTGGAACACGAGTTCGGCCTTGCCGTCGCCGGTAACGTCGAGGAAGTCGGGGGCCTCGTTGTCGACCACCGGGTGGACGAGATGCTTCCCCCAGCCCCCCTGCGAGGCCTTCACGGTGGCGCTGTCCTTGCCGGGATTGCGGAACCAAGCCACTTCCTTCCCCGGCCACTCGTTGACGAGGACATCGAGCCAGCCATCACCATCGACGTCGCCGACGCCGGTCATGAAGTTGTTGGAATACTGGTTGGGATCGAAGTCCTTGGCGGGATAGATCTCGTGCCGCTCCTTGAACTCGGGCCCGGCATACCAGTAGGGGCCGTAGACCGCGTCGCCATGGCCGTCCTTGTCGATGTCGCCGACGCCGGCAGCCTCGGCATGGAACTTGTCGGTGAGGACCACTTTGCGGAACGTCGGCGGAGCGGCCGGAACGTCGTCCCCGAACGCCAAAGCCAC
>CAMARC010000087.1 GCA_945860405.1 Candidatus Kuenenia stuttgartensis | reverse complement strand
GGGCGTGCGGGTCATGGAGACGACGGACGCAGGCGTGGTGCTCGCGCTCGAGTCGGGCAACTATGTGTTTGCCGTCGGCGGGCGCTGAAGGCTTCGATGTCTCGGGGGCGACTTTCTTGACGTCATGAATAGACGCCTGTACACTCCCGTCCGGAGTGTCTGACGGCCCCCGCATCGGAGTTCATCCCCTCATGAACACCTACCGCATCTACGAAGATCTGCGGCTGACGCTTGGCGAAGAGGCTGCGAAGTCACTCGCCCACACGCTCGGGCCGATGTTCGAGGAGGCCCGCAACGCGGTCACGAAGACTGAGTTTCGTGAGCTCTGCGCGGCGATCGAATCCCACAACGCCGTCGTGGACACTGGCTTCGCCAGGCTCGCGGATGCTCAGTCTCGAACAGAGGCAAAAGTCTCGGAATTGGCCGAGGGGCAATCCCGGCTTACCGAAGCCCAGTCACGAACAGAGGCAAAAGTCTCGGAGCTTGCCGAAGCTCAGTCTCGAACAGAGGCAAAAGTCTCGGAGCTTGCCGAAGCTCAGTCTCGAACGGAGGCAAAAGTCTCGGAGCTGGCCGAAGCCCAGTCTCGAACAGAGGCAAAAGTCTCGGAGCTGGCCGAAGCTCAGTCTCGAACAGAGGCAAAAGTCTCGGAATTGGCCGAGGGGCAATCCCGGCTCACTGAAGCCCAGTCACGATTAGAGGGAAGAGTCTCGGAGCTTGCCGACGCGCAGTCTCGGACAGAGACAAAAGTTTCAGAGCTTGCCGTGGCGCTCGGTTCGCTGACGAACACGGTCGAGCGGCTTTCGATTCGCACCGATGCGGTGGTCGGGCGGACGTTTGAGCTCCAGTTCCGGGATCGGCTGTCGTCCTATCTCGGCCGGTTCCTCAGACGCAGCAAGCTCCTTCGTAACGACGAAGTTCTCGACGCCATCGAGTCGGTACTCGACAGCGAGGAATGCGATGAGGTGCTTCGGGTTGATGCGATCGCCTCAGGGCTTGTCGATGGGGTGCCGAGTCATGTCGTCGTCGAGGTCTCCTCGACCGGCGACACCGACGACGTCGTCAGAGCCGAACGGCGGGCGGCGATCCTGCGGAAGGCCGGAATGGTCGCGATCCCTGTTGTGGCCTGTGAGGCGATCTCACGCGAGACGGCGCTCTTCGCCCAGGCCAGAGGCGTGCGCGTGTGGTGCAGCGGCACGATGCTGGGCGCCGCCGGGTAGATGCTGCCGGTGAGCGGTGCTGCTTTCGCGGCCATGTCGGCCACCCGTGGCAGCGTGGCCCGCTGCGTCTCGCTGGCTGTGATGCCTGCCGGTCAGGAGCTGGTGGTGTCGTGCCAGGTGAGGCCGAAGCGGGCGAGGTATTTCCGGAGCCGGTCGGCGTCGTTGGGGCTCGCCTTCGCCTGTCGCGATACGGCGAACAGTTCACGGCCGGCGGCGGAGAGCGACCGCGATTTCCGGCAGACGTCGACGATCGCGCCGAGCTGGAGCCGATCGAAGAGGTCGAGGGTGGCAAGTTGCTCTCGAGGGAGCAGGGCTGCGAGGGGATCGTCGGTCGCCCGGCCGGCACCGCTCCCTTCCCACGCGGCTCGGAGCCGGTCGATCTCCTCGTCGACATCGGCTGGCCCGATTCGGCCCGAGGGGGCGAGCGTCGCCATCCGCTCGACGGCGGCCGAGAGGTCGCGGAAGTTGCCGAGCCAGGGGGCATCGGGGCCCTCGGCGAAGGCGAGAAAGCGTTCTCGGGCCTCACGGTTGATCGTCACCCGCCGCCCGCTCCGCGCGGCGACCCGCTCGAGCTCGTAGTCGAGATTCGGTGCGATGTCCTCGCGGCGGGTGGCAAGGCCGGGAAGACTGAACGTCCACAGATCGATGCGCGCGAGGAGATCGGCACGGAACCGGCCGGCGCCCACAGCCGCGGGGAGATCGGCGTTCGTGCCCGCCAAGAGCTGGAAGTCGCTTGCCACTTCGGTGTCGGAGCCGACCGGGAGAAAACGCCGCTCCTCGATCGCCCGGAGGAGCATTGCCTGTTCATCGAGCCCGAGCTCGCCGATTTCGTCGAGGAAGAGCACGCCCCGGTCGGCCGCGCGGAGAAGGCCGGCTCGGGCGGCCGCGGCACCGGTGAACGCGCCGCGGACATGGCCGAAGAGCGCCGACATCGCCTGATCGCCGCGGAGGGTGGCGCAGTTCACCTCGACGAAATCCCCCCGCACCTGCTCGCGGCGGCGCTTCAGCTCATAGATCCGCCGCGCCAGGTGCGACTTCCCGGCGCCGGTGGGGCCGGTGAGGAGGATCGGCAAGGGGCTCGCCACGGCGACCCGTTCGATGCGGCCGATGAGGGCATTGAAGGCGGGGCTGCGGGTGTCGATTCCCGATTTCAGAAACGACAAATCCTCACGCTGCTCGAGGGCGAAGCGGGCGGCGATCGAATCGTAGCGGGAGAGGTCGAGATCGATCGTCCGCCAGAGTCCTGCGCCTGCTCGACCGCGACGGGGAGGGGAGCACTGGAGGATGCGCCCGGGGAGATGCCGCGATTCGGCGAGGAGAAACAGGCAGATCTGCTGGACGTGCGTGCCGGTGGTGATGTGGATGAGATAGTCCTCGTCATCGGTCCGAAACTCGAGCGATCGGGCGAAGCCATGGAGCGATGCAAACACCTCCTCAAAGTCCCAGGGATCGGCGACGCCGATCTCATGGCACGTGACGACCGTTTCCGGTGAGACCGTGCCGATGTCCCCGGCCACGACGGCGGCGAGGTCACGCTCCGACGGCAGGTGGACGAGCTCGAGCCGATCGACGACGAGGTCCTCGTGCTGGCACAGGCTGACCGTCGGCCGCCACCGCGTCCAACGCTCCTCCGTCTGCCCGGCGTCGAGCCGGAGGCCGAGGATTCCGACGACAACGGTGGGGCGGCGAGCTGTCATAGATGTAAAGATAAACAACGAGTCCAAGGGATCGAAATGCCTGTGGAAAGCAGCGGCTCGAGGCGCGGTGTGTTCGGCGTAAGTCGTTGTGATTCATTGGCTTGCGGATGATCGCGAAAAGCATCGGGCCGAGGCACGACACGTGCAGACGAACATCGCCGCTGGTCGCCCGTCGTTGGCGATCAGCCCGTTTGGCAGTCGATTGAGACGCCGGGGCGGAGAATGCCCCGGCCAACGCCCCCACTTTTCGGAAGGCCTTCTCATGCACGAGATCATTCCCACTGGTGATGCGACCGGAATCATCCCCACCGGCGCCGCGACGAAGCCGATCACCGTGATCGGCACGCCGGCGATCCGGGCGTCGTTCGACGCCATCTGCCTCCAGCAGTCGGTCAATTCCCGCCTGGCCCCTGGCGTCACTGACCTCGTCCTCAACCCCGACGGCCACTGCGGCTACGGGGCCCCGGTCGGCTGCGTCCTTGTCTCGCCGACGCACGTCTATCCCGGGCCTGTCGGGGTCGACATCAAGTGCTCGATGAGCCTGCTCCAGTTCGATCTCCCGGAGGAGGCGATCGCCGACAAGACCGTCCGCAGGGCCTTGATCACGGCCGTTTGTGACCGGATACCCACCGGCGCCGGCCGCGGGCAGCGGCATGTGAAGAAGGGGCGTGAGGTGTCGACTGACAGCGGCCGGAGGCTCCTCGTGGAAGGGGCCTCCGAGGAAGTCTGCACCGACCTCGGCATCCCGCCGGAGTGGGCGTCGCGCTGCGAGGATGCGCGCCACGATGGCCACGATGGCACGAGCGGCGCCCTTGGTGCCCGCCTCGAGCGTCATCTCGATCGGGGGAGCATCAACAACTTCCCTGCGAAGATCGCCCAGCTCGGCTCCTACGGCGGCGGCAATCACTTCGGCGAGTGTGAGGTGGTCCACGTGGCCGATGAGGCCCGCGCCCGGCGCGCGGCCGATGTCTTCGGGCTCCGGGACGGTCAGGTGGCGTTCCTCTCCCACTGCGGATCGCGCGGACTGGGGCATACGCTTGCCACGGGGCAGTTTCGCGATCTCCAGGAGCGCTTCGCGCGCTGGGACATCCCGCTTCCCGGGGGCGACAAGGAGCTCGTCTACGCGCCGCTGGGAACACCCGAGGCTGACGCCTATCTCGACGACATGGCGCTGGGCGCTAACTTCGCCACGCTCAACCACCTTCTCATCAACGCCCTCGTCCTCGAGGCCTTCCGCGAGGTGATTCCCGGGATCGAGGGGCAGCTGGTCTATTTCATCAGCCACAACATCGCCCGCCGCGAGGTCGTCGCCGGCCAGCCGGCGTGGGTCCACCGCAAGGGGGCGACGCGTGCCTTCCCGGCCGGTCATCACGCCCTTGCCGGCACCCGGTACGCCGACATCGGCCATCCGATCCTCCTGCCGGGAAATCCGCAGGCCGGGTCGTGCGTCATGGTGGCCGATCCCGGGGCCGCAGCGTCGTGCCACAGCGTCAACCACGGCGCCGGCCGGGCCCTCGGGCGGAAGGCGGCGATCCGCTCCCTCGATCAGGCTGCCATCGACCGCTCGTTTGCCGAGCACGACATCCTCAGCAACTGCCGACAGTATCCGCGCGACGAGGCGCCGGCGGCCTACAAGGATTTCGACGAGGTGCTCAAGAGCGTGAAGCTAGCCGGATTGGCAAGCGAAGTGGCCCGGCTGCGTGCCCGGTTTGTCATCAAGGACGGAGACAAGGCCGATGACTGACGATGAGGCCATTGAAGCCGGGGCGACGATGCATGTCGACGGTGCGCAGGGGGAAGGGGGCGGTCAGATCCTCCGCTCGTCGCTGGCGCTCGCGATGGTCACCGGCCGGCCGCTGATCATCGAGCGGATCCGGGCCGGGCGCGACAAGCCCGGGCTGATGCGCGCCCACCTCACGGCCGTCGAGGCGGCGGTGGCGATCAGTAACGCGGAGGTTGAGGGGGCCACGATCGGCTCCGAGCGGATCGCTTTCACCCCGGGTGCGATCCGGGCAGGATCGCACGCTTTCAGCATCGGCACCGCCGGCAGTGGCACGCTCGTGCTCCAGACGATCCTCCCGGCGCTCCTCGTGGCACCGGGGCCGTCGACCGTGACAATCGAGGGGGGCACCCACAACCCCTGGGCGCCGACGTTCGACTTCCTCGACCGGGTCTACCTGCCGCTGGTGCGGAGGATGGGGCCGGTCGTCACCGCCACGCTCGACCGCCACGGGTTTTTTCCCGCGGGCGGCGGGCGATTTTCTGTCAGCGTGGAGCCCAGGGACGGCCTTGCCGGCATCGATCTGCTCGAGCGCGGCGACGTGATTGCGCGGCGGGTGCGGGCGCTGGTCAGCAACCTTCCCACCCGGATCGGCGAGCGGGAGGTCCGTCGCGTCCTCGAACGACTTTCCTGGGATCGGGCCTGCGGCCAGACCGACGCCGTCGACGCGCACGGGCCGGGGAACGTCGTCGAGGTGGAGATCGAAGCTTCCGGGCTCACGGAGCGATTCACGGCCTTTGGCCGCACCGGGACGAGCGCCGAGCGCGTCGCCGACGAACTGGTCGGGGAGGTTCGCGACCATCTCGCCGTCGGAACGCCGGTCGGGTGTTACCTCGCCGATCAGATCCTTCTCCCGCTGGGAATCTCCGCGTGGCAGCCGAAAGGCTCCGGGAAGGCCCGGGGAGGAGCCTTTCGCACCGGGCCTCTCTCGCGGCATGCCACGACCCACATCGAAATCCTGCGGCAGTTCCTCGGCGTGCGGATCGAGGTCACTCCCGAGCCAGACGGCCGCGTCTGTCTGGTGCGCGTCCGGCCCCCCGACTGATCGGCCTCGCGTTCACGTCTCGGCGTATTCCGCCAGCAGGCTCTCGATCCGCGCGAACACCTCTGCCATGAGGGCCGCGTCGGGGAGGAGCGTGACGCGGAAGTGGTCGCGGTAGGGGACGTTGAAGCTCGATCCCGGCGCCACGAGCACATGCTTCCGCTCGAGGAGTTCGAGCGCGAAGGCCTGATCGAAGAAGTCAGCCCCGGCAGCCCCGAGTCTGTCGGTGCGGACGCGCACGAATCCGTACATCGCTCCTTCCGGGGCTTGAATCGCGAGGAATCGGCTCTTCCCCACGGCGTCGAGGAGCGCCGCGCGGGTGGCATGGAGGCGGCCGCCGGGACGGGTGAGATCGAAGATCGACTGGTGGCCGCCGAGCGCCGTCTGCACGGCGTACTGCCCCGGGACGTTCGAGCAGAGCCGCAGCGACGCGAGCAGCTCGACTGCCTCGAGGTAGTCGCGGGCATGCTCGCGCTCCCCCGAAACGCTCATCCACCCCACCCGCAGGCCACACGCCCGGTAGATCTTCGAGAGCCCGCCGAAGGTGAGGCAGAGCGTGTGGCGGGCGAGGGTCGCCAGCGGCACAAACGTGGCATCGCCGTACAGCATCTCGTCGTAGATCTCGTCGGCACACGCCACCAAGTGGTGCTTCTCGGCGATCGCCGCGAGCCCGGCGAGGACCTCGCGCGAATAGACGGCGCCGGTGGGGTTGTTGGGGTTGATGATGACGATCGCCCGCGTTCGCTCGGTGACGAGCTTCGCCACCTCGGCGGGATCGGGTACGAAGCCGTTTTCCGGCCGGCAGGGGTAGTGGACCGCCTTCGCCCCATGGATCACGACCGATGCCGTCCAAAGCGGGTAATCGGGGCTGGGAACGAGGACCTCGTCGCCTGGGTTCAGGAGCGCCCGCATGGCGATCATGATCAGTTCTGAGACTCCGTTACCGATAAACACCTCGTCGGCCGTGACATCCATTACGCCCCGCGTCTGCTGCTGCATGACGACCGCCTCGCGGGCTGGGAAGATCCCCTTTTGGTGCGAGTAGGGATCGGCCTGGTGGAGATTCTCCACGATCGCCCGGCGCATCGATTCGGGCATCCGAAAGCCGAAGGCGCCGGGGTTGCCGATGTTGAGCTTGACGATCTCGTGCCCAGCCCGTTCGAGCTGCTCGGCCCGGCGTGCGAGGGCCCCGCGGATCTCGTATTTGACGTCGTGGAGGTGCTCGGAGGCGCGGAGAGGGGGGAGGCTCATGGCGGGGGAGTGCCGTGGGGCAGGTTTTGCGAAGGGGGGGCGGGGCACCGGATAGCCTCGCAAGCCTAGCATCACCGATCGTTCGGCGGCAGACGCCCGGATCGGCCGGTGGCCCTGTGATTCCGGGGCTGAAACCTCCGCGTGACATTGTTGTCGGGATATCGCCCCGGCTTTCAGTGCCCAGATATCCCAGGCGTGGGGAGGTTGCGATGGAATTCCTTCTTTTTCTCGGTGGCATTTTCCTGCTTGGCGTCTTCCTCGCGCCGATCGTGACCCTTTTGGCAGTCTGGAGGCTGGAGAGGGAGCAAGAGGCCGGCTTTCGCCGCTTGACGAAGCGGCTCGATGGCCTGGAAAGCCTTCGCCGCCCGACCGCCGCGCCTGCCCCCGCTCCGACCGTCGCCGCTGGGGAAGCTGGGGCCGCCGATCTGCTTCCGCCCGCCAACACAAGAGACGCGGGGGGGGCCGAAGCCACCATCGAGCCGGCCCGCCTACCAATTTCGACGACCGAACCCGTCGAAGGGAAACGCTGGCAGAATCCGCCGCCACTCCCGGAACGCGTGGTGACCCCGGTGAACGTCCGGGGCACCGCCGACGACCGGTCGGCTGAGGCCGCGGGGCCGGCTGGGCTCTCCCGCAAGCCATGGACGCCCCCCGCGCCGCGGCAGCCGAGCGCATTCGAGACGGCCGCCGGGGAGACTCTCCGGAAAATCTGGAACTGGATCATCGTCGGCGAGGAGCATGTGCCGAAGGGGGTGTCGCCGGAGTTTGCTGTCGCCAGCCAGTGGCTCCTGCGGATCGGCGTGATCACGCTCCTCTTCGGGATCGGCTTCTTTCTGAAGTATTCGATCGACAATGGTTATCTGGGGCCTGCCGCTCGCGTCGGCCTGACCGTGATCACCGGCCTCGCCATGCTCGTCGGCGGCACCCGCCTTCTCGGCCGCCGCTACCACGCCCTCGGCCAGGGGCTGATGGGAGGGGGGCTCGCGGCCCTCTATTTTGCGGTCTTCGCCGCGCATCAGATGTTCGATCTGATCGGTGCCGCCCCGGCTTTCGCCCTCATGGTGCTCGTCACGGTCCTCGCCGGCGGGATCGCCGTCGCCTTCGATTCGATGCTCGTTGCCGTCCTCGGGATCATCGGCGGCTACGCGACGCCGTTCATGCTCGAATCGACGCCGACGAGCCTCACGCCGCTGTTCACCTATCTCCTCGTCCTCGGCTGCGGTGTCCTCGGCCTCTGCTTCCGGAAGAACTGGCCGCTGGTCAATATGCTCGCCTTCGTCGGCACCTGGGGGCTCGTCGTTCCCGCGATCCGCAATCCAGCGCTCTACGCTCCGGACCAGTTCTGGGCCGTGTTTCCCTTCCTGATCGGCTACTTCCTCCTCTTCTCGACCGCCACATTCCTCTTCAAGATCGTCCGCGGGGTGAAGTCCGACCTCTTCGACCTCATCGCGCTGATCCTCAATGCCGCGCTCTTCTTTAGCGTCGGCAGCGGGATGATCGACCGGGCTTACGGAGAAGCGTACGGCCGTCAGCCGGTCGCGCTGCTTGCGGTGTCGATGGCCGCCTTCTACGCCGCCCACGTCTGGATGGTGTTGAAGCGCGGCATGATCGACCGTGAGCTCGTCGTCTCCTTCCTTGGCCTGGCGTCGTTCTTCGTCACGATCACGATGCCGCTGGTCCTCTCCCGCCAGTGGGTGACCGCGAGTTGGGCGATCCAGGCGGTGATCATGCTGTGGATGGCCGAACGGCTCGGGAGCCGGTTCCTGCGGCTCGCCGCCAGCGCCGTCTTGGGGCTCGTCCTCTGCCGGTTCTTCGTCCTCGATCTCGGGGGGACGTTCCGGCCCGGCAGCGCGGTCGATGACATGCCGTTGGGCGAGTTCGCCCTCACCCTCCTCGGCCGGATCATCTCCTTCGGAATCCCGATCGCGAACCTCGGGATTGCGGCCTGGTTCTTCAGGCGCGCGGCCGCCGCTGAAGCGGCCGGCTTGGCCGACCGCGATCTGCCGATCGTGGCGGGCAACGACATCGGGGCTGTGCCGCTCCCGTCGTTTGCCGAGGTCGCGGTGGCTGCGATCGTCGCGATGACGGTCATCTACCTCCACCTCGAGGTCGACCGCACCGTCGGTTTCCTCCACATGCCGCTCCGCCTGCCGATGCTCACGATTCTCTGGATCGGTGGGGCGATGTTCCTCTTCACTCGGATCCGGGGCTGGGGGGAACAGATCGGAGTTCCCCTCTTCGTCGCCGCGGTTGCTGCCGTGATCCTGAAAGTCTTCCTGTGGGATTTGCCGTCGTGGGGTCTCGACCCTGATTTCGTCTATGCCGGAGCCTGGACAGGCCACGCGGCCCTGATGCGGCTGGTCGATTTCGGGGCGGTCGCCGGGTTCCTTGTCGTGGTCGCCGCCCTGTCCACCACCCGCAAGCCGCTGGCCACCCTCCAACACGCGTCGGCTGTCGCCGCGGTCGCCACGCTCCTCGCCTGGAGCACCCTCGAGGTCAATTCGTTCCTCACATCGTTCGCCCCCGGTCTCCGGGCCGGCGGCGTGTCGATCACCTGGGCGCTTTTTGCCCTCGCCTTCCTCGTGGTCGGCATCCGCTACCGACTCTCTGCTCTCCGCTACTGCGGCCTCGCCCTGTTTGCAACCGTCGCGGTGAAGGTGTTCACCAGTGACCTCGACAGCCTCGATTCCTTCTACCGGATCGTCGCCTTCTTGATCCTCGGGGTTCTCCTCCTCCTCGGCTCCTTCCTCTACCTCCGCTTCCGCGAGACGTTTTCGGTCGAGCCGCCGACGTCTTCGGGAGCCGGCGGCGCCGATCCGATCACCGCAGACCATCTCGATACGGAGAACGACGCATGACCCGCCATCTCTACCCTTTCAGACTCCTTGTCGTGGCCCTCGCCGCGCTCGGCCTGCACCACGCTCACGCCGCCCCGGTCGATCAGCTCCGCTATCGGCGCCAAATCAGTGTCGATGCGTCCGGAGGAGAGGAGCTCATCGCTGTCCGCCTTGACGCGGACGTGGCGGCGGCGACCGAAAGCGGATTTCCCGACCTTCGCGTCATCGACGGCGCCGGGCAGGAGGTGTCGCGGATGGTCCGTCGGGCGGCGGTCGTGAAGATGCGGACCGTAAGACGTTCGTTTCCTGTCGAGCAGCCGCGGCTCAAGCCGCTCCCCGGCGGCGGCCTCGAGATCGAGCTCACGATCGACGCCGAGAAGCATCCCCATTCGATCGACGGATTCCGGATCGAGACACCGCTTCGCAACTTCGAGCAGCGCGTCGAGGTGCATCGGCTCGACGAGGCCGGGGCCTGGCAGCCCGTCTGCAGTGACCTCCTGCTCTTCGATTATTCGCAGTTCATGGATACGCGCCAACTCGACGTTCCCTTGCCGAAGACGGAGGGGCGCTCCGCCGGCGGCACTTGGAGAATCACCGTCGACGAGCCGACGATCGAGCAGCAGTCGACCCTCTCCGAGGTCGTCCGGACTCTCGAAGGGAATGCCGAGACGAGTCGGCAAGAGAAGACGATCGTCGAGCGTCAGTCGTTCCGGATCGACTCGATCCAGGCCTGGCATGTCGACGACGCGGCTGAGATCAAGGTCGCCGACGGCATCGAGTTGCCGATCGCGGAGTTCCGCGTCGAGGAAGAACCGAAGGAGAAGCGGACGCGGGTGCGTGTGACGAGCGATCGGCAGCCGACCACCAGCTTGCGGCTCTCGGTCGCCGACCGCAATTTCGGCAGACCCGCCCGGGTGGAACGCCCGCAGCCCGTGACCAGGAGTCGTGAGGCCGGCAGCCGCCCACCGCAGATCCTCGGGGCAGCCGGTGTTCACCGCATCGATCTCCGCGGGATCAGCACCGAGGAGCTTGCGATCACGATCCCGGAGTCTCGTTCCCCTGCCTACGAGATCGTGATCGACAACGCCGACAGTCAACCGCTCGAGATCACCGGCGTAACGGCTATCGGCCCGGCCTATGAGGTAGTGTTTCTCGCCCGGCCAGGGAAGGCCTACCGGCTGGCCTATGGCGTCGGAAGCGTCGATCATCAGCCCTTCGCAGCGCCGCAGTACGACACGATGGCGATCAATGCCGCCCTCGGCGCCGGGAAGCTGCCCCTCGAGGGGACGCTTGGCGCGGCCGAGGAGGTGGCTGTGGTGCCAGTCGAGCGGCCATGGCTCGCGAGGCAGCTCAGCGATCCATGGCTGATCGGCGGGACGATTCTCCTGCTCGCCGTGCTCCTCGGATTCTCGCTGTTCGCGGCGGCCAAACGACTCGACACAAAGGAATAGGTCAGACGGTCAGACGGTCAGACGGAAGGCCGGGAGGACGGCGAAGTCGAAGACGACGACGCGTTCGAGGCACGGGACGACGATCGCTTTGACGCGCTCGTGCTCTGGGTGGGGGAGGTAGGTGTCGCGAGCTTGCGCGCTCTCAAAGGTCATGATGAAGCCGTGCGTGAAGCCGTCGTCGAGCCCTTCGGGGCTGTCGTAGGGGCCGTGGATCATGTCGAGAAGCCCGGGGATCCGCCCCACCATGGCCCGCATCTCGGCGAAGCAGTGATCGATCTCGGCGGGGGTGATTCCCGGTTTGAAAGCGAAGACACCGAAATGCTTGACCTGCGACATGAGACCTCCGTGGGGCGAAGCGACCCCGGACGCGGGGCTGGCGATGACCATCGCAGATCATACCGCCACGGCGAACGTACGAGAGGGGCCGGGGGCTAACCGGTCGTCCGCATCCCGGCCGCGACTCCCTGGACGCACAGGCGCAGGAGGCCACGCGGCTCGTCCTCCCCCGGAGCGGGTGGGGCGGCGCGGCGGCGGCGCATGAACTCGATCTGAATGAGATTCAACGGATCGACGAACGGATTCCGCATCTCGATCGATCGGCGAAACCACGGCGTCGTCGCCAGGAGCTCACCGCCGCCGACGATGTCGAGGATGCCCTGCCGGGCCCGGTCGCGTTCCGCGGCGATCCGCTGCCAGATCCGCCGGCGGACGTCGGCATCGTCGGCGAGCTCGGAGTAGCGCTGCGCGATCGCCATGTCGGCCTTCGCAAGCGCCAGGGTGGCGTTGTCGATCGTCGCCTGGAAGAAGGGCCACTGACGGTACATGTCGTGGATCCGCTGCCAGCCGTGGCGATCGTCGTATTTGACTTCCGTCAGTGCCGTCCCCAGGCCGTACCAGGCGGGGATCATGCAGCGGCTCTGCGTCCAGGCGAACACCCACGGGATCGCCCGAAGGTCGTCAAGCGACCGGCCCGCGTCACCGCGCCGCCGCGATGGTCGCGATCCGATGGGGAGATTCTCGATCTCCTCGATCGGCGTCGTCTGCTCGAAGTAGCCGATAAAGCCCGGCTGATCGACGAGCTCCCGATAGATCGAGTACGACCGCGCTGCCATCTTCTCGAGCAGGTCGGTCCACTCCGGCCTCGGCGTCGTCCGCCTCGTGGTGGAGGCGATGAGCGTCGCCCAGGTGACCTGCTCGAGGTGCCGCCCGGCGATCTGGGGATCGTCGTAGCGCTCCGCAAGCACTTCTCCCTGTTCGGTGAGCCGGAGGCTGCCGTCGAGCGACTCCGAGGGGAGCGAAAGGATGCCGCGCGCCGCCGGCCCACCGCCACGGCCGAGCGAGCCGCCGCGGCCGTGGAAGAAGGTGATCTTCACGTCCCGCGCCGCGGCCGCTTCGTGGAGCCTCTCCTGCGCCGCCTGGAGGCCCCAACAGGCGGCCAGGTAGCCGCCGTCCTTCGTGCTGTCGGAATAACCGACCATGACGATCTGCCGGTTGCCGCGGCTGGCCAGATGGGCG
Source organism: Candidatus Kuenenia stuttgartensis (assembly GCA_945860405.1). Lineage (GTDB taxonomy): Bacteria > Planctomycetota > Planctomycetia > Pirellulales > UBA1268 > QWOP01. The sequence continues at coordinate 197 of CAMARC010000087.1, read as the reverse complement.
GCATAGTCAGACTGATCGAGGATCTGGGCGAGCGTGTCGTGGCCGTGGGCGAGGTCATGGATCTTCTCGAGCAGTGGCACGATGGCGATGTCGGTCGCGGCCACCTCTTCGCCCCGCGCCCGCGCTCGCCCCTGGGCCCAGCGCCACAGCCAGAGGACGGAGAGGACGTCGGCCGGGGCCCTGGTGAGGCTGACGAT
>CAMARC010000086.1 GCA_945860405.1 Candidatus Kuenenia stuttgartensis | reverse complement strand
GAGGAGGAGCGGCACGAGGCTCTGATCCAGCGTCGCGGCGGGGGTGAAAACCCCTACGGTATCCACCACGAACTCGGCGATCTGATGACTCGCGTCGCGACGGTCGTGCGCCGCAACGACCAACTCGCCCCCGCCTACGACGAGGTTTGTGCCCTCGAGGAGCGGTGGCGGCGGTGTTCACTCTCCGACACCGGCAACTGGACCAACCAAAACGTCGTGTTCACGAAGTCGCTCGGCGATATGTTTCCGCTCGCCAAGCTCATCATCAAGGGGGCCCTCCTCCGCGACGAGTGCCGGGGGGCCCACTACAAGCCCGATTTCGAGATGCCGGGGATCGCCGCGACCGATCCAGAGGGGAAGCGTCGCGAGGCCGAGGAATGGTGCGACCGCTTCGAGGCCAATACGAACAAGTGGCTCAAGTCGACGATCGCAAACCACGGTGCCGACGGACATCCGCAGATCACCTACGAGGATATCGACACCTCACTCATCCCCCCCCGTCCGCGGCTCTATGGCCTCGTTGGCGGCGAGGTGATCGAGGAGGTGTGGAGGGAACGCCTGCGGGCCCGAGAAGGCAAGGGCGGGCAGGCAGCAACGCGGGAAGTTGGGGTCGTGGCGGCCCAGTCCTGACTGTTGGTCGGTAGGTGGACGTGACGAACCACACACGGAGTCAAGCAACATGATCATGAAGACCGACGACCATGGCGGCCCGACCGCCGCCCGCACGATCCCGGTCCGGGTGCTCCGTCAGGACGCCCCCGGGCAGGAGAGCTACTGGGAGCGTCATGACGTTCCCTGGGAGCCGAACATGAACGTCATCAGCGTCCTCCAAAAGGTTGCCGCGATAGCGCGTTCGCAGGATGGTCGCCCGGTGGCCCCCGTGGCCTGGGATTGCAATTGCCTCGAGGAGGTGTGCGGTTCCTGCACGATGCTCATCAACGGGCGGACACGGATGGCCTGTTCGGCCCTCGTCGATCGGCTCCTCGAAGAGCATCCCGACGGCATTGAATTGCGCCCGATGTCGAAGTTCCCGGTCGTTCGAGACCTCGTCGTCGACCGTCGGCGTCTCTTCCACTCGCTCCAGCGGGTCAAGGCGTGGGTGCCGGTCGATGACTCCTTCGACCACGGCCCCGGGCCGCGGATCTCCCCGGAGGAGCAGGAGGAGGCCTACCCGCTCGCTGAGTGCATGAGCTGCGGGTGCTGCCTCGAGGCCTGCCCCCAATTCACGCGGATCGAGACCCCCAAACGCGAAGGGGAGACCGACGAGCAAGTCGCGGCCCGGCGGACCGCCGCGTTCGATCAGGGCTTCATCGGCGCCCACGCCGTCAGTCAGGCTGTGCTGTTCAACAAGCACCCCACCGGCAAGATGATCGCCGACGAGCGGATGGCCGCGCTGACAGGCCCTGGGGGCATCCAGATGTGCGGCAACGCCCAGAATTGCGTCGCCGTCTGCCCGAAGCACATTCCGCTGACGCGTTCGATCGCCCGGGCCGGACGGTCGGCGACCTTGTGGGCCCTGAAGAAACTCTTTGATCGTTGAACAGATCGTGGAACGATGCCTGAAGAGCGAAAGAAACCGCGAAACAAGGCCTCTGGCGAGGACGTCAGACAACGCCTCAGCCGAAGCGACGATTGCCTGACCCCGCCAATCGTGGTAGTTTTCACGGACGGATGATCCCTCCGGAGCCGGTTCGGCTGTGGGGAGGGGTGCCGTGAGCGGTTCAGGACAGAACCAGGAAGGACTACGAGTGGCTTTGGAATCCGGCCGCGGGGCCCGTGACGACCGGCGTTCCAGGGATTGGTCGCCCGAAGAGTGGGCTGCCCAAAGCTGTGGGAGCCCGGCTTCTGCCAATTCCGACGGGATCAATCCTGTCGCCTCGCAGGCCGCCGCCATCGCGGGTGACTTCGCGAAACTCGGCCTCGCTCCGGCCACGCTCGCGGCCGTCGATCGCGCCGGCTATACCGTCCCCACCCCCGTTCAGGCGGGGCTCATCCCTCGGGCCCTGAAGGGGATCGACGTTCTCGGACAGGCCCGCACCGGAACCGGCAAGACGTGTGCCTTCGTCCTCCCGATCCTCGAGAGGGTGTCGCTGCCTTCGGAGCGCGGGGGCATCGGGCCGCGGGCCTTGGTCCTCGTTCCGACCCGCGAGCTTGCCGTTCAGGTTCGGGATGAGTTCGAGAAGCTCGCCCACGGTTCGAAGATTCACTGCGTGGCCGTCTACGGCGGCAAGCCGATCCGCGGGCAGATCGACAAGCTGGCCAAAAATCCGGCTGTCGTTGTCGGCACCCCCGGGCGCGTCCTCGACCACATGAGTCGGGGGACGATTGACTTCTCCGGCTTGGAGATCGTGACGCTCGACGAAGCCGACCGGATGCTCGACATCGGATTCCGCCCGGATATCGAGAAGATCCTCCGTCGCTGTCCCGACAGCCGGCAGACGCTGCTCCTCTCGGCGACTGTTCCGCCGCCGGTGGCCAAGCTTGCCACCCGCTACATGCGCGATCCCGAGATCCTCGATTTCTCCACCGGGGAGATCGCGGTCGAAACGATCGAGCAGTTCTATTTCACCGTCGATCCGACGCGGAAGTTCGATCTCCTCGAGCGGCTTCTCGACCGCGAACAGCCCCGTCAGGCGATCATTTTCTGCCGCACGAAGCGTGGCACCGACAAGGTGTTTGAGCGGCTCTCCCGGCACCGAGCTCGGAAGGGCGGCGAGGAAGAGGTGGGGTGTATCCACGGCGACCTCGCGCAGAATGTCCGTGATCGCGTCATGAAGCAGTTTCGCGAGGGGGCGGTGAAGGTCCTCGTCGCCACCGACGTCGTCGGCCGCGGCATCGACGTCTCTGCTCTGTCGCACATCATCAACTACGACATCCCCGAGTTTTGCGACGATTACGTTCACCGTGTCGGACGCACGGGGCGGATGGGACGTGAGGGGTTGGCCTACACGTTTGTTGCTCCGGACGAGGGGCCGCAGTTGACCCGCATTGAGATGCGGATTGAAAAACTCCTCCACCGCGACGAGATCCCCGGTTTCGAGGCTTTCGACCGGCGTGCCAAGGCGGCCCCGATTCAGCAGACGGGCCCCGGTGGCGCTTTTATCGCCGCCGAGGGGCAGCCCGCCGCCCCGCCGCCTGAGCCCGAGGCGCCCAAGAAGCCGTCGTCGGCGGCGCTCCTCGGCAAAGGCCGCGGTCCGAAGCGTCATCGTCGGGCCCTCTGAGCCCTCCGCACCGTCGCCCAAGACCGCCGGAGTTGCCCACGATGGCCCGCTCGACTGCAGGTGACCGATCGGGGGGCGGACGGAAACGTGCTGTTCCCCGCTCTCCTCGCGCGGTGAAGCAGCGTCTCGAGAGCCTCGCCGATGCCGGGGTCCTCGATCTCCCCCGCGCGAAGCCCGGCCTCGATGATCCCGAGGAGACGCCGACGGCTGACGCGGCGTCGCTGCCCGCCCGAGCGATACCGCCAGCCTCCGTCTCACCGAAGGCCCCGGCGAAGCGAGGGGCAAAAGTGTCGGACGCCGCCAGCCGGGTCGCAGCGCTCGAGATCCTCCGCACGGAAGTGGCCGGTTGCCGGGCCTGTGTCCATCTCGCCGAGGCCCGGACGAACACCGTCTTCGGGAGCGGCAATCCCGCTGCCCGGCTCTGTTTCCTCGGCGAGGCTCCCGGGGCCGACGAGGACGCCTCGGGGGAGCCGTTCGTGGGCCGGGCCGGGCAACTGCTCACAAAAATCATCGAGGCGTGTACGCTCACCCGGGACGAGGTCTACATCCTCAACGTTCTCAAGTGCCGCCCCCCCGAGAACCGTCGGCCGGAGCCGGAGGAGGTAGCCAACTGCCGTGGCTACTTCGAGCGGCAGATCGAGGCGATCCGGCCGGAGTTCATCTGTTGTCTCGGGACTTCGGCGGCCCAGTCACTGCTCCGCACCGACGAGACGATCGGGAAGCTCCGGGGCCGCTGGTTCGACTATGGCCCGGCGACGGTGATCTGCACCTACCACCCCTCCTACCTGTTGCGAAACCCCGCCGCGAAGCGGGATGTCTGGGACGACATGCAGCATCTCATGGCCCGGATGGGGATCGAGATGCCCCACAAAGGCCCTGGCGGCTGATCTTCCCCTCGGCGCTCCCGGATTCCGGGGTTGGGACCCTCGGCGTGACGGTTCGGCTCAAGATGCCGGTCGTGCCGGTCCGATTGAATGGGTGGGTCTTGGGGGGGAACAGCCGCTGCTGGCTGTCGTCGACGGGGTTCGGGCCGATTCTCAGGCACCGTCCGTCGGTCGCGATGTCGCCTGGGGAGGCGACGTCGCGACGATCTTCAGCCGCCGGTGGGCGTTGCCATCCGGTCGGAACGAATGCCACCGGGCCGAACAGGGGGAAAGCATGGATGCCGGGAACTCCACCACCAGCCGTGGCGGGCGAGGAATGAGGCTGGCGGCGATGGCTGTGGGCCTCTTGGCCACCGGCTGCACGATGTGCCCCGATCCGTTTGACTACGCCGGGCCTGTGCCCAATGGCTCCGTGGCTCAAAATGACTTTGCAGCCCGAAGCAATGGCATCCTTCCGGTCCGGGCCATACAACTCCCCTGGCCGCCGATCGTCCAAACGACTCCCCAGCAGCCGAAGCCTGCGGATGACCCCACCGAGGTGGAACCGGCGCTGATCGCCACTGCCCCGGATCTCTCCCCTGCCGTCGAGGTGGAGATCGTGCCCGTCCTCGGAGCGTCGCTGACGACACCGGTGGAGCCTGGTGACGAGTCGACCACGGACCCTGACGGGATGTCGGGGGAAGGCCCGGAAACGGATGACGAGACCAGCGACGGGCTGGCGGAGCCGGCGAGCGTTCCTTGGCCGGCCAGCACCAGGCAGATGACGCCGGCCCCCTCGACCCACGGCTTCGAGGGGGCCCTGAGCCATCCCTACCTCCGCGAGTCTCGGCTGCCGCGGGAAATGCCCCCTGTGCTCATCCGCTGACGGGTGTCCGGAGGGCTTGGCTGCGGTCACGCCCCGCGGTTGAGTGTCGGATCGGGGCGCCATCCATCGGGGACGATCGCATCCTTGGGGACGATCGCCACGCCGTCACGGACGGTGAAGGTGGTGCTGTCACCGATCTCGTCCCAGCCGTGGTCGTTGACGATCCGCGTCTGCTTGCCGATGCGGACATTCTTGTCGACGATCGCCCCTTCGATGATCGTGCCCTCCCCGATGCCCATCGGCGGCAGGCCCCGGGCGGTGTTGGAGGCGATGTCCTCAGTGGTCTCGTAGTAGTCGCTTCCGAGGACCACCGAGTTGCGGATGACGACGTTCTTGCCGATCCGGCAGCGGAGGCCGATCACGCTGTTCTCGATCACCGCTCCCTGCTCGACGATGCAGCCGTCGGAAACGAGGCTCGCGTGGATGCTCGCCCCGTCGATCCGCGACGGCGGGAGGAACCGCCCGCGCGAATAGATGGGGGCCTCGGCGCTGGCTAGTTCGAATGGCGGCGTGCTGCCGGCGAGGTCGAGGTTGCACTGGTAGTAGGAACGGATCGTCCCGATGTCCTCCCAGTAGCCGTCGAACGGGTGGAGAAACACCCGCTTTGTCCGGATCGCCGCCGGGAAGACCTCGCGGCCGAAGTCCTGGTAGTCGGTCTTGCGGAGCAGGTCGAGGAGGCAGTCGCGGTCGAAGAGGTAGATCCCCATGCTCGCCATCAGCGAGCGACCGTTCGACGGGATCCCCTGACGGTCGATCCACCCCGGATCGGTGCGGACCATGTCGAGCTCTTCCTTCGTCTGCGGCTTCTCGAGGAATCCCTCGACGCGCCCTTCATCGTCGAGCCGCATGATCCCAAGGCCGGAGGCGGCCTGCTCGTGGACCGGGATCCCGGCGATCGTGACGTCGGCCTTCCTCGCCATGTGGGTGGCGAGCATGTCAGCGTAGTTCATCCGGTAGAGCTGGTCGCCCGAGAGAATGAGGACGTGGCGAATGTCCGGTTGCTGGAGATAGCGGATGTTCTGCCGGACGGCGTCGGCCGTGCCCTGATACCAACCGGAATTGTCGAGTGTTTGCTGGGCGGCGAGGATCTCGACGAAGCCGCCACTGAACGGATCGAAGGTGTAGGTCCGGCGGATGTGGCGGTGGAGGCTGACGGAGTTGAACTGCGTCAGAACATAGATCCGCTGGACCCCACTGTTGATGCAGTTGGAGAGGGGAACGTCGATGATTCGATATTTCCCTGCCAGCGGCACGGCAGGCTTGGAGCGGTCGCGGGTGAGGGGATAGAGCCGCGTCCCGCGGCCACCGCCGAGGACCAATGCCAGAACCCGCTGCACACTCATGCTGAAAAACACCCTTCCACGGAGGTCGGTCGGACACCCGCCCGCCGCTCATGCTACGGAAACCGGGCCACCCCCGCCAATTCGGTTTTTGTTGGGGCATGCCAAGGGTTTTCAATCCTTGGCCTCTTGAAATCGATCCCTCAGTGAGCCTTTAGGCTCCGCGGACGACGAAGTTCACCATCCGCCCCGGGACCGTGATCACCTTCACGATCTGTTTTCCGGCGAGGAGTTCGGCGATTCGCGGGTCGGCCGCCGCGGCAGCCTCGAGGGCCGGAATGTCAGCGTCGGCCGGGACAGTCACCCTGGCCCGCAGTTTCCCACCGATCTGCACCGGGATCTCGACCGTGTCGTCCTTCAGCCACCGCTCCTCCACCGCTGGCCAAGAAGCGAGGGAAACCGGCGCCGGCTTCCCCAGCACTTCCCACAACTCCTCCGCCAGATGCGGGGCGAAGGGGGCCAGTGCCACGACGAACGGCTCGAGCACCCCCCGTGGCTTCCGTTCCAGCGGTGTGAAATAGTTGACAAACTCCATCATCCGCGCGATCGCGGTGTTGAAGGAGAGCGCGGGGACGTCTCTGGTGACCTTCTCGAGCATCCGGTGGAGCTCGCGGAGCTGGTCGTCGGTCGGGGCATCGTCAACCACCTGTGGCGAGAGAACAACCTCATCGGCCCGGTCGTCGACCACGAGCCGCCAGCAGCGGTCGAGAAACCCACGGACGCCGCTGACGCCGTTCGTGGCCCAAGGCTTGGTCGCTTCGAGCGGGCCCATGAACATCTCGTAGAGGCGGAGCGAATCGGCACCGAACTCCTTCACGACCGTGTCCGGATTGACGACGTTGCCGCGCGCCTTCGACATCTTGTAGGCCCGGCTCTCGACGCGGATCTTCGGCCAATCGCGGAGGACGAAGTGCTCCCCCTGCTTCTCCACCTGATCGGCGGGGAGCTTGGCCGCGACATCCTCGGGCGTCCGCTTTTCCGCCGACACCCAGCCCCCCTTGGTGCTCCGGTAGCCGGTGAACTCCATCTCGCCGAGGATCATCCCCTGGTTGACGAGCTTGCCAAACGGCTCGGGGAGGGAGACATGGCCACGGTCAAAGAGGACCTTGTGCCAGAAGCGCGCGTAGAGGAGATGGAGCACGGCGTGCTCAGCCCCGCCGATGTAGAGATCGACCGGCATCCAGGACTTCTCGATCGCCGGATCGATGAAGCGGTCGCTGTTGCGCGGGTCGAGGAACCGCAGGTAATACCAGCACGACCCGGCCCACTGCGGCATCGTGTTGGTTTCGCGGCGGTAACGCTTGCCGTCACGCTCGACAAACAGCCACTCGGCCGGGGATCGCGAGAGGGGGGGGTCGGGGGTGTCCCCGGGTTTGAAGTCGGTGAGGTGGGGGAGGTTAACCGGCAGTTCGGATTCGTCGACGGCGCGGATCGCACCGGTCGGCTTTCCGTCGGGGCCGAGCTCGTGGAGGATCGGGAACGGCTCCCCCCAGAACCGCTGCCGGCTGAACAGCCAGTCGCGGAGCTTGTAGTTGACCGCCGGCCGGCCGAGCCCGGCATTGGCGAGATCAGCAGCCACCTTCGCGATGAACGTCTGCGTCTCCATTCCCGTGTAGGGGCCAGAATTGACCGCCTTGCCGTCGCCGGTGAACAGCGTCCCGTCGTGGCCGTGGCCCGAGAGCGGTTCGACGACCGTGACGATCTCCAGGCCGAACGTCTTGGCAAACTCCCAGTCGCGGTCGTCGTGGGCCGGCACGGCCATGATCGCGCCGGTGCCGTAGGTGGCGAGGACGTAGTCGGCCACCCACACCGGCACCGGCTTGCCCGTGAGCGGATGAATGCAGTGCGAGCCGGTGAAGACGCCGGTCTTCTCTTTGGCCAGATCGGTGCGGTCGAGATCGCTCTTCCGCGCGGCGGCATCCCGGTAGAGCCGGATCGCCTCCTGCTGTTGGGGCGTTGTCAGCGTGTCGACGAGGGGATGCTCCGGAGCGACGACGAGGTAGGTGACGCCGTAGAGGGTGTCAGGACGGGTCGTGTAGACGCGGAGGGCATCCGCCGCCGGCTGCGCCGGGAATCCCGCGGCGTTCCGGGCCGACTGCCATGCGGCGAACGTGGCTTGACCAGAGCCGGTGGTGGCAACGACGAAGTCGACCTCGGCGCCGGTGCTTCTCCCGATCCAGTCGCACTGGAGTTTCTTGATGCTTGCCGGCCAGTCGAGGGGCTCGAGTTCGCTTTCCAGGCGGTCGGCGTAGGCGGTGATCCGCAGCATCCACTGACGCAGCGGGATGCGGACGACCGGATGGCTACCGCGCTCGCTCACTCCCCCGATCACCTCTTCGTTGGCGAGCACCGTGCCGAGGGCCGGGCACCAGTTGACGGGGGCCTCCGATTGGTAGGCGAGGCGGTGCGAGTCCCTGTAGGTGGTGATGGCGGCAGCGCCGCGCGCCGACACCTCGGCGGGAATCGGCAGTTCGGCGATCGGTCGCCCCTTCTGCTGCGTCGGGTCGAACCAGGTATCGAAGAGGACGAGGAAGATCCACTGCGTCCAGCGAACGTACTCCGGATCGGTGGTCGAGAGGACCCGATCCCAGTCGTAGCTGAAGCCGAGCATCTTCAGCTGACGGGTGAAGTTGGCAATGTTGCGCTCCGTGCTCTCCCGCGGCGGGGTGCCGGTGCGGATCGCGTATTCCTCGGCCGGGAGGCCGAAGGCGTCGAAGCCCATCGGGTGCATCACGCTCGTGCCACGCATCCGCTCGAAGCGGGCGACGATGTCGGTGGCGGTGTAGCCTTCGGGGTGCCCGACGTGGAGCCCCTCGCCGCTGGGGTACGGGAACATGTCGAGGACGTACGTCTTGCGGGCCCCGGGGAGGCGGGGGGTCGCGAACGTGTCGTGCGACTCCCACCAAGACTGCCACTTGGGCTCGATCCGGGCGGGCTGGTAGCGGGGCATGATGGATTCCGGGGGGGCGGCAGGGCAGGCGGCTTTCCTGCGAAAACTCCGCAGATTCTAATGGGCCGTGGCCTTCGGAACAGTCTGGCCCGAAAGCTCAGCCCCGGATCGATGCATGCAACCCCTGACAGCAGTCCCCACGCCGCCCCCCGCGGGCGCCTCCCCCACGCTCCTCGGCACGGGGCCCGACCCCGCTGGCGTCGCCACGCTCCCCCGCGCCCTCGTCCGGGCATGCCGGTTGGCCGGGGGGCGGATGAAAGTCGCCGACTCCCTCGGCACGCGGCTCTCCGGCCGCTCGCTCCTCATCCGCATCCTCTGCGCCAAGCGGGTCCTCGAGCGGGTCCTCGCCCCCGATGAGCAGCGCGTCGGGGTCATGCTCCCACCGACGGCAGCGACGGCGATCGTCAATGCGGCGCTGGTGCTGATGGGACGCGTGGCGGTGAACCTCAATTACACCACGAGCCAGCAGATCCTCGATCTCTCGATCGAGAGAGCGGGGCTGCGGCGGGTTCTCTCGAGCCCCGTCTTCCTCGCCCGCGTCAAGCTCTCCCTCGGCGAGCGTCTCCTCGATGCCACGGAGCTGAAGTCGCGGCTGACCCGCTTCGACATGCTCGCGGCTGCGACGCAGGCCACCTGCCTGCCGCTGGCCATGCTCGAGCGGACGCTCGGACTCGACCGCCTCCGGGCCGACGACGTCCTCACTGTGATCTTCACCTCCGGATCGACCGGCGACCCGAAGGGGGTAGTGCTCTCCGAGGAAAACGTCGCGTCGAACGTCCGCGCGATCGGTCAGATTCTCCATGTGTCGTCGGCGGATGTCGCGCTCGGGGTTCTGCCGTTCTTCCATTCCTACGGCTACACCGCGACGTTCTGGACGCCGCTGGTTCTCGATGCCGGCGTCGTCTTCCACACCAACCCCCTCGATGCCCAAGCCATCGGCGCCCTCGCTCGCGAATATCATGCGACGATCCTCATGGCGACGCCGACGTTCCTCCGCACCTACCTCCGCCGCACCCCCGCCGAGGACTTCTCGACGCTCGAGGCGGTCTTCGGATCGGCTGAGAAACTGCCACGCGAGGTGAGCGACGCCTTCGAGGCGAAGTTCGGCATCCGGCCGAGCGAGGCCTATGGGGCGACCGAGATGTCGCCGCTCATCGCCGCCAACATCCCCCCTGCCAGGCACCTTCCCGGATCCCCTGCCGATGCCCGCGAGGGGACGGTCGGTCGGCCGATCCCGGGCTGCCGCGCCCGGATCACGGCGCGCGATTCGATCGAGCCGCTGCCCGTCGGGAAGGAAGGGATGCTGTGGATCACCGGCCCGAACGTCATGCAGGGCTACCTCGACCGTCCCGACCTCACCGCCCATGTGATTCACGATGGCTGGTACTGCACCGGTGACATCGCGAAACTCGACGAAGACGGCTTCATCACCATCACTGGTCGGGAGAGCAGGTTTTCCAAGATCGGCGGGGAAATGGTGCCCCATCTCCCGATCGAGGAGGCGGTGAATGCCGAACTCGGCTCGGGAGGCGGCGAACTGATGGCTGTCGTGGCCGGGGTTCCCGACGCCAAAAAAGGGGAGCGGATCGTCGTGCTTCATCTCAAGACCGAACGCGATCCGCACGAGATCTGCCGGGGGCTCGCCGCCCGCGGCCTCCCCAACCTCTGGATCCCGGCGCCCGACAGTTTCACCGAGGTGGAGGCGATCCCGGTGCTCGGATCGGGCAAGCTCGATCTCCACTGGCTTGCCGCTGAGGCCAATAAGCGTTTCGGGACCGTTGGAGAGCCGTCATGAGTGAGCCGTCTTCCGTCACCTGGATCCAACCGTTGCTTGGTCGCGCCGATGACATGCGGGCTGAGGTCTGGCTGCGCTGCACGCCCCCCGCCGCCGGAGCCGCAGCGATCGGCCCGGCGCTCGTTGTCTCCGGGACCCTCGTCGGTCCCGAGTGCTCCACTGCCGCCACGCTCCCCACGACGGTCAGCCTCGTCGATCAGGGAGCGGTGGAGGGGCAGCCGCCGCTTGCCAGGGGGGTGTGTACCGAGCCGGGCTTCTGGACACCGGAGTTGCCGAATCTCTACCGGGCCGAGGTGACGCAGCGTCGCGGCGACGACGTTGTTGCTTCCGGTCGACGGATGATCGGGCTGCGGCGTCTCGGTGTGAAGGGGCGGTCGCTGTCGCTCGATGGACGGCGGTACGTTCCCCGCGGGGTGGCTTGTCAGGCCGATCCCGCGCGGCTCGACGAACTGCGGCAGCTCTCGGCCGTGGCCGTGGTCGGATTCCCCGCTGTGGGCGATCCGGCCGCCATATCCTCCGCGGCGAGCCTCGACGCGATGCTCACCACGGCCGACCGGATCGGGGTGGCCGTCGTCATCCGGCTCGGGTCATCTCCGGGCGCTGCGGTCGACCTGAGCATGCTCCAGGAAAGCCTCGAAGCCTGGGCAGCGCATCCCGCCGTGTTCCTCGTCACGCTTCCCTCCGGCTCGGCCGGCGTCGCTGCGATCACCGCCGGCCCGCGTCGGGGCACCATGCTCTTCGGTCTGGAGGTCGACGGCCTCGATCCGCCGCCGCCACTCCCTGGCCGTGGAGTCGACCTGCTCGTCGTGAAGCTGCCGGAGCATGGCCTGCCGCATGGGGCCTGGCAGCAGCCGCCTCCGCTCCCGCTCGTGGCAGCGATCAAGGAGATCGATCTGCCGCCAGCCGCCGTAGCGCGGGGGGCGTGTGACCGGCTCCAGGCCAGTCTGGCAGCGTGGGCCCGCCCCGAACTCCGCAACCAACCTTGGGATTGGGCCGGGTATCTCGTCACCTGAATGGCCGTCGAGACGCGCCTCTTCCGGAGATCACTCGATGCCTTTCGACGCCGATCGCTATTCCCGTCAGGTCCGTTTCGCGCCGATCGGCACGGCTGGACAGGAGCGGCTGGCAGCGGCGCATGTGGCGCTCGTCGGCTGCGGGGCCCTCGGCGGGGTCGTGGCCATGGCGCTGGTCCGCGCCGGGGTCGGTCGGATTCGGATCATCGACCGCGACGTGCCCGAGCTTTCCAATCTCCCCCGTCAGGTGCTCTTCGACGAAGCCGACGTCGCCGCCGGGCTCCCCAAGGCGGTGGCAGCGGCCAGTCACCTCCAGCGGATCAACGCCGCCTGCCGGATCGAGCCGATCGTCGCTGACATCACTCCAGCAATCGCCTCGCGGCTTCTCGGTGGGGTCGACGTGATCGTCGACGGCACCGACAACTTCGAGGCCCGCTTCCTCATCAATGAGTTTGCCTGCCGGGAGGGGATTCCGTGGGTCCACGGCGGGGCGATCGGTGCCGAGGGGAGGGTGCTCTCGGTGCTCCCGGGGAGATCGGCCTGCCTCCGCTGCCTCATCCCCGATCCCCCCGCCCCGGGCGCGCTCCCCACCTGCGACACAGCCGGCGTCATCGGGCCGGTGGCCCTTGTCGTCGGCGCGGTTGAGGCGGCGGAAGTGATGAAGATCATCGTCGGCGCCGAGGCGCCCGTCGGCAACCGCCTCCTCGTCTGCGATCTGTGGGACAACCTCTGGCGCTCGGTCGATCTTTCGCCGCTGGCCTCGGCCGGCTGCCCGACCTGTCGGGGAAACGACTTCCCCTGGCTCGAGGGGAGGGCCGGCACGCAGGCCACGGTGCTCTGCGGGCGCGATGCTGTCCAGGTCGCCCCCGGACCGGGGCTGGCCGGGATCGATCTGGCGGCATTTGCCGAGCGAATGGCCGCCGTGGGACGCGTCGTCGCCAATCGATGGATCGTCCGCGTCA